>NZ_FPCB01000028.1:0-112793 GCF_900116815.1 Methylobacterium sp. 174MFSha1.1 | reverse complement strand
TGCGGGTGCTGGACCGGCCGGACATCCCGCTGCACACCAATGGATCGGAGAACGACATCCGGGCCTGCGTGACCAAGCGGCGGATCTCGGGCGGCACGATGAGTGTGGCTGGGCGGGCCGCCCGCGATGCGCTGCTGGGTCTCATGAAGACCTGCACCAAGCTCGGAATCTCGTTCTTCCGCTACCTCGGCGACCGCCTCGGCATCCCCGATCACGGGCCACCCATCCCACCTCTCGCAGACTTGGTCAGGCAGACCTCACCAGCCTGACCGCCCGCGATTTTGCCCCGGTTACGTGTTTCCAAGCCGTTTCCAGCCTCATGCTGTGCGGCTTTGCGAGGCTTCGGGCGGGAGCGATGTGCCGCAGAGCACACGGCGCCGCGCCCTCACCCTTGGTCATCCACCCGCCACCCGCGCGAGCGGACCTGCCTGCGCCCGACCCTCAAGCGTCACCCCGCCGCGGCGGGCGTCGGCAAAGGCGTCGCCTGCGGCATGCGCGGCTCGGGCCGGCCCTGATTCATCAGGGCGTCGGCCACCTCGGCGATCCGGCGTTCCAGGGCGGCGTTCTGGGCCGCGATCTCGGCGGTGGGGAGCGGGGACGCCGTCCGCGCGGACTGCTGCAGGGCCGCGTGCAGCCGCGCGATCTCGGCCCGGGCCGCCTCGATCTCGGCGGCGTGGCGGGTGTTGAGGTCGGCCAGCGCGTCTTCGAGGGCCTGGATCTGCTCGCGGGCGGCGCTGGCGACGCTCTCGCCCGCCGCGGCCACCTGCCCGCGGGCCGCCCGGACCCGCTCCTCGGCGACGCCGCGCGCCGCCTCGGCCTCGGCCCGGCCGCTGCGGCTCGCCTCGATCTCGTTGCGCAACGACGCGAGCTCGGCGAGCGCCCGCTGGTAGGGGCCCTCCAGCGCCCGCATCGCCTCCTCGGCGGCGGCGCGGGCGGTGCGGGCCTCGGCCAGCTCGCCCTGGACTTGGGCGAGGTTGCCGCGCGCCGCCGCGAGGTCGCGCTCGATCTCGCCGAGATGCGCGTCCCGGCGCTCGATCTCCTGGGTGAGCGTGCCGATGCGCACGGTGCGCCGGCCCATCTCCTCCATCTCGGCCCGGCGGGCGGCCTGCGCCTCCTCGACCCGGCGCTCGAGCTGGCGCTCGCGCACCGCGAACTCGGCCCGCAGGTGATCCTTCTCGGCGGTCAGCTCGACGATCGACATCGGGTAGAGCGCTTCGAGCCGCCGCCGCGTCAGGCGCTCGGCCCGGGCGTTGAGCGCCGGCAGGATCAGCAGGGCGCACAGGCTGGCGGCGAGGAACCCCAGCGCCGCGAACATCAGGGACTCGATCACCCGGGCGATACTCTCTCGGCGTCCGGGCGGGGAATCCCGCGCGGACGGTGGATACGGTCGGCGCACCCCGCGCACCGGCATCGGGGCCACGCGCGGGCGGCGCGGCGGGACCCTGCCACGGGACGGGCGCCAGGACTAGCGCGGCCACACGCGGTCGGTTCCCTCGTGCGGGGTCCGGACGCTCCGTTCGGACCCCGTTTCAGAACGGGTTCCAGGTCGGCGAATCGGTGAATTTGAGGTAGCCGACATTGATCCCGAACCGCGCGCCGACCCCGGCGCGGATCGGCACGACCACGATGTTGTCGGCGGTCACCGCCGACATGCCGAACCCCCCGACCACGTAGGCCGAGCCGTCCATGCCGACGAAGCGGCGGTAGAGCGCGTTCACCCGCGGCAGGTTGTAGATCAGCATCATCGAGCGGGCGCCGTCGCCGCCGACGTCGAAGCCGAGGGAGGGGCCCTGCCAGAACACCTTGCGCTGGCCGGCATTGCGGGTGAACAGCGTGCCCTCGCCGAAGCGCACGCCGCCGATGATCGCGCCGGAGGCCTCCTGGCCGAGGATGTAGCCGTTGGGCTCGCCCCAGCGCCGGGTCGCCTCCTGCACCGTGAGGGCGAGGCCGCGCGAGACCGAGCCGAAGAACTGGTGGCCCGAATCGATGATCTCCCGCGGCTGGAAGGTGCCGGGGTCGCCGGGGCCGCGCCCCTGCGCGGCGGCGGGACCGGGCAGGGCGGCGAGCAGGGCGGGCGCGGCGAGGAGAAGGGCCGCGAGGGCGCGCCGGCGCGGGACGCCGGTCTTCTCTCGATCCGAAGCGGCGGAGGGGGCTGAGAGCATTCGTTAGGCATCCCGGCTTAATGTGGTCTCTGCCGGTGTCCCCGGGGCGTCGAGCCCAGGGGAGCCGGCGCGGACGGGCGGCGGGATGCCACAGATGCTGCGAATATGGGTAAGATCCGGTTAACGCGGCGCGGCGTGCTGTCGCTTCTGCCCGCAGGGGCGATCCTGCCTGCCGTCTACGCCCTGCCGGCCCGCGGCGAGACGCCGCTCGGCGTGCCCGGCCTCTACGCCGCCGACCCCCTGACAGCGCTCGCCCTGCGCGGCTTCGATCCGGTCTCCTACCGGCTCGGATCCGCGCCGCTGCCGGGCACCGAGGCGCACGAATTCACCTGGTCGGGCCTGGTCTGGCGCTTCGCGTCCGCGTCGAATCGCGGCGCCTTCGCCCGGACGCCGGAAGCCTATGCCCCGCGCCTCGGCGGCTTCGATCCGGAGGGCATGGCCGCCGGGCGGCTCGTCGAGGCCGATCCTCTGGTCGCGGCCCTGCGCGACGACCGGCTCTACCTGTTCCGGGATGCGGAGCGCCGTGCGCGGACCGGCATGACGCTCATCGACGCCGCGGAGGCGCGCTGGCCGGAGCTCCGGCCCGAGGCCGCGATCGGCGGCTGAACCAGACGGCTCATCCCCGCATCGGGCAAGCCGTCGGCAGCACCGCGCGGCCGGCCTGCGACGGGTCGCCGAAGGCCGCGAACGGGCCGTTGCGGTATTGGCCCGGCCGGCGGCCGTAACCGAGGGGCCGGCCGTCCGGACCGACGAGGCAGCCGCCGGCCCGGGTCAGGATGTGGTCGCCCGCGGCCGTGTCCCACTCCATGGTCGGGCCGCAGCGGACGTAGACGTCGCCCTCGCCGCAGGCGATGAGCCCGAACTTGAGGGCCGACGAAACCCCGCGCCGCGCGCCGATCGGCAGTGCGGCGAGGCAGGCCTCGTCCGCCGCCTCGCCGTGGCTGCGGCTGACCAGGGCGGTCATCCCCTCCGCCGGGACGGGCCGCGAAGCGACCGGCCGGAAGGCGCCCGGCACCCCCTCGACGATCGGCGCCTCGACGGCGTGGTCCCCGGCGGCCCAGACCCGCCCGAGGGCGGGGGCGGCGAGCGCCGCCGCGACCGGCCGCTCGCCGGCGACGAGCGCGATGTTGACCGTGTACTCGCCGGTGCCCTTCAGGAAGTCCTTGGTGCCGTCGAGGGGATCGACGAGGAAGAACAGGGCGGCCGGGGCGGCCTCGGCGGCGGTCTCCTCGGCGATCACCGGGATGCCGGGCCAAATCTGGTTGAGCGCCGCGACGATCTGCGCCTCGGCCGCGAGGTCCGCCTGGCTCGTCGGCGAGCCGTCCGCCTTGAGGTGATGGCGGCAGCCGCCGAGTTCGAAGCGCCGCAGGATCACGCCGGCCGCCGCGGCGATCCCGGCGAGCCCGCCCGCGATGGCGTCGCGCTCGGGCGGCGCGGGCGGGCGGTCGAAGGAGAGGGCTGGCATCGTGAGCGCGGATGTCATGCCTCCGTCATGCCCGGCGCCGGCGGGTTTGTCGATCGATCCGTGCGTGCGACGACGCGCCGTTCGCCTTTTCAAATTGCCGCGCGACGGCTATCCGTGCCGGCAAACCGTGGCGGGAGCCGCCGCGACCTCGACACCATTGGCCGGCCCCGCGGAGCGCACCCCATGACCACCGTCACCCTCGACGCCCTCGACCTCTCGGCGCTGCTCTGCTCGCGGGTCTGCCACGACGTCATCAGCCCCGTCGGCGCCATCGTGAACGGCCTCGAGGTGCTGGAGGACGAGGACAGCGCCGAGATGCGCGACTTCGCCCTCGACCTGATCCGCAAGAGCGCCCGGCAGGCCTCGGCCCGCCTGCAATTCGCCCGCATCGCCTTCGGGGCGGCGGGCTCGGCCGGGGCCAGCATCGACCTCGCCGATGCCGAAAACGTCTCCCGCGGCATGTTCGGCGACGAGAAGACCCAGCTCTCCTGGAGCGCGCCCCGCGCGCTGTTTCCGAAGAACAAGGTCAAGCTGCTCCTGAACCTCGTGGTCATCGCCGTCACGGCGATCCCCCGCGGCGGCGTGATCGACGTCAAGGTCACCGGCGAGGCCGAGGCGCCGCTCTTCGTCCTGACTGCCAAGGGCGCCTATGCCCGCATCCCGCCCCATGTCGAGGCGCTGATCGCCGGCACGCCGGCGGGCGGCACCGTCGACGCGCACGCGATCCAGCCGTTCTATGCCGGCCTGGTCGCCCGGGCCGCCGAGATGGGCGTGCGGTTCTCGATCGAGGGCGACACGGTCACGATCCGGGCCGAGCCCGTGGCCCCGGCCGAGCCCGAGGTCGAGCCCCAGGTCGGCGGCGACGGTAACGGCATCTAACCCCGCGGTGGAACCCGGGGTGGGGCGTCTCCCCGCCCGCGCCCCGAGGTTTTCCCCGATCCCTGTGCGAACGACGACCGGGACCCGGCCAGTGTGAGGATTTCCGGCAACGGATCATAAAGGCTCCCATGGCAGCGTAGAGACTGCGCAGAGATCCTGCGTGGATCGACGAGTGGCTGCGATGGACGATTTGTTGCGTGAGTTCCTGACGGAGTCCGGGGAGCACCTGGACACTGTCGATCTCGAACTCGTCCGGTTCGAGCAGGATCCCAACAACCAGACGATCCTGCGGAATATCTTCCGGCTGGTGCACACCATCAAGGGCACCTGCGGGTTCCTCGGCCTGCCGCGCCTCGAGGCGCTGGCGCACGCCGCCGAGACCCTGATGGGCAAGTTCCGCGACGGGATGCCGGTGACGAGCCCGGCCGTCAGCCTGATCCTGCAGACCCTCGACCGGATCAAGCTGATCCTGGCCGAGCTGGAGCGCACCGGCGGCGAGCCGGCCGGGGTCGACGAAGACCTGATCGGTGCCCTCGACCGCATGTCCGAGGGGCCGATCCCGGAGCCCGAGCCGGTGCCCGTCGCCCCCCCGTCGGCCTCCGGCACCCTGGTGCTGCAGGTGCTGGAGCGGGCGCTCAAGCCCGGCGAGGTCTCCCTCGACGATCTCGAGCGCGCCTTCCGCGACACCGAGGTCGAGGTCGAGGCTCCCGCGCCGATGCCGGCCCCCGAGCCCGTCCGTCAGGAGGCCGCCCGTCCCGAACCCGTTCGCCAGGAGCCCGTTCGGCAGGAGCCCGTTCGTCTGGAGCCGGTCCGTCAGGAGGCCGCCGCGCCGGCGCCCGAGCCCCGCCGGGCCGATCCCGCGCGGGCCGAGCCCGCGGCCGCCGAGGCCGAGGGCGGCCCGGTCAGCAAGGTGCAGACGATCCGGGTGAACGTCGACACCCTCGAGCACCTGATGACGATGGTCTCGGAGCTGGTGCTGACCCGCAACCAGCTGCTCGAGATCGCCCGCCGGCACGAGGACGGCAACTACAAGGTGCCGCTGCAGCGCCTGTCCCACGTCACCGCCGAGCTGCAGGAAGGGGTGATGAAGACCCGCATGCAGCCGATCGGGTCGGCCTGGCAGAAGCTGCCGCGGGTGGTGCGCGATCTCTCGTCGGAACTCGGCAAGAAGATCGACCTGGTGATGCAGGGCGCCGAGACCGAGCTCGACCGCCAGGTCCTCGAGGTCATCAAGGACCCGCTCACCCACATGGTGCGCAACTCGGCCGATCACGGCATCGAGTCGGGCGCCGAGCGCAAGGCTGCCGGCAAGCCCGACAAGGGCACGATCCGCCTCAACGCCTTCCACGAGGGCGGCACGATCACGATCGAGATCGCCGACGACGGCAAGGGCCTCGACCTCTCGGCGATCCGCCGCAAGGCGGTCGAGCGCGGCGTCGCCACGGAGGCCGAGGTCGAGCGGATGACCGACGCCCAGGTGGCGAAGTTCATCTTCCACGCCGGCTTCTCCACCGCCAAGGCGGTCACCTCGGTCTCGGGCCGCGGCGTCGGCATGGACGTGGTGAAGACCAATATCGAGCTGATCGGCGGCACGATCGACATCCAGACCCAGCTCGGCCGCGGCACCACCTTCACGATCAAGATCCCGCTGACCCTCGCCATCGTGGCGGCGCTGATCGTGTCGGCCCGCGAGCAGCGCTTCGCGATCCCGCAGGTCTCGGTCCTCGAACTGGTGCGGGTGCAGCCCGGCACCGACCACACGGTCGAGCGGATCAACGGCTCGCCGGTCCTGCGCCTGCGCGACCGCCTGCTGCCGATCGTGCCGGTCGCGGCGATGCTCGGCCTCGACGCGCCCGACGCCCCGGCCTCGACCGATGTGGGCTTCGTGGTGGTGAGCCAGGTCGGGCGCCAGCGCTTCGGCATCCTGGTCGACGGCGTCTTCCACACGGAGGAGATCGTCGTGAAGCCGATGTCCTCGAAGCTGCGGCACATCCCGCTCTTCTCGGGCAACACCATCCTCGGCGACGGCGCGGTGGTGCTGATCATCGACCCGAACGGCGTCGCCAAGATGGTCGGCTCGGGCACGGCGAGCGGCCAGCCCGGCGAGGTCGAGGCGGAGGCCGAGGGCGACGAGAGCGGGGCCGATCAGGCGGTGACGCTCCTGGTGTTCAAGGGCGGCGGCGACTCGCTGAAGGCCGTGCCCCTCTCCCTGGTCACGCGCCTCGAGGAGATCGACGCGGCCAAGATCGAGTGGGTCGGCGGACGCCCGCTGATCCAGTATCGCGGCCGCCTGATGCCCCTCGTCCCGGCCGATCCCTCGCAGGCGCTCAAGCGCGAGGGCGCCCAGGCCCTGGTGGTGTTCTCCGACGGCGAGCGCTCGATGGGCCTCGTGGTCGACGAGATCGTCGACATCGTCGACGAGGTGCTGGACGTCGAACTGGTCACCGAGCGCTCCGACCTGATCGGCTCGGCGGTGGTGCGCAACCGGGCGACCGAGATCGTCAACATCGCCCATTACCTGCCGCTCGCCCACGACGATTGGGGCCAGGCGGCGCACCGCGCGGTGCCGAAGGCGCCGAGCCTGCTCCTCGTCGACGACTCGGCCTTCTTCCGCGAGATGCTGACCCCGGTGCTCAAGGCGGCCGGCTTCCGCGTGACGCAGGCCGCCGATGCCGAGGAGGCCATGCGCCATCTCGGCGGCGAGGCGAAGCTCGACCTCGTGGTCTGCGACCTCGAGATGCCGGGCCGCTCAGGGTTCGACCTGATCGAGGCGATGCGCAAGAGCGGCGGCCGGCTCGCCGCGATGCCGGTGGTGGCGCTCGCCGGCACGATGGCGCCGGATTCGCTCGCCCGGGCGCGGGCGCTGGGCGTCGCCGATTGCGTGGCGAAGTTCGACCGCTCCGGCCTCGTGGCGGCGGTGAACGAGATCACCAGCACCCCCCTCGACGCCGCGGCCTGATCCGCTGACGCGATCGTCCGGGCGCGCCTGTCCGCGTCCGGACCGACCTTCCTCCCACGCCCGAGCCCCGCCCATGATGGCCGCCAACACCAACACCGCCGGCACGACCGCGCCCTCCACCGGCGAGACCACCGATTACGTGACCGTGCTCCTCGGCGACGAGCTGTTCGGCCTGCCGATCGACCGGGTGCACGACGTCTTCATCGCCACCAACCTCACCGACGTCCCGCTGGCGCCGCCGGAGATCAAGGGCCTGCTCAACCTGCGCGGCCGCGTCGTCACGGCGCTCTGCCTGCGCCGCCGCCTCGGCCTGCCCGACCGCACCGGCGACGGCCGCAACATGGCGGTGGGCCTGGAGCATGGCGGCGAGGCCTACGGCCTGCTCGTCGACCAGGTCGGGGAGGTGATGAAGCTCTCGGCCGACACCTACGAGCCGAACCCGGTCCATCTCCACAACCGCTGGCGCGCGGTCTCCCGCGGGGTGCACCGCCTCGACGGCCGCCTGCTGATGATCCTCGACGTCGAGGCGGTCCTCGCCTTCGGCGACGAGCGCCAAGCGGCCAGCGCGGCGTGATCCCCGGGGGCGGCCGGATGAGAACCTTCCTGATCGTCGACGACTCGGCGGTGATCCGCAAGGTGGCGCGCCGGATCATCGAGGGCCTCGGCTTCCGGGTCGCGGAGGCCGAGGACGGCCGCGAGGCGGTCGAGCAGTGCCGCTCCGCCATGCCGGATGCCGTCCTGCTCGACTGGAACATGCCGCACATGGACGGCTACGACGTCCTGCGCGCCCTGCGCCGGCTGCCCGAGGGCGACCACCCGAAGGTGCTGTTCTGCACCATCGAGAACGACGTCGCGTCGATCGCCCGCGCGCTCCAGGCCGGCGCCGACGAATACATCATGAAGCCCTTCGACAAGGACATCATGACCGCCAAGCTCCAGGCGGTGGGCCTCGCCTGAGAGGCTCACCGCGCCGCGGGCCTCTCGCCCGAGGCCCGCGGCAAAGCGGGTCTCGCCGGAAGGCCGGCCGCACGACGGACCCGAGATGCCCCGAGACGCCCCGGTTTCGCGACCGGGGCCCGATTCCCCGGCCGCCCCGCGGCGCGCCCACCGAGAAACGCCATGGCCGCATCCGCCGCGCCCTCCACCCCATCAGCCAGCGCCGGTCCCCGCATCCGCGTCCTCGTGGCCGACGATTCCGTCGTGGTCCGCGGCCTCGTCTCGCGCTGGCTCGAAGAGGCCGGCTGCGAGGTCGTCGGCACCGCCTCGAACGGCCGCATCGCGCTGGACGCCCTCGACCGGGTCCAGCCCGACATCGTGCTCCTCGACATCGAGATGCCGGAGCTCGACGGCACCCAGGCGCTGCCCCGGATGCTGGCCAAGCGCCCCGGGCTCCAGGTCGTGATGATGTCGACCCTGACCCAGCGCAACGCGGAGATCTCGCTGCGCTGCCTGGCACTCGGGGCGATCGACTACCTGCCGAAGCCCGAGGGCAACCGCGGCGTCACCACCCAGGCGAGCTTTCGCGAGGACCTCGTCCAGAAGATCCGGATGCTCGGGGCCGACCTGCGCAACCGGCCCCGCGCCCGGCCCGCGGCGTTCCCCGAGCGGCCCGGCCCGGTCGGGCTGCCCGAGCGCCCGGCCGCCGTCCCGGCACCGGCGCCGCGCCCGGCGACGATTGCCGCGCCGGTGAGCGTGCGCCCGCGCCCCTTACGCACCAGCCCGCCGCGCTGCCTGCTCATCGGCTCCTCGACCGGTGGTCCTCGGGCGGTGGGGGAGGTGCTGGAGGGAATCGGTGCCGCGACCCTGCGGCGCGTGCCGGTCCTGATCGTCCAGCACATGCCGCCGGTCTTCACCGCGGTCTTCGCCGAGCATCTCGGCGCCCGGATCGGCCTGCCGGCGGCGGAGGCCAAGCACGGCGAGCCGGTGCGCCCGGGCGTCGTCTACGTCGCCCCCGGCGGGCGCCACATGGGGCTCACCGGCACCGCCGCCGAGGCGGTGATCCAGCTCAACGACGGGCCGCCGGTCAATTTCTGCCGCCCGGCGGTCGACGTGATGTTCCGCGATGCGGCCGAGGTCTACGGCGCCGCCACCCTGTCGGTGATCCTCACCGGCATGGGATCGGACGGCACCAAGGGCGCCAAGGCCCTGGTCGATGCCGGCGGGGTCATGCTCGCCCAGGACGAGGCGACCTCGACGGTCTGGGGCATGCCCGGCAGCCTGGTGAAGGCCGGCTACGCCCACGAGATCCTGCCGCTGCCGGCGATCGGCCCGGCGCTCCGCACCGCCATCGGCGGTCACTGATGGATATCCTGCCACGGATCCGGGGGAGGATGCCGCGCCGATGACCGAAACCGAGTTCGACTTCCTCCGCCTCTACCTCAAGCAGCGCTCCGGCCTCGCCCTCACGGCGGAGAAGCGCTACCTAGTCGAGAGCCGCCTGTCGCCGGTCTGCCGGCGCTTCAACCTCGCCGGGCTGACCGAGCTGATCGGCTGCCTGCGGCTCGCCCGCGACGGCGCCATCGAGCGGGCGGTGGTCGAGGCGATGACCACCAACGAGACCTTCTTCTTTCGCGACCGCACGCCGTTCGACCTGTTTCGCGACGTGCTGCTGCCCGGAGCGCTGGCGGCCCGGGCCAACCAGCGCCGCCTGCGGATCTGGTGCGCCGCCGCCTCCACCGGCCAGGAGCCGTACTCGCTGGCGATGCTGCTCGCGGAGGCGGCCCCCCGGCTCGCCGGCTGGCGGGTCGAGATCGTCGCCACCGACCTCTCGACCGAGGTGCTGGAGAAGGCCAGGCTCGGCCTGTACAACCAGTTCGAGGTCCAGCGCGGCCTGCCGGTGCAGCTGATGCTCAAGCACTTCACCCAGGTGGGCGAGCAGTGGCGCATCGCGGAATCCCTGCGCCAGATGGTCGATTTCCGCCCGCTGAACCTGCTGCAGCCGTTCGAGCAGCTCGGCACCTTCGACATCGTCTATTGCCGCAACGTGCTGATCTACTTCGACACGGTGACCAAGGCCGACGTGCTGCGCCGCATCGCCGACCAGCTCGCCCCCGACGGTGCGGTGCTGCTCGGCGCCGCCGAGACGGTGATCGGCATCACCGAATCGCTGATGCCGGACCCCGAGCATCGCGGCCTCTACCGGCACGCCAGGGCCGGGGCGAGCGCGACGGTGCCGGTGCCGAGCCTGGCGGCGCCGAGCACCGCGGCACCGGCCGCCCCGGTGGCCGCTGGCTTGCGCTGGGCGACGCGCTGAGATCCCGGTGCGGGCGAGACCGCTGTCTCGCCCGGCCTTTTCCCGCGAAGCGAGGTTGGTCTCCCGCGGAGAGGGCGACCGGCGCCGTCGCGGGCGTATGGCCTTCCGTCCAGAATGAACCGCTCCGGGTGTCCCGGAGGCTCCGACTTCTGAGCTCGACTTCGGCCAATCGGCCAGTGCCTGTCGACGGTCTCCCCAGGCGAGGCTGGACGCGCCGAGGGATTTTCGCACTCTCGCCTCGTCGATGGGACATGGCGAAAGTCCCCATCGGACCTGCCGAGCAGTCACTCACCGGGGAACATCCTCGCTGCCGTAACGAATCGGCTTTGCCTTTGGACGCCATAGGACGCGTACGTGGCCAAAGTCGATCGCAAGATGTGGTTGTGATCAGGGCGAGACTATCGGTCGGTCAAACAGGCTCTCGGAGCCTGCTCGGCCGATTCTGTCCAATGCTCGCGTGCCCTGATCTCGAATCTCCTCCCGTAGACGCTCGCGGCGTGCAGGCCGGTTCCGGGTCTGGAACGGGGGAGCGGGATGACCAGTCTTCCCCTCTGCGCGACTTGAGCTCTGCGCAACTTGGGCTCTGCGCAACTTGGTCGGGCGGCCGCGTCCTGTCCCGTCGCGCCACGGGACGATGCCGTGTCGACGGAGAGTCGTGCCGCAGTCGTGCGCGTGACCGGTCCGAGCCCGGGCTTATGGTTTACGCCGACACTATCGGCCAAGGACAATTCGAAGGTTCCCGAGTCCCGCCGACCGATCGACTCTCAGGCTTGCGCGAATCCCTCCGCATTTCGCCGAAATACGTAGTAAATCCCGAGGGCAATTTTACCCTCTTCCGGGTTTCGGCTTGCCTGGAGGGCGTTCGAGCGGCTTCTCTCATGGGCAAGCGTGGCGCTGGCGAGCCCCGCGCCGACCCTTTCACCGCCCCTCGAGGAAGCCTGACCATGACCGCCCGGGTCACCCGTGCCACCACCCGCGCCACCGCCGCGACCGCCCTCGCGGCGGGCCTGCTCTTCGCCGCCCCGGCCGTCGCCGGCGGCTACGGCTGCACCACCGATTGCTACCGCCACGTCGCGACCCCGCCGGTCTACGGCACGGTGTCCGAGCAGGTGATGGTGCGCCCGCCGCGCACGGTGAGCCACGTCGTGCCGCCGGTCTACGACACCGTCTCCGAGCAGGTGCTGGTCGCGCCGGCCCGCCGGGTGTGGCAGACCTCCGTCGACGCCTACGGCCAGACTGTCGGCTGCTGGGTCACGATTCCCGCCCGCTACGCCACCCAGACCCGCCGCGTGCTGGTGCGCCCGGCCCAGGTGGTGCCGCAGGTGATCCCGCCGGCCTACGCCTCCTACCAGCGCCGCGTCCTGGTCGAGCCCGGCCGCTCGGGCTGGGTGCCGGCGAATGGCGGCGGCTACGGCGCCGGTCCGGCCCCGGGCGGGATCGTCGGCGCGGGGCTCGGCCTCGCGGGAGCGGGCGTCGGGCTCGCCGGCGCGGCGGTCGGCGCCGGGACCGGCCTCGTCTTCGGCGGCGGCAGCATCTACGACGGCTACTGAGCCGAACGCGCGGCCCGGGCTCGCACCCGGGCCGCTTCGCTGAAGCCCCCGGCCTTGCCGCGGCGGCACTCGCGCACCAGAACCCTGAGCACGGCGAACGCGGCTGGAGCGCCGCGCGCGATCAGGGAGGCGGAGCGTGGGCACCTTCAAGGCGGTGGTGATCGAGAAGGGCGAGGGCGGGCAACGCGTCGCGCTCAAGGATGTCGACGAGTCCGAACTGATGGACGGCGACGTCACCGTCCGGGTCACCCACTCCACCCTGAACTACAAGGACGGGCTGGCGCTGACCGGCAAGGCCCCGGTGGTGCGGCGCTGGCCGATGATTCCCGGCATCGACTTCGCCGGCGTGGTCGAGACCTCCTCCCACCCGGACTGGAAGCCCGGCGACGCCGTGGTGCTCAACGGCTGGGGCACCGGCGAGACCCATCTCGGCGCCTACGCGGAGAAGTCGCGGGTCAAGGGCGACTGGCTGGTGGCGCTGCCGGCCAACCTCACCCCCGAGCAGGCGATGGCGGTCGGTACCGCCGGCTACACCGCGATGCTGGCCGTGCTGGCGCTGGAGCGCCACGGCCTCACGCCGGAATCCGGCCCGGCCCTGGTGACGGGGGCCGCCGGTGGCGTCGGCTCGGTGGCGATCTCGCTCCTGGCGCGGGCCGGCTGGCACGTCATCGCCTCGACCGGACGGGCCGACGAGGAGGCGGGGTACCTGCGCGGCCTCGGCGCGGCCGAGATCATCGATCGGGCCGAGCTGAGCCAGCCGGGCAAGCCCCTGGGGAAGGAGCGCTGGGCCGCCGCGATCGACGCGGTCGGTTCGACGACCCTCGCCAACGCCCTCGCGATGACCAAGTACGGCGGCGCCGTCGCGGCCTGCGGGCTCGCCGGCGGCATGGACCTGCCGACCTCGGTGGCGCCGTTCATCCTGCGCGGAGTCGCGCTCTACGGCATCGAGAGCGTCATGGCGCCGCTCTCCCTGCGCCGCGAGGCCTGGGCCCGGCTCGCCCGCGACCTCGATCCTGCCGCCCTGTCGGCGATGACCACCACCGTGCCGCTCGCCGAGGTGATCGAACGCGGGCCCGAGATCCTCGCCGGGCGCACCCGCGGTCGGGTCGTCGTGACGATCGCGTAAGCGCGAACCCTCGGGCCCGCGCCGATCGTCTCACCGATCAGGCGGTGGCCGGCCTCTCGCCGGCGCGGGCCTGCTCGCGCAGGCGGCTCACCTGGGCCCGCGCCCGGGCCGCCGCGGCCTTGCGGGCGTAGTGGTTGCGCGTGAAGCCGAAACGGGCGGAAGCGGCGAGGCTCTCCAGCCGCTCGGCCTCGCACTCCCACCAGACGACGAGCTCGGCATCGAGGGTCGGATGGTTGGCCATGACGAGAGACTCCGCGACGGTCGGAACCGGTTCCGCCTCAGATGGGGCGGCACAACCCGTGATGCTACTCCGTCGTCAGGTGCGGATCACCTCGTAGAGGCCCGGATGGTGCGGGAAGCGCCCCATTTCCGGCCCGACTAGAGCCCGGAAGGCGGGGTCGGCGGTCGCCGCCCGGAACGCCTCGGCCGAGCGCCAGGTCGCCACGTTGACCAGCAGGAAGCGGGCGCCCGGCACGACGGCGCGATGCAGCTTGGTCTCGACGAAGCCGGGCTGCCGGCGCAGGTGGTCGGCCGCACGCTCCCAGTAGGCGATGGCCTCCGCCTCGTCCCCGGGGGCGACCTCGAAGGAATTGATCAGCACGACATCGCTCATGACTTAAGCCTCCGCGGCGCCGCTCTCCTCGTCCCGCTCCAGCGCGGCGCGCAGGCGCCGGAGCAGGGTCGTGGCATCCCGGAGGGAGTCGGACTCGCATCCCTCCGTCACGCGGGCGGCCCAGGCGGCTTGGCGCTCCTGCGCCGCCGCATAGGCGTGCCGGCCGGCCTCGGTCAGCACCACCAGGGCGGCCCGCCGGTGATCCGGATTGGGCGCGAGCGCCACGAACCCGTCCCCCGCCAGCTCGGTCACCAGGCGCCGCACCGCCTGCCGGGTCAGCCCCATCGCCCGCGCCGCGCCCGCGATCGTCAGCGGCCGCCCCGCCAGGGCGACGGCGCCGAGCACCTGCCAGCGGGCGCTGGTCAGGCCGAGGTCGCGGGTGAGCGCGTCGCCGGCGGCGAGCAGGGCGCCGTTGAGGCGAAACACCTCCAGGATCAGCGCGGTGGCGGCCTCGACCCGGGACACGGGACCTCTCTTCGTTCGACAACACGATGCTCACTCGACAACATATTGTCAATTGCCTGGAATGCGCCTGCCCCATTGATCCGGCGGCGGAATCCTGGCTGAAGGGCCGGATGCGCGTGGACCTGTTCGATTTCGACCTGCCGGAGGACCGTATCGCCCTCCGGCCCGCGGTGCCGCGGGACGGCGCCCGCCTGATGCTGCTGCATCCCGGCAGCCCCCCGGAGGACCGGGTGGTGCGCGACCTGCCGGGCCTGCTGCGGCCCGGCGACGTCCTGGTGTTCAACGACACGCGGGTGATCCCGGCGCGCCTGCGCGGCCTGCGCCACCGGCCGGACGGCCCTACGGTGCGCCTCGAGGCGATGCTGCATCTCCGCGAGGCGCCGGATCGCTGGCGCGCCTTCGCGCGGCCGGCCAAGCGCCTGCGGGTCGGCGACCGGGTCAGCTTCGGCGGGACCGGAGAGGGCGAGGCCTGTGCTCTCACCCGCCTCGACGCCACGATCGTGGAGCGCGGGGAGGGGGGCGAGACCACCTTCGCCTTCGACCTCGCCGGGCCGGCCCTCGACGAGGCGGTGGCGGCTCTCGGCGAATTGCCGCTGCCCCCCTACATCGCCGCCAAGCGCCCGACCGACGCCCAGGACGCCGCAGACTACCAGACCGTCTACGCCCGCGAGCCGGGGGCGGTGGCGGCCCCCACCGCCGGCCTGCACTTCACGCCCGCGCTGCTCGACGCCTGCTCGGCCGCCGGCCTGACACAGGTGCGGGTGACGCTGCATGTCGGCGCCGGCACCTTCCTGCCGGTCAAGGCCGACGACACCGACGAGCACCGGATGCATGCCGAGATCGGCGAGATCACCCGCGAGGCCGCCGAGGCGCTGAACCGCGCCCGCGCGGCGGGCGGTCGGATCGTCGCCATCGGCACCACGGCGCTCCGGCTGCTCGAGAGCGCCGCCGAGCCCGACGGCACGATCCGGCCCTGGACCGGCGCCACCGACATCTTCATCACGCCGGGCTACCGCTTCCGCGCGGTTGACGCGCTGATGACCAACTTCCACCTGCCGCGCTCGACCCTGTTCATGCTCGTCTCGGCCTTCGCCGGGCTCGAGCCGATGCGGGCGGCCTACGACGCCGCGATCACCCGCGGCTACCGGTTCTATTCCTACGGCGACAGCAGCCTGCTCTTCCGGGCGGAGACGCGATGACCGACCAGTTCAGCTTCACCGTTGCGGCCACCGACGGCCCCGCCCGCACCGGCGAGATCCGGATGCCGCGGGGCGTGATCCGTACCCCGGCCTTCATGCCGGTGGGCACCGCCGGCACCGTCAAGGCGATGTATCCCGAGCAGGTCAAGGCGCTCGGCGCCGACGTGGTCTTGGGGAACACCTACCACCTGATGCTGCGCCCCGGCGCGGAGCGGGTGGCGCGCTTGGGGGGCCTGCACGCGATGATGCAGTGGCCCTACCCGATCCTGACCGATTCCGGCGGCTTCCAGGTCATGTCGCTGGCGGGGCTTCGCAAGCTCGACGAGACCGGCGTGCGGTTCCAGTCGCATCTCGACGGCTCGACGCATCTGCTCAGCCCCGAGCGCTCGATCGAGATCCAGGGCCTGCTCGGCTCGGACATCCAGATGCAGCTCGACGAGTGCGTGCGCCTGCCCGCGCCCGAATCGGCGATCGAGAGCGCGATGCGGCTGTCCCTCCGCTGGGCCGAGCGCTGCCGCATCGCCTTCGGCGACCAGCCCGGCAAGGCGATGTTCGGCATCGTGCAGGGCGGCGACATCCCAGGCCTGCGGGTCGAGAGCGCGCGGGCGCTGGTCGATCTCGACCTCAAGGGCTACGCGATCGGCGGCCTCGCGGTCGGCGAGCCGCAGGCGACGATGCTGGCGATGATCGAGACCGTCGAGCCGCACCTGCCGACCGAGAAACCCCGCTACCTGATGGGCGTCGGCACGCCGGACGACATCGTCCAGGCGGTGAGCCGCGGCATCGACATGTTCGACTGCGTGATGCCGACCCGGGCCGGCCGCCACGGCATGGTCTATACCCGCCACGGCCGCCTCAACCTGCGCAACGCGCGCTTCGCCGAGGACAACGCGCCCCTTGACCCGGAATCGACCTGCCCGGCGGCGAACCTCTACAGCAAGGCCTACCTGCACCACCTCGTCCGCGCCGGCGAAATTCTGGGGATGATGCTGCTGACTTGGAACAACCTGTCCTACTACCAGGACCTGATGGCGGGCCTGCGCCGGGCCATCGCGGCTGGGCGGCTCCACGACTTCATCGGCGAGACCCGGGAGGGCTGGGAGAAGGCGGAGCGCGACCGGGTGGCGTGACGCGCCCTCAGGGCGCCGCCGCCCGCGGCGCGGCGAGCACCCGATAGAACCCGTCCGGGTCGTCGCGTCCCTCCGCGACTACCCGGCGCAGGGCCGAGACGATCCGGTCGGCGACCGGCAGGCGGTAATGCAGGGCGTCCCAGTATTGGGTGTCGTCCCGGGTCACGCTCGACGGAATGCGGAAATCGACCGCGGTGGCACCGTGCCGTCGCGCGATCTCCGCCACCCGCGCCTTGCAGACCGCCTCGCGGGCGGCCGCCGCGCTGCCGGGCTCGGGCTGCGCCGCCACGTTGACCGGCATGAAGGCGACGATCTTGCGCGAGTCCGCCGGTGCGAGGCCGAGAAGCTCGTCGAGCCAGGGGAGGGCGGGCGTGGCCGGATCCGCCTCGGTCGGCGCCTTTCGGGCGGCGGGCGCTCCTTGGGCGGTGGGCGCTCCTTGGGCGGACGCTTCGGGGAGAGGCGCGTCGCCGTGGATATGCGCCGCGGCGCGGGCGGCGTCGTAACGCGATTCCGGCGGGGTGAAGACCTCGTAGCCGTCGCCGCGGATGCGGGCCGGCAGGCGCCCGAGGCGATGGAGTAGAGCCCGTCCGGCGATCTCGACGCTCTGCTGGTTCCACTGATGAAACATTGCGGTCCAGGCCAGGGGCTCGCGGTAGAGCCAGGGCGGGAAGGCCCGGAAGGTCAGGCGCTTCCGGTCCGCATCCGCCTCGCACCACGGCGCGTCGAGGCCGAACAGCAAAGCCGTCGCGGGTCCCCGCGCCAGGAACAGCCGGGCGAGCTGCGTCTGCTCCCAGGGCGTCGCGGCGTTCATCGCGAGGTTGGCGAAGTGCCCGCCGAAGGCCCGGTCGAGGGCCCGCGGATCGAGAAGGCGTGCGGTCGAGGTGCCGAACACCGCCGCATCGTACGCCCCGCTCCGCACGACCTGCGGGTACATGAAGCGCTGGTTGAGATCCATGATCGGCCCCGGCACCCGCCCGGGCGCGGCGCGCAGGCCGTAGGGGTCGAGGGCGGCCACGAAGGCGAGCACGAGGAGCCCGGCCAGCCCGGCCGCGCCGAGGAGGAGGCCCGTGAAAAGCCGCCAGATCGCGGCGGACTCGGCGTGGGAGGCGGTGTCGGGCGGCATCGATGCGAAGCTTGTGTGGGCGGCCGTGGTCCCCGGTTGACCCGGCCGCGTCAACCCCCTATGTCCGCCTCTGCTCCGAACAGGACCTGGGCCGGCCCGCCAGCGCCGTGCCGCCATCCCCGGGAGCGGGCGCGTAGCTCAGCTGGTAGAGCAACGGACTTTTAATCTGTAGGTCCTGGGTTCGAGTCCCAGCGCGCTCACCATCTCGTCACGGGAACGACGGACCCAGTCCACACGATATCCCCGGCATGCTGCGGGCCGGGTGCCGCCCTGCCCGCCTCTCTCCGAGCCTGTGTCGCCGGGTGCCACGACCCTTGAGTGCCTCCTTCCCGCGGAGTAGAAACCAAAGGTATCTGGATCACTCGGCTTCCAGGGAGGCCGGGCGGGAGACGCCTTCATCAATGCCGGCCTCGCTCAAGCGTTGATCAGCATCCACACATTCGGCACGGGCGCGCAGATTGGTCGAGAGGCGTGTCGTCTCATCGATGGGCAGGCTTCGTGCAGAGGGGCAGACAGTGACGAATCCCTATCGAGGCAAGCCCGATTTTCAATTCTGGCGCAAATCCGTCGCGATGCCGGCTCCGACGGAGGTCGATCCGGTCGTCAGCACCAACATCCAGATCGGGCACGAGACCCGGATCGCCACGGCCGGAAGCTGCTTTGCCCAGCACATCGCCCGCACCCTGGTCGGTCAGGGCTTCCATTACATGGTCGCGGAGTCGAAGCCGGCCTTCGACTTCAGCCAGAATGAAAATTACGGCACGTTCTCGGCGCGGTACGGAAACATCTACACGGTCCGGCAATTGTCGCAGCTCTTCGAGAGAGCCTACTCGCTGTACGAACCGGAGGAGGTCGCCTGGGTTCGCGAGGACGGGCGCTACATCGATCCGTTCAGGCCGCAGATCCAATCTCACGGGTTCGAGACGATCGAGCAACTGGTCGAGGATCGCGAAGCCCATCTGGATGCGGTCCGTACCGTGTTCGAGGATTGCGATGTCTTCATCTTCACGCTCGGCCTGACCGAAGCGTGGATCTCGAACCGCGACGGTGCCGTCTTTCCGCTGGCACCGGGTGTCGTCAGCCCCGGCGTCGATCCCGCCAGCTACGCTTTTCACAACTTCACGGTCGGTGAAATACAGGAAGACTTGATCAAGTTCCTGCAGAGACTGAAAAAAATCAACCCTCGTGTCAGCGTGTTGCTGACGGTGTCTCCCGTGCCGCTCATCGCGACCTACGAGAACCGCCACGTCCTGACTGCGACGACCTACAGCAAGTCGGTGCTCCGCGTCGTCGCCGACCAGGTGGCCGGTGCGTTCGATTGGGTGGAATATTTCCCTTCCTACGAGATGATCACGGGAAGCCACACACGTGGCGCGTTCTTCGCCGACGATCTGCGAGACGTGACGCCGGACGGCGTCGCCTACGTGATGCGAACCTTCTCGAATCACTACCTCGGCTCATCGCATTCAGCTCGAATCGCTGATCCATCACCGTCAATTTCAGACAGTGAATTTGAAAAGAGGATGAAAAACATCAGAGAACTTTCGACAATCATCTGCGACGAAGAGGTTATTGAGGAAAGTCTATGAGCATTTTACGAATTGGCTTCATCGGATCCTGTCAGGTCGCCGGCATGAAGGCGACCGCGGAAAAGCTGCTGCCGAGCGCGCTCATCGACGCACAACACATTCATGTCACCATGCGCCCGGAAGATGTGCGCGAACACGTCAGGCATTTCGACGTCGTCATCACGCAGGTCGGTGACGGCGACGCCGACATGCCTTACCTGCGCGCCAGTTCCCTGACCTCTCCGACGTTGAAGGCCGTCTATCTGCCGACGTTCGTCTTCAGCGGCCTTCATCCTGACATGGCGTATATCGCCGATCACGGAAAAGTCGTTCATGGCGCCCACAGCGACATGCACTCCATCATCGGCGCGGCCTGCTTCCTGGCGCAGCTGAGCGAAGCCAGAGCCGCGAAGTTATTCAATAAGTATATCTTTGCCGAACTTGGCTATTTTGCGGAGTATGAGGTCTCGTATCGATTCATGAGGGAGACGTACGCGGCAGCCGGCTACGATGTGGATGGGCTCGTCGAGCGTCTTCTCGCCGAATCCGGCGCCTTCATGCACACGATCAATCATCCCTCGATTCAGATTATCGCCGAGCTGACGACGCAGGCCTTGAAGAAGGCCGGCATCGTTGCGCCGGACGTAGCAGTCCCGACCGATGTGCACGATGCCCTCAAGGAGCATTTCGTCGGACCGGTCTTCCCCCCTCTCGCCCGATCCATCGGCTTGGCTGGCAGCACGACGTACCTGAAGCCGGCGCAGTCCGGCGATGATCGCGAGATTGGCCTGGAAGAATACTTGAAGCGCTCATACGAGATATACAGGTCCGTGGACAGAGAGACGATCGCGCAGGGACGGATACGCGAGGCCTTCGGCACCATCGGCGCCCTCGTCGCACCACCGCGCTCGTAAATGGATGTCGTCCAGGTAAAGCCAGGGGCGAAACAGGCTCGACGCACCCGGTCGCTGCCGAAGCGGGCCCGCTGATTCCTCTTGAGGACACCGGCGCCCTCTTCGTTGACGAGCCTGACCGCCTGTGCAAGGAGCCGTTGCCCAGTTTGTCTGGAGGGGCAATGTCGGGGAATGATGCGCTCATGAAGGCCTTGGCTGATGTGAGCCAACGGAGAGCGGCGCTCGAGGCCGAGTACGAGCGCATCGGGGCGGAGCTGGCCAAGCTCCGGCTCGCCGAGAACGCGCTCCGGGCGATCATCGAGGATACGCCGATCGAGGATCTCGGGCTGTCGCTGCCCTCGGCGGGCCCGGCCTCTGGTCCGGATCGCGGCGAGCCCCGCGCGGGGGGGCGGCGCGGACCGCGCGGACCGCGGGCGAACTCGACCAAGGGCCGCCTCAAGGCGCTGATAGACGGCGCCGGGCCGCAGGGCCTGTCGCAGCCGCAGATCCTGCGCGCGCTGCCCGACGCGGCACCGGCGACCATCAACGCCTATCTGAGCGCGATGGTCACCGCCGGCGAGGCGCTGCAGGTCGGCAACTTCTACACCAAGGTCCGGAGCCGGGACGACGCCGAGGCACCGGAGGACAACGAGGACCAGCGGCCGGAGACCGACGAGGACGCCTATGACGGCGACGACCTCGACGACGAGGACGGCCCGGACCGGGACGGACCCGGAAAGGCCGCCTGACCGGCAGCACCGCCGGGTGCGCCAGCGCACCAACCCGACGCCGGAAGGAGCGCATAGCGGCGCCGCACCGAGCCGGTTTTCCGTCGCGCTCAAGCCCGAGCGCGACGGCTTGCCCGTAGTGACTTGCCGGCGCTGACTTGCCGATCACGATTCGCGGGCAACGACTTGCCGGCAACGGATGGTGGCCATCCCGCCATCTCCGGCCTAGGTGAGCGCGACACCGCTCGCCCCAGCACGCCCCGGGACCGGATGACGCCCATCATCACGATCAGTAACCTGTCGAAGACCTACGCCTCGGGTCACGCCGCGCTCAAGCGCGTCGACCTGACCGTCCGCCAGGGCGAGATCTTCGCCCTGCTCGGGCCGAACGGCGCCGGCAAGACGACCCTCATCAGCATCATCTGCGGCATCGTCACGCCGAGCACCGGCACGGTGACGGTCGGCGGGCACGACATCCTGACCGAGCCCCGCGCCGCGCGGCGCCTCATCGGCCTGGTGCCGCAGGAGCTCACCGCCGACGCCTTCGAGACGGTGTGGGCGACGGTGAGCTTCAGCCGCGGCCTGTTCGGCCTGAAAGCCGACCCCGCCCACGTGGAGCAGGTCCTGCGCGACCTCTCGCTGTGGGAGAAGCGCGACGCGAAGATCATGACCCTGTCGGGGGGCATGAAGCGCCGGGTGCTGATCGCCAAGGCACTCGCCCACGAGCCGCGCATCCTGTTCCTCGACGAGCCCACCGCCGGCGTCGACGTGGCGCTCCGCCAGGACATGTGGCGCATGGTGCGCCGCCTGCGCGACCAGGGCGTCACCGTCATCCTCACCACCCACTACATCGAAGAGGCCGAGGAAATGGCCGACCGGGTGGGGGTGATCGCCAAGGGCGAGATCGTGCTGGTCGAGGAGAAGGCCGAGCTGATGCGCAAGCTCGGCCGCAAGGAGCTGACGCTCCAGCTCCACGAGCCCCTCGGCACGCTGCCGCCGGCGCTCGCCGACCACCCGCTGACGCTGTCGGAGGACGGGGCCGCGCTGACCTACACCTACGACACCAAGGCCGAGCGCACCGGCATCACGACGCTGCTCACCGACCTCGCCGCCGCCGGCATCCGCTTCCGCGATCTCCAGACCCGTCAGAGCTCGCTCGAGGACATCTTCGTCGACCTGGTGAGGGACCGCGCATGAACTGGCCCGCCATCCGCGCCATCTACGGCTTCGAGATGCACCGCGCCTTCCGCACGCTGCTCCAGAGCATCGTCGCGCCGGTGATCTCGACCTCGCTGTACTTCGTGGTGTTCGGCGCCGCGATCGGCGGGCGGATCACCTCGGTCGACGGGGTGCCCTACGGCGCCTTCATCGTGCCGGGCCTGATCATGCTGACGCTCTTGACGCAAAGCATCGCCAACGCCTCGTTCGGCATCTACTTCCCGCGCTTCTCCGGCACGATCTACGAGATCCTGTCGGCGCCGATCTCGGCGGTGGAGATCGTCGCCGGCTATGTCGGGGCGGCGGCGACCAAGTCGATCATGCTCGGGCTGATCATCCTGGCGACCTCGGCCCTGTTCGTGCCGCTGCGCATCGAGCACCCGTTCGTGATGGTGTTCTTCCTGGTCCTCACCGCCGTCACCTTCAGCCTGTTCGGCTTCGTGATCGGCCTGTGGGCGGACGGGTTCGAGAAGCTGCAGCTGGTGCCGCTGCTCATCGTCACGCCGCTGACCTTCCTCGGCGGCAGCTTCTACTCCATCGACATGCTGCCGCCGGTGTGGCGGACGGTCAGCCTGGTCAACCCGGTCGTCTACCTGATCAGCGGCTTCCGCTGGAGCTTCTACGGCCACTCGGACGTCAACCCGGCGGTGAGCGTCGTCATGGCTCTGGTCTTCCTGGCCGCCTGCCTCGCGGCGGTGGCGTGGATCTTCCGGACGGGGTACCGGCTCAAGAGCTAACGATTCGACTTCGCGAGAGCCGGACTGGCCCGGCTCTTGCGGCGGCGGACGAGCCCTTACGGAGCCCGCCGCCATGCCCCGTCCGCTCTGCCTCTCCGCCGCCCTCTCGGCGCTCCTCCTCGCCGCACCGGCCCGGGCCGAATCGGTCCTGCGCATCGGCATGACCGCCGCCGACGTGCCGACCACCACCGGCATGCCGAATAACGGCTTCGAGGGGATGCGCTTTCTCGGCTACCCGGTCTTCGAGGGGCTGGTGCTGTGGGACCTCTCGCGCACCGACCGGCTGGCGAATCTGCGGCCGGGTCTGGCGGAAAAGTGGGAGCAGGCGCCGGACGACGCGAAGACCTGGATCTTCCACCTGCGCCAGGGTGTGCGCTTCCACGACGGCACCGCCTTCGATGCCGACGCGGTGATCTGGAACCTCGACCGCTACTTCAAGCAGGACAGCCCGCAATACGAGCCGCCGGCCGCCGGCATCACCCGGGCGCGAGCGCCGTTGCTCGCGAGCTACCGCAAGATCGACGACCGCACGGTCGCCATCACCAGCGCGAGCCCGGCTTCGTACTTTCCCTACATGGTGGTCTACCTGCTCTTCACCTCGCCGGCCTCGTTCGAGGCGGCCGGGCGGGACTGGGCCAAGGTCGGGATGCTGCCGGCCGCCGGCACCGGGCCGTTCCGCATCACCGGGGTGCGGCCGCGCGAGGCGGTCGAGCTCGCCCGCAACCCGGATTACTGGGACCGGGAGAACCTGCCGAAGGTGGACAAGGTGCGGCTGATGCCGATCCCGGAGGCCAATGCCCGCATCGCGGCGCTCCGCGCGGGCCAGGTCGACTGGATCGAGGCGCCGGCGCCGGACGGGCTCGCCTCCTTGCGCCAGGCGGGCTTCACCATCACCACCGGCTCCTACCCGCATATCTGGCCATGGTTCTACAATATCGGCGCGGCGAACAGCCCGCTGAAGGACGTGCGGGTGCGCCGGGCGCTCAATTACTGCATCGACCGGGACGGGCTGGTGACCTTCCTGAACGGCACCGCCGAGCCGGCCGTGGGCTGGCTGAAGGCCTCCGATCCGGATTTCGGCTCCCCTGAGAACCGCTACCGCCTCGACCCGGACAAGGGCCGGGCACTCCTCGCCGAGGCCGGCTTCACCGACAAGAAGCCGCTGTCGCTCAAGGTGATGATCTCGACCTCCGGCTCAGGGCAGATGCAGCCGCTGCCGATGAACGAGTTCCTGCAGGAGAACCTGAAACAGACCTGCAACGTCGACGTCACGTTCAACGTGGTCGAGTGGCAGGTGCTGCTCAATGCCGGGCGGGCGGCGCCGGATTCGCCTTCGCTCCAGGGGGCGAACGCCCTCAACGTCTCCTCGCCCTCCTCGGACGTCGCCGTGATGGCGCGCTACTTTTCCTCCGCCAACGTCTCGCCGAAGGGCTTCAACTTCCCGCAATGGACGGATGCCCGCTTCGACGCGGCGCTCAGGGACCTCGCCGGGGCGACCGACCCGGAGGCCATCGCCCGGGCGACGCGGGCGGCGCATGAGCGTCTGGTCGATGATCCGCCCTGGCTGTACATCGTGCATGATCTCAACCCGCGGGCGATGTCGCCGCGGGTCAAGAACTTCGTCTCGCCCCAGTCATGGTTCGTCGACCTGACCCGGATCAGCGTACAGTGAGGAGTTCCACCGTGACCGATCCCGTCGAGCTTCCGGCCCACCAGCTCGCCCGCGCTATCGCATCCCGAAAAATCTCGCCGGTCGAGGCCGTGGAGGCGCATCTCGCCCGGATCGAGCGGCTGGAGCCGAAGCTGCGGGCCTTCGTCGCGGTCTACGGCGACGACGCGCGGCTCGCCGCCGAGGGCGCCGACCGGATGATCCGCGCCGGCCACGCCGTCGGCCCGCTCCACGGCGTGCCGGTGGCGCTCAAGGACCTGATCGACCTGGAGGGTCGGATCACCACCGGCGGCTCGGCGCATTTCCGCGAGCGCCGCGCCGCCGAGACCGCGACGATCGCCAAACGCATGCTGGCGCAGGGCATGATCGTGCTCGGCAAGACCCACACGGTCGAGTTCGCCTATGGCGGCTGGGGCACCAACCAGCACATGGGTACGCCGTGGAACCCCTGGGACCTCGCGACGCCGCGCACGCCCGGCGGTTCCTCGAGCGGCTCGGGCGTCGCGGTGGCGGCCCGGATGGCGCCCTGGGCGATCGGTACCGATACCGGCGGCTCTGTGCGGCTGCCGGCTTCGTTCTGCGGGCTGACCGGGCTCAAGGTCACGATCGGCCGGGTCAGCACCGCCGGCATCGTGCCGCTCAGCACCAGCCTCGACACGCCGGGGCCGATGGCGCGCAGCGTGGAGGACGTGGCGCTCCTCTACACGATCCTGTCCGGACCCGACCCGCGCGACCCGAACACCCGGGGCATCGCCCCCGAGGACCCGATGCCGGTCCTGCATCGCGGCGTGCGCGGATTGCGCCTCGCCCGGATGCCCGCCGTCGAGCGGGCGGGGGTCTCGTCCGAGATGCTGGATGCCTACGACGCCTCCCTGGAGGCGCTGGCGCGGCTCGGCGCCGAGATCGTCGAAGTCGATTTGCCGTTCCGCTTCGCCGACCTCGTGACCACTTCGGCGATCGTGCAGGCCGAGTGCTACTTCTTCAACGGCGTCCTGTCCGAGGACCGGGCCTCGCGCCTCGACGAGGATGTCCGCCTGCGCACGCTGGCGGGTGCCGGGGTAAGCGCGCAGGACTACCTGCGCACGAAGCGGATGCAGCAGGAGATGAAGGTCGCCTTCGCCCGGGCGATGGAGGGCATCGACGCGCTCCTCACCCCGACCACCGAGAGCGCGGCGATCCCCCTCGACACCGTCGACCAGACGGTGATGCCCTCGCGCTTCACCCGCTTCGGCAACCTGCTCGAACTCTGCGCCCTGGCGCTGCCGAACGGCGTCACGGCGGGCGGCCTGCCGCTCTCGCTCCAGATCGTCTGCCGCGGCTACGACGAGGCGACGGCACTCCGCATCGGGCAGGCGTATCAGGGGGCGACGGAGTGGCACCTGCGGGGGCCGGAGGTGTAGCGTCTCTATGATCTCACAGCGAATGTTTGCATCCCGCCCGCAAGCTCGCTCCGAGTTTACTTGATAGTCCGTGTCGATCATTCTCGGTGCATGAGCTGACAACTCTCGACGTCATCCCGGGGCTCGCCGCAGGCGAGAACCCGGGATCCATAACCGCTGACGGTGCAGACTCGGGCTGAACGCCATCCGCTTCATTCTGCAGCGTCGGCGGTTATGGATCCCGGGTTCCGCTGCGCGGCCCCGGGATGACATTGAGGGTGGCAATTCGATCAGCCAACCCGTTCAACCCGGCTCTCAGGATCAAGCCGCAGGTGGGATGGTCCGAAAGGCAGTCGCACAGCTCAAAATGCATGACGCCCCCGGACGGGATCCGTCCGAGGGCGTCGTTCCACCGCCACGATCGAGACCTCCGTCAGCCCCGCTTCAGCCCGACATTCCCCGGCAGCGGCTGGCGCTTGGCGCGGGCGACGGCCTGGAGCGGATCGGGCCGCGGGGTCACGGCGTCCTGGATGTCGCGGCCGAGCGCCTGGGCGAGGCAGGCATAGCCCAGGTCGCCCATGTGGAACTTGTCGGAGGACAGCATGCCGGCGAGCAGGTCCGGATCCTGGCGGTTCCAGTCCTTCATCAGAGCGTAGCGCGAGAAGACCGGCACCTCGGCCCCGGTCGCGACGGCCGCGACCAGACCGACGAAGCGCTCGTAGCGGGCGTGGTCGGGGATCGCCGGGTAATATTGCTGGTCGAGGATGATCAGGTCGCTGCCGGCGGCGCGGACGAGCGCGATGCCCTGCTCGAGCCGGACCCGGAACGCCGCCTCGCTGCCGCCGGTGATCGCGTCGTTGGTGCCCACCTGCCAGATCACCAGATCGGGCTTGACCGTCTGGTTCAGGGCCTCGGCGAGGCGCGCCAGGGTCTGGTCGGCGGTCTCGCCGCCGATGCCCGCATTGGTGACCTCGACCGGGGTGCCGCGCCAGGCGGCGCGCAGGGATTGCTGCAGCAGGTGCGGGTAGGTCCGGTCCGGCGCGGAGGCGCCGATGCCCTCGGTCGAGGACGAGCCGATGGCGAGCACCCGCACCGCCTCGCGCCGCGCCACGTGCGCCTCGGTCACGTCGAGGCTCATCCGCTCCAAAGCCGCCGGCAAGGCCGCCGGGCAGGCCGAAGCGGGACGGGCCGCAACCAGATGACCGGCGAGAATGGCCGCCGTCAGGCAGGCCATCCGGCCCAGGTGAAACCGGAGGAGCATGGCAGTTCCGGACAAGGAGGGAGGTGAACCGATTCGGTTCCGTATTTGTCGGGTAACATGCGCGTTACCACCGATCCAGCCCAAAATGAAGCTGAGCCAAGACGAACCCCGGGGCTCTGCTCGGCTGGTCAGCGAAAGTCGCGACGATCGCGGAGAAACGCGCAGGTTCGGCTCACCGCCGGTTAAGCTTGAGCCGCCGTTGACGGCCTGTCCTCTGCGCGCGACCTCGATCCGCATGCCGATGATGGGACGCGATCACGGGCCGGCCGGCAATCCCCGGCCGGCCGCGCTCCACATCATCATGAGCTTCCCTTGGGCCGGCCGACTCACGCCTCGTCGGGGATCTCCAGGTCGAGCAACGCCGCGCTCAAGCCCTTGCCGTGGGCGTCGAGCGCCAACGAGCGGGTGACGCCGCCGCCCAAGGCCCCGGTCATCACGAAGTTGAGGGCGCCGAGGCGGGGGAGGGTGTAGCGGGTCACCTCGCCCTGAACGACACCGGCGAAATGGGCCTGCACCCGCTCCGCGGTGACGTGGCGCTCCAGGCGCGGGTAATCGGCCGGATCGTGGGCGATCAGCGAGATGTTGGCGGTGTTGCCCTTGTCGCCGGTGCGGGAATGGGCGAGCGCGCGCAGCTTCATCGTCGTCTCCCTCACGCCTCGATCATCCGCACGCTCGGCCGGGCGAGCGCCGCCGGCACCAGCACCGAGAGCACGCCGACCACCTCGCGGGCCGATTTCCAGGCCCCGCCGCCGCCGGCCGGGCCGTTGGTGTAGAGGGTCTCGACCTCGTTGCCGATCCGCGCCGCCTCGCCGAGGCTGTCGCAGCGCCCGGCGACGCGGACGCGCACCTCGTAGGGCTCTGCCTCACCCGCCAGACGGGCGCCGTGCAGGGAATCGACGCCGATCAGGTCGAAGCGCAGCTCGCGCGCCCGAACGCCGGTGAGCTCCAGGCGCTCGCGCACGATGTCGAGGGCGAGGCGGCCGCGGGAAGCGGCGCCCGGGCCCGCATAGGAGATCTGGCCCTCGCCGATATAGGAATCGATCAACCCGACCGAGACCTTGAGGAGGCCGGTCGCCGGCAGGCCGCGCCCGCCCGTCACCCGCACCCGGTCGGGGCCGAGGGCCTCCAGCGTCACCTCGGAGAAATCCGCCACCACGTCGGGCTGGAGGTAGCGGGCGGGGTCGTGCACCTCGTAGAGCAGCTGCTCCTTGCAGGTGGCGAGCGTCACCTGCCCGCCCGATCCCGGCACCTTGGTGATCTCGATCCCGCCCGCCTCGTCGACGATGCCGATGGGAAAGCCGAGGCGGGCGAGACCGGCCACGTCCTTCACCCCGGGATCGGCGAAGTAGCCGCCGGTGATCTGGCCGGCGCATTCGAGGAGGTGGCCGGCGAGGGTGCCGCGGCCGAGCCGCTCCCAATCGTCCATGGCCCAGCCGAAGGCGTGGACGAGGGGGGCGAGGAAGAGCGCCGGGTCGCCGACCCGGCCGGTGATGACGACGTCGGCGCCTTGGCGCAAAGCCTCGGCGATCGGGCCCGCGCCGAGATAGGCATTGGCCGAGATCACCCGGTTGCCGAGGTCGCGTACCCGGCCGCCGGTCTCCAGGATCTCGAAGTCGCCGGCGCCGACCGCCTCCAGCACGTCGTCGCCGATCACCGCCGCCACCTTGAGGCCGGTGAGACCGAGGTCGCGGGCGATGGACCGGGTCTTCTCCGCGGCGGCGAGGGGGTTCGCCGCGCCCATATTGGTGACGATGCGGGTGCCGTTGCGCCGGCACGGCGCCAGCACCGCCCGCATCCGGGCCTCCAGCAGCGGGTCGTAGCCGGCGGCGGGGTCGCGCAGGCGGGCCTGCTGGGCGAGCGCGATGGTGCGCTCGGCCAGGCACTCGAAGACGAGGTAGTCGAGGGCGCCGTGCTCGGCGAGTTCGACGGCGGGCTCGATCCGGTCGCCGGCATAGCCGGCCCCGGCGCCCAGGCGGATAGCTTTCATCATCGATCTCCTCGGCTCAGAGCGGAAACACCCCGAAGGCGACGGCCGCGAAGGTCATCACCACGGAGGCCGCGAGCAGGAACGGGAAGGTGAACTTCTGGTGGTCGGCGAGGTCGATGCCGCACAGGCCGCAGACTAGGAAGGTCGCGGGGGTGAGGGGGCTGACCGGGAAGCCGGTGGTCATCTGGCCGAGCAGCGCGCCCTGCGCCACCTGGAGCGGCGGCACGCCGAGCTGGTGGGCGACCTCGGCCACCACCGGCAGCACGCCGAAATAGAACGAATCCGGGTCGAACAGCATGCTGAGCGGCATCGAGACGAGGCCGAGCGCGAAGGGGATGTGCGGGGCGAGGCCGGGCGGCACGAAGGCCACTGCGCCTTGCGCCATCGCCTTCAGCATGCCGGTGCCCTGCATGATGCCGGTGAACACGCCCGCCGCCAGCAGGATCGACGCCATCAGGATCGCCGCCTTGGCGTGGGCATCGATGCGCTGACGCTGCGCGTCGACGCTCGGGTAGTTGATGATCAGCGCGAGTGCCGTGCCGAGCATGAACATCAGCGCCGGCGGGATCTTTTCGGCCATCAGCACCATGGTGCCGAGCACCGCGACGGTGAGGACGAGGTTCGGCCAGAACCGGTCGGGCCGGCGCAAGGCCCGCTCGGCGTCGCTCAAGGCGCGCCCGCCGGCGGCGACGGCCTCTTCGGTGCCGGCCCCGGCCCGCTTCAGGCGGCGTTCCTCGCGCAGGCCGAGCCAGTACGAGACGGCGAAGATGAAAAGGAGGCCGACCGCCTGGACCGGCACCAGCGGCGTGAAGATGTCGGGGATCGGCAGCTTCAGGGCGGCGGAGGCGCGGATCATCGGCCCGGTCCAGGGCAGGAAGTTCACGCCGGCGGCGAGCGAGGCGGCGCAGGCGAGGATGCGCCGGTCGATCCCGACCCGGTCGTAGAGCGGCAGCATCGCCGGGATGGTGATCAGGAAGGTGACCGCGCCCGAGCCGTCGAGATGGATCAGCAGCGCGAGCAGCGTCGTGCCGGGCACGATCCGGCTCGGCCGGGTGCCGACGGTGGCGAGGATCCGGTCGATGATCGGGTCGAGCAATCCGGCATCGCTGACGATGCCGAAAAACAGGATCGCGAAGACGAACATCCCGACGACCGGCGCCAGGCTCTGGATGCCGGCGAGGACGAACTTGCCGGTATCGAGCCCGAAGCCGCCGACGAGGGCGGCGGCGACCGGGATGACGATCAGCGCCACGAGGGGCGACAGGCGCTTGGTCAGGATGGCGGCGAGCAGCAACGCGATCGTGCACAGGCCGAGCAGGGCCAGCATCGTTTCCTCCGGGGTTCGGCGCTCGGACGTGGCACCGTTCAGTGTGCCCGGATCACACCAAGGGGCCGACGATCCGGCAATTGAAAAGATCGGATCGTCCCGATAACCATCCGTTATGGATCTCAACCTGCGCCACGTCCGGGCCTTCGTGTCGGTCGCGCATCTGCGCAGCTTCACCCGGGCGGCCGCCCTGCTGAACCTGTCGCAGCCCGCGCTCACGGTGCAGATCCGCCGGCTGGAGGAGGCGCTGGCGGTGCGCCTCCTCGACCGCAACAGCCGCAGCGTCGAGCCGACCCGGGTCGGGCGCGAATTGCTGCCGGTGTTCCAGCGGGTGCTGCGCGAGCTCGACAGCGTGGTGATCGACACCCGCGACCTCGCAGCGCGGCGCCACGGCATCGTGCGGATCGCGGCCCTGCCCTCGGTGGCGGCCGGTGTCTTGCCGGACGCGATCGCGGCCTTCCGGGCGGCGCATCCGCGGATGGGCTTCGTCGTCAAGGACGCCATCGCCGAGCGGGTGCTGGCTTTGGTGCGGCGCGAGGAGGTCGACCTCGGGGTCACCGGCGGCGAGGTGCGCGATCCCGACGTGACGGTGCTCGCCCGCGCGGCGGACGCCCTGCACGTGGTCTACCCGGCGGGCCATCCGATCGGGGAGGCCGGAACCGTCACGCTGGAGGCGCTCGCCGAGTATCCCCTGGTGCTGATGGATGCCGAGACCAGCGTGCGCGCCGTCGTCGACGCCGCCTTCGTGGCCGCCGGCCGGCTGCCGGTGACCGCCTGCGAGGCGACCTACATGATGACGGCGGTCGGCATGGTGCGGGCCGGGCTCGGCCTCACCATCCTGCCGGGCTCCGCCCGCGAGATCCGGGCCGAGCCCGAGTTGCGCGCGCGTCCGATCGCCGAGGCGAGCTTTTCCAGGCCGGTCTGCCTGATCGCCAAGGCGGGGCGCACGCTGCCGGCCGCGGCGGAGGATTTTCTGGGGGAACTGGTGCCGGCGCTGGCGGCGGAGTTCTCGGGGGTGGGGTGAGCGGTCGAGGTGCTCATTCGACAGTACCGCAAGATGTGATCCCGTCCCACCCGCGCCCTCATCCCGAGGTGCCGGAGCGAAGCGGAGGCCTCGAAGGAGGCCTCCAGAAATCTGAATGGCTCCTTGCGACCTCCTTCGAAGTCAGTCGATTTCCAGCCGATTGATACCTCAGGATGATGGTGTATTTAAGATGTATTTGCTCATCAGCCAATCAGCCTTCGAATCTATCTAACGCAAAGTTTATTTTTCGACAGTTGAATGAGACGGCGCGAACAGCTTTCTGCCTCCCACGCATGAGGAAGCTGGACGGGAGCCACCCGCTCAACCGCCACCTCCGGCGCACGCGATGCCGCACCCGCGCCCCTCCCGGGACCCCTCCGCTCCGCCGCACGTTTGGTGAGCGATCGCGTCGCGGCCCAACGGCCGAGGCGGCGCAAGGCGCGCCCTCGGGCCGTCACCTCGTTTCGGGCCGGGAGGCACCATGGACAAGTCCGATTCCGCGCCGCTCTTGACGCGCCGGAGCGTTCTGGAGAGCGGCGTCGCCGCCGCGGCGGTGCTGGGCTTCGCCGGACCGCTCCGGGCCGCGACCGGGCAGGCGCCCGCGCCGCAGGCCCTCGCCGCCGAGCCGGCGACGCCGCGCATGCCGGTGACCCTCCAGGTCAACGGCCGGGCCCGGCCCCTCGATGTCGATCCGCGCACCACGCTCCTCGACGCTCTCCGCGAGCGCATCGGCCTCACCGGCTCGAAGAAGGGCTGCGACCACGGCCAGTGCGGCGCGTGCACGGTGCTGGTCAACGGAAGGCGGATCAATTCCTGCCTGACCCTCGCGGTGATGCACGAGGGCGACGAGATCCAGACCATCGAGGGGCTGGCCGAGGGCGACCAGCTGCACCCGCTCCAGGCCGCCTTCGTCAAGCATGACGGCTTCCAGTGCGGCTACTGCACGCCGGGCCAGATCTGCTCGGCCGCCGGGATGCTGAACGAAGCCAAGGCCGGCTGGCCTAGCACCGTGACGCAGGACCTGACCGCCAAGGTCGCCCTGACCGACGCGGAGATCCGCGAGCGGATGAGCGGCAATATCTGCCGCTGCTCCGCCTACCCGAACATCGTCGCGGCGATCCGCGAGGCCGGCGGCACCGCCACGCGGCTCTGAGGGGGATCCCATGAAGGCTTTCACCTACGAGCGCCCCGCCAGCGTGGCCGAGGCCGCCAAGGCCGTGGCCGGCCAGCCCAACGCCCGCTTCATCGCCGGCGGCACCAACCTCCTCGACCTGATGAAGCTGCAGATCGAGACGCCGACCCACCTCGTCGACGTCAACCGCCTGCCGCTCGACCGGATCGAGGCGACGTCCGACGGCGGGCTTCGCATCGGCGCGATGGTGCGCAACGCCGATCTCGCCGCCGACGAGCGGGTGCGGCGCGATTACGGCGTGCTGTCGCGCGCGCTGCTCGCCGGCGCCTCGGGCCAGCTGCGCAACAAGGCGACGACCGCCGGCAACCTGCTGCAGCGCACCCGCTGCCCGTATTTCTACGACACCGCGATGCCGTGCAACAAACGCCAGCCCGGCTCCGGCTGCTCGGCGATCGGAGGGTTCAACCGCATCCTGGCGGTGGTCGGCACCTCCGAGCACTGCATCGCGACGCATCCCTCCGACATGGCGGTCGCCATGCGGGCGCTCGACGCCACGGTCGAGACCGTGACCCCGGAGGGCGCGGAGCGAAAGATCCCGATCGCCGACCTGCACCGCCTGCCCGGCGACACGCCGCAGGTGGAGACCACCCTCACGCCCGGCGAGATCATCACCGCCGTGACCCTGCCGGCGCCGGTCAAGGGCCGCCACGTCTACCGCAAGGTGCGCGATCGGGCGTCTTACGCCTTCGCCCTCGTCTCGGTGGCGGCGGTGATCGAGGCCGACGGCAGCAAGGTGCGCTCGGCGCGCCTCGCCTTCGGTGGTCTCGCCCACAAGCCGTGGCGGGTCGCGGAGGCGGAAGCGGCGCTGGTGCGCGAGGGCGTCGGTGCCGCCGGCGAGGCGGCGTTGAAGGGCGCCCGCGGCTACGGCGCCAACGACTTCAAGATCCCGCTCGCCAAGCGCACCCTCGCGGCCGCGGTCGCGGAAGCATTGCGCGCCTGATCGCCGGATTCGGAGAACCGCCATGGACATGAGCCAGCCGATCGGCGTCACGCCCCTCGACACGCACACGAACGGCCCGGTGGGCCAGCCGATCGATCGCGTCGACGGCCCCCTGAAGGTCACCGGCCACGCGACCTACGCCTACGAGAGCCGGGAGATGGCAAATCCCGGCTACGGCTTCGTCGTGACGGCGACGATCGCCAAGGGTCGCATCCGCGAGATCGACACCGCGGCGGCCGAGCGGATGCCGGGTGTCGTCCACGTGCTGACCCATCGCAACGTGCCGCCCCAGGGTGAGAAGAAGGAGCAGGTCGGCCCGCTGCTGACCGGCACCGAGATCAGGCATTGGGGCCAGCCGGTCGCCCTGGTGGTCGCCGAGAGCTTCGAGGAGGCCCGCGCCGCGGCCGCCGCTTTGCGCGTGATCTACGACCAGGAGAAGGGATCCTTTGTGCTGGCCGACGCGCTGGCCGAGGCGAAGAAGCCCGAGAAGGCGCGGACGCCGCCGGATTCGTCCCTCGGGGATTTCGACGCCGGCTTCGCCTCGGCCCCGGTCAAGATCGACGCGCGCTACACCACCCCGGTGCAGAGCCACGCCATGATGGAGCCGCACGCCACCCTCGCGGCCTGGGAGGGTGACAAGGTCACGCTCATCACCGCCAACCAGATGCCGAATCGCGGCCAGGACGCCCTCGCCTCGGTGTTCAAGCTGCCGAAGGACAACGTGCGGCTGATCAGCCGCTTCGTCGGCGGCGGCTTCGGCGGCAAGCTCCAGCCGCAGGCGGACGCGATCCTGGCGGCGCTCGCCTCGAAGAACCTGAACGGCCGGCCGGTGAAGGTCGCGCTCACCCGCCAGCAGGTCTTCCACGTCACCACGCGGCGCTCGGACACGGTGCAGCGGGTGCGCCTCGGCGCCGACCGGGACGGCAAGCTGACGGCGATCGCGCACGAATCCTGGTCCGACACCACGCCGGGCGACAGCTTCTTCGAGACCTCGGCCAACGTCACCCGCTCGCTCTACGCCGCCCCGAACCGCCTGACGGCGCACCGGCTGGCCTCGCTCGACCTGCCGCTCTCCTCCTCGATGCGGGCGCCCGGCGAGGCGGTCGGCATGCTGGCCTTCGAATGCGCCATGGACGAGCTGGCCGAGGCGCTGAACCTCGATCCGATCGAGCTGCGCATCCGCAACGAGCCGGCGCAGGATCCCGAGAAGCACGTGCCGTTCTCGACCCGCCAGCTCGTGCCCTGCCTGAAGGAAGGCGCGCGCCGCTTCGGCTGGGACCAGCGCAACCCGAAGCCCGGTTCGATCCGGGACGGACAGTGGATGGTCGGCCACGGCGTCTCGGCGGCCGCCCGCCTCAACCCGCTCCAGCCGGCCAAGGCTAAGGTGCGCCTCGACCCCGACGGGACGCTCACCGCCCGGATGGCGATGACCGATATCGGCACCGGCACCTACACGATCCTGAGCCAGATCGCCGCCGAGATGCTTGGTGTGACGGTCTCGCAGGTGAAGATGATCCTCGGCGACACCGCCGATCCGATGTCCTCCGGGTCCGGCGGCTCGTTCGGTGCGGCCTCCTCGGGCTCGGCGCTCTACATGGCCTGCGAGGCCTTGCGCTCGCAGCTCCTGGCGAAGACCGACCTGGAGCCGAAGAACGCGGTCTTCACCGACGGCCGGATCACCTCGGGCAACCGCTCGGCGGCGTTGCGCGACCTGATCGGCGCCGGTCTGGAGGCCGAGGGCGAGATCAAGCCGGGCGAGAACGAGAAGAAATTCTCGCAGTACTCCTACGGCGCGCATTTCGCCGAGGTCGGCGTCGATGCCGACACCGGCGAGATCCGGTTGCGGCGGATGCTCGGCGTGTTCACCGGCGGGCGCATCCTCAACCCGAAGACCGCCCGCTCGCAGGCGATCGGCGGCATGGTGTTCGGCGTCGGCGCGGCCCTGATGGAGGCGATCGAGGTCGATCCCCGCTACGGCAGCTTCGTCAACCACGACCTCGCCGAGTACCACGTGCCGGTCCATGCCGACCTGCCGGAGATCGACGCCGTGTTCCTGCCCGAGCTCGACGACAAGGCGAACCCGCTGAAGAGCAAGGGCCTCGGCGAGCTCGGCATCTGCGGCGCGGGGGCGGCGCTGGCGAACGCGGTCTACAACGCGACCGGGATCCGGATCCGGGATTATCCGCTGACGCTGGACAAGATCCTGGAGGGGTTCACCGCGCGGGAGACCGGGCAGCGGCGGGCGTGAGCGTGCTGTCGACAGTCTGATTTGCTTGGACGGACCGAACTGAAACCCTACATGTCATCCCGGGGCTCGACGAAGTCGAGAACCCGGGATCCATAACCGCTAACGGTCGAGGACAAAGCGACCAGCGTTCCGCTTCATCCGGCATCCTCAGAGGTTATGGATCCCGGGTTCCGCTGCGCGGCCCCGGGATGACGCGGTGGGTGTCAATCCTGCCAGCGAGAAGCGATCACCCTTCGATCAAAATCTACGACCGGAAGATCCGCGTATACTGCGTCTCGTGCCGGAACGAGCCGAGATCGAGCCGCACGGTCGCCGTCCCGGCCTCGTCGAGCGATACACCCTGCACGGCATGCGCCAAGGAAGCCGCCTGGGGCATCAGCGCCGCCACCACCCGCGTCCCGGCGGTCTGGCCGACGGGAGCCAGGCGCAAGCTGGCCGAGACCAGGTTCTGCAAAAAAGCCGCCAGATAGGCCGCCAGCACCGTGCCGCGGTCGAGCCCGTGGGCGCCCGCCGCCGCGCCGACCGCGACCGGGTAGGCCACCGGCCCGTCGAGACGGGCACCGAGCTCCGCGAGGCGCGGGAGGTCCCATGCGGCGCGGGTCGCATCGAGGAACGAGCGGCCCTGCTGGCTGGTCTCCAGATGCAGTTCTCGCGACGGACTGAGGGCCAGGGCGAGGTCGTTCACCGCCACCAGCGCATCCGCGTCGCCCGCCGCCGCCGCGTCGTGCGCGTGGGCGGCCAGGATCGCGTCGCTGCGGCCGGCGCCGTGCTCCAGCACGTCGGCGAGCCAGTCGCGCAGGGAGGCCTCGTCGCGCACGTCGCCGGCCTCCACCGCCCATTCGAGCCCGTGCGAATAAGCGTAGGCCCCGACCGGATAGCCCGGCGAGAGCCAGGCGAGCAGCACCAGGGCGTCCGGGACCCGCTCAGCCATGGGAATGGTCTTGCGGGTGGTGATGCCCGTGCCCGTGCCCGTGCCCGTGGTCGTGTCCATGCTCGTGCGCGTGCCCGCCCGCATAGGCCCCGCCCTCGGGTCGGAACGGCCGCTCCACCGGGGTCGCGGTGCCACCCAGGCCCTCGACCATCGCGGCGAGGACGTGGTCGTGGGCGATCCAGAGCGCATCGGTGCCGATCTCGGCCGGGATGTGCCGGTTGCCGATGTGCCAGATCAGCCGCTTGAGGGCGTGGTCGGTGGGGGCCCGGATCTCGAGCAGCCGCTCGGGCGCCGCCTCCACCCAGACGAGGCGACCGTCCTCGAGCCGCAGCGCATCGCCGTCGTCGAGGACGGCCGGCTCGGGCAGATCGAGCAGGAAGGCGAGGCCGCCGACGCCGCGCATCACCATGCGACGGCGGTGCCGGTCGCCGGAATCGAGCACGATGCGGTCGACGATCTCGCCGAAGCCGAGGGCGTCGCGGCGGATGACGCGGGTGGCGCGGATCATCGCGTCGCCTCGCGCCGCCACCAACCGGCCCCGCGGACCACGTCGTCGCCGTGGGGGTCCGGCAGGAAGCCGGGCGTGAGGATCTCCTCGTCCGTGAACGGGCAGGATTCCGAAAAGCTGTCGTCGAACAGGGCACTCTCCAGCACGGCGCGGGCCTTGGCCTCGGGATAGACCTCCGCCACGAGCCAGGGAAGCTCCGGCCGCAGGCTCGGGCTGTCGTCGAGGCGGGACGCGACCAGCCGGCGCTGCCGGTCGATCGTGATCGCCCAGCCGTCGCAGCGCAGATCGACCTCCGCGGCCCAGCGCAGGAGGCCGGTCAGGATCACCCCAAGGCGATCCCGGATCTCGCGCCGCTCGCGCTCGCCGAGATCGCGGACGATCTCGGCGATATGGGCATGGTCGATCGCCTCGACCTCGCCCACCGCGAGGAGGTGCGCCTGCTCCTCGGCCCAGGCGCTGAGATCCGTCGAGAAGAGGGCGCGCCGGTCGAGCTCGCTCACGGCTCGAATTCCGGGTCGAGCGTGAAGGGCACGGCCTGCGGGAAGAGGCGCGGATCGATTCCGATCTCCCCGGCAGCATCCCGCACCGCGTCCCGATAGGTCGCGTCGAGGATCGCCGCCGGATAGGCGCGCAGGCTCGGGTTGCGGGCGATCAGTCGGGCGATCGCCGTGCGCTGCGCCTTGAGGGTGTGACGCCAGCTCGGCGTCGCCCGCTGCGGCTGCATCCGGAATTTCAGCAGGTGGACGAGGAGCACGCACAGGTGGGATTCGAGCGCCGTGCGCTGGCTGCGGCCCACGCTCTCCACCTCATCGATCAGGTTGACGACATCGAGACGGGCGTGATCGCGGGAGGCGAGGGCATCGGCCTGCTCGCGGGTCCAGCGATGGAAGTCCGTGATGGAGGCGGCGCCGGAATCCGGCGCCCGCTCGACGAGCTTGGGCATGACGATCGCTCCTGCCCGGCAGATTACCTCAGAACAGGAAGTAGCGCTGCGCCATCGGCAGCACCTCGGCGGGCTCGCAGACCAGCAACTCGCCGTCGGCGCGCACGTCGTAGGTCTCGGGGTCGACCTCGATCACCGGGGTGGCGTCGTTGTGGATCATGCTCTTCTTCGAGATGCCGCCGCGCACGTTCTCGACCGCGACCAGCTCCTTCATGACGCCGAGCTGCTCGCGCAACCCTGCCTCGATCGCGGCCTTCGACACGAAGGTGAGGGCGGTCTTGGCCGGCACGCGCCCGAAGGCGCCGAACATCGGGCGGTAATGCACCGGCTGCGGCGTCGGGATCGAGGCGTTGGGGTCGCCCATGGGAGCGGCCGCGATGGCGCCGCCCTTGATGATCAGGTCGGGCTTCACCCCGAAGAAGGCCGGCGACCACAGCACCAGGTCGGCGAGCTTGCCGACCTCCACCGAGCCGATGTGGCGCGAGATCCCGTGCGCGATGGCAGGGTTGATCGTGTACTTGGCGACGTAGCGCTTGGCCCGGGCATTGTCGTTGCCCGACGCATCGCCCGGAAGCGCCCCGCGCTGGCGCTTCATCTTGTCGGCGGTCTGCCAGGTGCGGATGATCACCTCGCCGACCCGGCCCATCGCCTGGCTGTCCGACGACATCATCGAGAGCGCGCCGATATCGTGCAGGATGTCCTCGGCGGCGATCGTCTCCTTGCGGATCCGGCTCTCGGCGAAGGCGAGGTCCTCGGGAATCGACGGGTCGAGGTGGTGGCACACCATCAGCATGTCGAGATGCTCGTCGATGGTGTTGCGGGTGAAGGGCCGCGTCGGGTTGGTGGAGGAGGGCAGCACGTTCGGCAGCCCCGCCACCTTGATGATGTCCGGCGCGTGGCCGCCGCCGGCGCCTTCCGTGTGGAAGGCGTGGATGGTGCGGCCCTTGAACGCCGCGATCGTGTCCTCGACGAAGCCCGATTCGTTGAGGGTGTCGGTGTGGATCATCACCTGGATGTCGTGGGCGTCCGCCACCGACAGGCAGCAATCGATCGCCGCCGGCGTCGTGCCCCAATCCTCGTGGAGCTTCAGCGCGCAGGCGCCGGCGCGGATCATCTCCTCCAGGCTGTCGGGCTTCGAGGCGTTGCCCTTGCCGGCGAAGGCCAGGTTCATCGGGAAGGCGTCGGCGGCCTCGATCATCCGGGCGATGTGCCAGGGGCCCGGCGTGCAGGTGGTGGCGAAGGTGCCATGGGCCGGGCCCGTGCCGCCGCCGAGCATCGTGGTGATGCCGGAATTCAGCGCCTCGTCGATCTGCTGCGGGCAGATGAAGTGGATGTGGCTGTCGAACCCGCCGGCGGTGAGGATCTTGCCCTCGCCCGCGATCACCTCGGTGCCCGGCCCGACCACGATGGTGACGCTGTCCTGGATGTCCGGGTTGCCGGCCTTGCCGAGGGCCGCGATGCGCCCGCCCTTCAGGCCGACGTCGCACTTCACGATGCCCCAGTGATCCAGCACCACCGCGTTGGTGATGACGGTGTCGACGGCGCCGCCGGCATTGCTGGCCTGGCTCTGCCCCATCCCGTCGCGGATCACCTTGCCGCCGCCGAACTTCACCTCCTCGCCGTAGCGGGTGTGGTCGTGCTCGACCTCGATGACGAGTGAGGTGTCGGCGAGGCGGATGCGGTCGCCCTTGGTCGGCCCGAACATCGCCGCGTAGGCGGCGCGGGGGAGGCTGGCGGGTTTGGGGGTGTTGGACATCAGACCGCTCTCCGCGCCGCGACGGCGGATTGATCGAAGATGGAGTCGAGGGCCGCGTTCGTGCCGCGGCAGCGGGCGACGACGCTCTCGGCCCAGGTGACGTAATCGAGGAGCCGGGCCCGGTCCCAATCGTGCGGCGGGCTCGCCACCAGGGATCGCAGGTTGCTGATCTTGTCGGCGATCTTGATCGCCTTGGCATCCGGCGATTTGTGCGCTGCCCGCTCGACCTGGAGACGCTTGCGCTCCGCCTTGGGCAGCGACTTGTCGTCGGTGACCTCGGCCACAAGATCGGCGACGACTGGGCCGAAGAGGTCGGCGAGTTCGGCGTGGGTCGTGCCGGTATCCTCGATCGTATCGTGGAGCCAGCCGGCCGCGATCAGCCAAGCGTTCGGCTCGCTCACGGTGTCGGCGAGGAGGGAGGCGACTTCCGCAAGGTGATTCACGTAAGGTTCCCGCGCGGAGCCCTTGCGGCGCTGATTCGCGTGCCGGCGTGCCGCGAAATCGGCCGCCCGGGTGACGAGCGCCACGTGATCGCGCAGGACCGTGTCGTAGGGGCTCACAGCGCCCCCATCACGTCACCCCGGAACCCGTACACCGCGCGCCCGCCGCCCATCGGGATCAGCACCACCTCCCGGGTCGAGCCCGGCTCGAAGCGCACCGCCGTGCCCGGCGCGATGTCGAGGCGCTGGCCCCGCGCCTTGTCGCGGTCGAAGCGGAGCGCCGGGTTGACCTCGAAGAAATGGTAGTGCGAGCCGACCTGGATCGGCCGGTCGCCGGTATTGGCAACCTCGATCACCGTGCGGGGGGAGCCCTCGTTGAACACGATCTCGCCGTCCGGAGTCGTCACCGCGCCCGGCACGTCGGCGGCGGGGGTGCCGCGGATCGGGTGGTGGACGGTGACGAGCTTGGTGCCGTCCGGGAAGGTCGCCTCGACCTGGATGTCGTGGATCATCTCCGGCACCCCCTCCATCACCTGGTCGGCGGTGAGGACCTGGGCGCCGAGACGCATCAGTTCGGCCACGGTGCGGCCGTCGCGGGCGCCCTCGACCACGAAATCGGTGATCAGCGCCACCGCCTCCGGGTGGTTGAGCTTCACGCCCCGGGACAGGCGGTTGCGGGCCACCATCGCCGCCATGGCGACGAGGAGCTTGTCCTTCTCGCGGGGTGTCAGCAGCACGGGAGAATCCTCTGGGTCACGCTCGCCCCCATCCTTCACCGAGGCTCGGCCGCGAGGCAAGATTGGGCAGGCAAGAACCGAGCCGCCCGCTCAGGTCCGTCACCTCACGTCTGCCACACCCGCGGCAGGGGCCGGCCGCGGAAGCCTTCGAGAATCCGCGCGGCGGCGAGGCGCAACGGCCCGATCTCCGCTCCGAGCAGGCGCATCACCAGCATGCCGTTCCAGGCGCTCGCCCCGGCCTCGACCGAGAGGGCTTCGCAGTCGGCGGCCTGGATCAAGTCGCGGGCCTGGTCGAGGCGGCTCTCGGCGTCGGGCGCGAGGTGGAGGAGCGTCGCCATCGCGCGGGCGCCGCCGGCTACCGCCCGGCGGGCGAGCGTCGCCGCGATGTCGCCGTCGAGCTGGAACGTGTCGGCGTAAGCCAGCCGCCCGGCGCGGCGGATGCGCCAGGAATCGGCGAGCCGGCCGTCCCGCATCACCTCGCCCTTCGCGGCGCGGCCGAAGACCAGGGCCTCGAACAGGGTGAGCCGCGCATCCGCCGCCATCTCGGCCGAGAAACCGCGGGCGAGCCGCGCGCCGTCGAACAGGATCGTCTCCTGCGGCAACCACGCCAGGGCGGCCTCGGGCTCCAGGGTCAGCGCCACGTCGAGCCGCGTCACCGGCCCGTCCGAGCGGTAGATCTTCTCCGCCGCCGTGGTGGTGAGCACGAGGTCGGCGTTGGCTCCCAGCCGCGCCTCGATCGTGAAGCGGTCGCCGCAGGCGATGCCGCCGGCGCTGTTGAGCAGCACCGCCTCCATCGGGCCGGGCTCGGGCCGCGGCAGGCGCAGGCGCAAGGGGCCAGCTTCGAAAAGGTCGGTGACCCGCGTGGCGCCGCCCGGCATCCGGGCCACGCTCAGCGCGACGTGCCCGACCGAGCGCTGGCGGCGAAGGGCGTCGGGAACCGGGGAAGCTTGCATCGTGGGCCCAAGGCTAATGCGGGAAGGCTGGCGCGGACGGCCCTCGCGGTCACGCTTAGACCGCGCGGGCGGCCACGCAGGCAACCCCCTCGGGGACAGAACCTTGGCACCATCCGATGATGCCGGCGAGCGACCGGGCGCCCAGCAGAATCTGCCGCGAAGGCCCGGCTCTCCGGCGTCCGTGCGTGTGCGGCCCTGCTAGTGTCCGGCCGTCAACGGGAGCCCACCATGCCTGCACCTCTCCTCCACATCGACACCACGCCGGACCTGCCGGAGGCCGCCGAGGTGGTGGTGATCGGCGGCGGCGTGGTCGGGACCTTCACGGCCTACTACCTCGCGCGCCGGGGCGTCAGCGTGGCCCTCGTCGAGAAGGGCCGCATCGGGGGCGAGCAGTCGAGCCGCAACTGGGGCTGGTGCCGGCAGCAGAACCGCGACGCCCGCGAATTGCCGATGGCGACGAAGAGCCTCGACCTGTGGGACCGCCTCGCATCCGAGATCGGCGAGGATCCGGGCTTCCGCCGCTGCGGCCTGCTCTACCTCAGCAACGACGAGGCCGAGATCGCCCGTTGGGCGAAGTGGCGCGACTTCGCGGCCGGGGAGGGCGTCGTCACCCACATGCTGGGCGAGAGCGAGGCGCGGGACCGGGGCAAAGCCACCGGACGGACCTGGAAGGGCGGGGTGTTCTCGCCCTCGGACGGCATCGCCGACACCTCTCGGGCGGTCCCGGTGGCGGCGCGCGGCGTGATGAAGTTCGGCGGCAGCGTGCACCAGTTCTGCGCCGCCCGCGGCCTCGAACTCGAGGGCGGCCGGGTGAGCGCCGTGGTGACCGAGAAGGGCACCATCCGCACCCGGACCGTCGTGATGGCCGGCGGCGCCTGGGCCTCCTCGTTCTGCCGCCAGCTCGGCATCCGCTTCCCGCAATCGGCGGTGCGTTCGTCGATCCTGGCGGTCGGCCCCCATGTCGAGGGCCTGCCCGACGCGCTCCACACCGCCGAGATCTCGGTGACCCGCCGCGGCGAGACCGGCGGCCACACGCTCGCCATCAGCGGCCGGGCCAATGTCGACCCGACCCCGCAGCAGATCCTGTTCGCGCGGGAATTCGTGCCGATGTTCGCCAAGCGCTGGCGCGCCCTGCGTCCGGGCGGCACCGAGGGCTGGCGCAGCGGCCACGAGACCGCGGCGCGCTGGCGCCTCGACGAGCAGTCCCCGATGGAGCGCATGCGCATCCTCGATCCGCGGCCCGACGCGCGCCTGGTGGCCGAGACCCATCGCCGAGCCCTCGAACTGCTGCCGGCCCTGCGCGGCACCGCGATCACCGCCTCCTGGGCCGGCTACATCGACGCGACCCCCGACGGCGTGCCGGGGATCGGCGAGGTCACGGGCGTGCCGGGCCTGATCCTGGCGGCGGGCTTCTCCGGCCACGGCTTCGGCATCGGCCCCGGCGCCGGCCACCTCATCGCCGACCTCGCCTCCGGCGCCGCGCCGATCGTCGATCCGAAGCCCTACCACCCGGACCGGTTCGCCGCCTCGGCCTGGGGGAAGGTGGCGGATTTCTAAGCGCGGCGCCCTGGCCTAAGCTCCCTCCGCCCCAGCGGAGGACGCGCCATGGACCTGTCGTCACCCCAGACCACCTGCCGGGTCGTGCGCCCGGGACCGGACTACGTCGGCAAGCAGGCCCTCACCTACGCGCCGGCGGTCTCGGCCGAATCGGTGGGGTCGACGGGGCTGCACATGCAGCTCGTCACCCTGCCGCCCGGGGCCCGCGCCAAGGCCCACCTGCACGAGGCGCACGAGACCGCGCTCCACGTCCTCTCCGGCGTCGCCGGCATGTGGTACGGCGAGCGGCTGGAACAGCACCTGTGGAGCCGGGCCGGCGACTTCGTCTACATCCCGGCCGGGATGCCGCATCTGCCCTACAATGCCAGCCGGACCGAGACCTGCACGGCGGTGATCGCCCGCACCGATCCGAACGAGCAGGAGAGCGTGGTCCTGCTGCCGGAGCTGGACGGGTTGCGACCGGCGGAAGGGGACCTGATGGCGTAGGGGGCGTCGCGCCCGGCCGGTCCGGGCCCGGACCCGCCCCGCGAACTGGCCGCAACCCGGTTCGCGGTCACGCGGCGCGCCTATGCCAGATCTCGGGACGGTGAAAGATCCGCGCGGTGCACGGGCCTAGAGCACTTCACGATCGCGTTGCAATCGCGAAGCTCTCTAGGTCTTTGATTTCGCCGCATTTTCTTCGACGAACCGGTGTCCACTTCGTCGGAAAATGCTCTAGCAGACGCCAGGATAGGAAAAAAAGGATATTTGGGACGATTGGCGATTTCGCGATTGTGTCGGAATTTGTCAGATCTTAAATCGGGGCATACTGTCCGAAAGCCGATTGCCCCCATCTGCGATGCAAACGTTATTCACGACCGCCGACGTCCGTCCCGAGGACCGGTTTCTCCAGTGGCGTGAGCTCTGCGAGGATCGCTTGGTCCCCATGGTGCAGAGCAGCTCGAGCGACGAACCGTTCCAGGCCGTGATCGAAGGCACCACGGTCGGTTCGTTCGTCTTCACAAAATTTTCCCTGCAGAATTTACGCGCTTCGACCACGCCTCAGACGATCCGGCATAAAAACAACAAGACGGACCATCTATTCCTGAGCGTCGTGCTCTCCGGATCCGTGAAGGCGAGCCAGAACGACCGCTCCACCATCGACCGGGCGGGGGATCTGTCGGTACGGGATCCCAACACGCCCTGGACCATCGAGCACGAAGGATACAGCGAAGTTCTGGCCATCGAGATTCCGCGCGATCGCCTGGAGCGCGTCCTCGGATCGTCCCGCCATTTCGTCGGCTTGGGCGTCGGAGGGCATCTTCCGGTCACGACGCTGGCGCGGTCGTTCCTGCACAATCTCAGCCAGGTGGGCGAACAGCTGACGCCGGAATCGGCCGAGCGCATGAGTGCGACGGCCATCGATCTCGTCGCTGCGAGTATCGCCGAGCGGATGGCGCTGGAGGTTCCCGGATCCTTGAGATCCTCGCTGACCATGCAGAAGGCGAAATCCTACATCGACAACAACATCGGCGATACCGGTTTGAGCCCGATGCAGGTGTCGAGTGCCGTCGGCGTGTCCCTGCGCCATCTGCAGGTTCTGTTTCGCGAGAGCGGGCAGAACATCGCGGCCTGGATCTGGCACAGGCGGCTGGAAAATGCGGCACGCCGCCTCGCCGATCCGATCAGCGCCCACATGATGCTGCAGGAGATCGCCTATCGGTGCGGTTTTTCCGATCAAGCCCATTTCTCTCGACGATTTCGCAGCCAGTTCGGCATGAGTCCGAGCGAGTATCGCCACGAGGCGCTCGTTCGCAGAGCGGATGCGAGAGCAGCCAGCGGTTAAGGTTCGTCCTCGTGGAGATGCCGACGCCCACATCCGCCTCGCTCGGTTCGAACGACTCCGGCCTCCGGCGGCTGACCGAGGGCCGAGTTGCGCCGGACGCGACCGAACCCGATCCGACCGAACCCGGTGCTCTTGGCGAGCCGGGAACGCTGGGCGGAGTAGGCGGGCGCGACCATCGGGTAATCCGGTGGCAGGCCCCATTTGCGCCGATACTCGTCCGGGGTGAGCCCGCGCGTGGTCAGGTGGCGCTTGAGCGACTTGTAGGGCCTGCCATCTTCCAGGCTGATGATGTGATCCGGGGTGATCGTCCGCCGGAGCGAGGCGGCCGGCATCGGCCTGTCGTCCCCGGGCGCCGACGGGGGACGAAACTTCATCAGGGCCGCATGAGCTGCGGCCACGAGACCAGGCAGCCTCGAGACGGGAATGTTGTTTCTCATGGCGTAGGCGCCGGCGATATCGGAGGCGAGGCCACCGATATCGGCGTGCTTCTGCGTGACGTCATCCATCCGAGAGGCCCAACTCTCTACTGTCTGCAAACGGACGATAGAGGCTGCGCGTCGGGATTGATCAAGCCTTGGGACGAGGCGTCATAACGAATTGCGCTCTGGAGCAAATTCCGAGCCGGTCAGGTTGTGCTGTGCTCGCGCCCTGTCGCCTTGGTTGTCGCGACACGGCTCCGCGCCCGGCGGATGACGGTCACGCATCGCGAGGCGTGCCATCGAGGCCCGCCTCGCCGATCATTCCCAACGAAGACCTCCGTCAGTGGGCAGACGGCCCCTCACGGCGGCGGCGGAAGCGGGGCGATGTCAGGCGCCCGGAACCTCGCGCGGAGCGATCCCCGCCACCGCCGCGACCAGCCGGTCGAGATCCGCCGGCCCGGAGAGGCGGTGGTCGCCCTCCTTGATCAGGGTGAGGACCACGCCGGCCGCCGGCAGCCGCTCGACGAGCTTCATCGCGTGCGGCCAGGGCACGTCCGGATCGGCCATGCCTTGCAGGATGTGCACCGGGCAGCCCGGATCGATGGCGCCGCCGAGCATCAGGTGACGCCGCCCGTCCTCGATCAGCGCCCGGGTCACCGGGGTCGGCTCCGGCGAGTATTGCGACTCGCGCCGCCACACCCCGTCCCGCATCACCTGCTGGCGGATCTCCTCCGGGAACTGCTTCCACATCAGCTCCTCGGTGAAATCCGTCGCGGGCGCGATCAGCACCAGGCCGGCGGGCCGGACCGCTGCCGCGGCGAGAAGCGCGATCCAGCCGCCCATCGAGGAGCCGACGAGGACCGGGCGCCGGGGTGCCAGGGCGGCGATGACGGCTGTCGCGTCGGCGAGCCAGTCCGAGATCGTGCACTCGGCGAAGGTGCCCTCCGATTCGCCGTGGCCGGTATAATCGAAGCGCACGAAGGCGCGGCCTTCCCGCGCCGCCCATTCGTCCAGGGCCTCGGCCTTGGTGGCGCGCATGTCCGAGCGGAAGCCGCCGAGCCAGACCACCGGTGGTCCGGCGCCGGGCCGCACCAGGGTGGCGAGGCGGCGGCCCCGCACCGGCAGCATCGTAGCAGGCGGATCTTTGGCAAGCGTGCGCGCGGGTTCTTGCATGACGTTATCCCCGTTATTCCGTGTGCAACCCTGGTCGCGGGCGGCCGGCGCCCAAGGTTTACCGATACGCAACACGGTAGGGCGACCTTGATGCATCATCCGTGATCGGACCGCGACGGCCGGCTTCTACACCGGCGGCGGCCGGCGACCATATGCGAGAGAGGCCCGGCGGCCCGCCGGTCATTCACCGAAGTCCTGCTGTCGAACCCTGCGCGGAGCGGGCACCGTCACGCCGCGAGTGCTGCGATCAGAACCCTGACCCGGAGTCCCATGCCGTCGAGCCAGGCCACGCCGTTCCCGGCCGCGAGCCATCCGCTGGCGGGCCGCACCGTGCTCCAGATCATTCCGGAGCTCGACGCCGGCGGCGCCGAGCGCACCGCCGTCGACGTGGCGGCGGCGCTCGCCGCCGCGGGCGCCCGCGCGCTCGTCGCCACCGAGGGCGGCCGCCTCGTCGGCGAGTTGCAGGCCAAGGGCGGCGCCTGGGTGCCGTTCCCGGCGCGGACCAAGAACCCCTTCGTGATGGCGCTCAATGTCGGGCGGCTGATGCGGATCTGCCGCGCGGAGCGGGTCGACCTGATCCATGCCCGCTCCCGCGCCCCGGCCTGGGTGGCACTCGGCGCGGCGCGGCGGCTGCGCGTTCCCTTCGTCACCACCTATCACGGCAGCTATGCCGGCCGCTCGCCGGCGAAGCTCCTGTACAACTCGGTGATGGCCCGCGGCGACGCGGTGATCGCCAACTCGCACTTCACCGCCGACGCGATCCGGCGCCTTTTCCCGCAGGTCGCCGGAAACCGGGTGCGGGTGATCCATCGCGGCACCGATCTCGCGGCCTTCGCCCCCGCCCAGGTGACGCCGCAGCGGGTCGAGGCCCTGCGCCGGGCCTGGGGCGTCGCCCCGCACGAGCGGGTGGTGCTGCTCGCGGCCCGCCTCACGCCCTGGAAGGGCCACCGCGTGCTGATCGAGGCGGCCGCGGCTTTGCGCGCCCAGGGACTCTCCGAGTTCACGGTGGTGCTGGCGGGCGATCCCCAGGGGCGCACGGGCTACCTGCGCGAGATCGACGCGATGATCGCCGCCCACGGCCTGTCGGCCCAGGTGAAGCGCGTCGGCCATTGTGGCGACATGCCGGCGGCCTACCGGGCGGCCTCCGTCGTGGTGGTGCCCTCGACCGAGCCCGAGGCCTTCGGCCGCTCCGCCGTCGAGGCCCAGGCCCTCGGCACGCCGGTCGTGGTCTCGGATCTCGGCGCCGTGCCGGAGACGGTGCTCGCTCCGCCGGAGGTGCCGGCGCACGAGCGCACCGGCTGGCGCGTGCCCGCCGGCGACCCGCAGGCCCTGGCCGGCGCCGTCGCGGAGGCGCTGCACCTCGGCGCCAGCGCCCGCGACGCCCTGGTGCGCCGCGCCCGCCGTCACGTCGAGACGCATTTCTCCCTCGAGCTGATGCTGGCCGATACCCTGGCGATCTACGCCGAACTCCTCGGCACAGCGCCGGCGGGGGAGGGACCCTGAGCGGGACGGTCCAGCCGGATCACGAATCCGGGATCGCCCCCCACCCCGCTCCGGCGCCCGGCAACCAAGTTCCATCCCTGCGAGTTGACAAACCAGGCAATCTTGCCAAGGTGCTACCGTACACCACGAGTATGCCCGCGCGGTGGTTCGGGACCGGTCTGGAAGGACAGGGTCGGCGGGCCGCCGCCGGACGACGTGATTGAGGAGAATGAAGCCATTCGCAGACCTATGAGAGCCATGCCGGCCCCGCAGAAAGACGGGCCGCGCGCCAACCGGGACATCCGCGGCGTCCGCGAGGTGCAGCTCATCGACGATACCGGCCAGAACCGCGGTGTCATGGGCTTCTTCGAAGCGCTGCAGGTCGCCGAAGAGGCGGGCCTCGACCTCGTCGAGATCGCGCCGAACTCCGTGCCTCCGGTCTGCAAGCTTCTCGACTACGGCCGCTTCCGCTTCAACGAGCAGAAGAAGCAGGCCGAGGCGCGCAAGCGGCAGAAGACCGTCGAGGTCAAGGAGATCAAGCTCCGGCCCGGCATCGACAAGCATGACTACGAAGTCAAGATGAAGGCCGTGCAGCGGTTCTTCGAGGAAGGCGACAAGGTCAAGGTGACCCTGCGCTTTCGCGGCCGCGAGATGGCGCACCAGGATCTGGGCCTGCGCCTGCTCGAGCGCGTGAAGTCCGAGACGCAAGAGATCGCCAAGGTGGAGAGCGAGCCGCAGCTCGAAGGCCGCCAGATGATCATGATCCTGGCGCCGCGCTAACGCGCACGGCGCTTCATCGCGCTGTCGGCGCGAGGCGGATCACGGAGCGCTCCGGGCGCGGGCCTCTCTCGAGAAGACCCGCGCGGGGAGCATCGAAGGGCCGGGCATGTCCCGGCCCATCGCTTTTCTACTTCAAGAGAACAACCTGCGCGTCGCCGGTCCGGCGCACCACGTTCACCGTCACGTCGCTGCCGTGGCGATGGATCAGCAGGTCGACGTGGCTGTCGCCGAGCTTCAGGTTGCGGATCAGCACGTCGTCGAGGAAGGCCGGCAGGATCGGATCGCGGAAGCGGATCCGGTTACGGTCGTGGCGCAGCTCCAGCCCGAGGCAGGCGGCGAGGAACGCGAAGGGCGCGGCCGCCGCCCAGGCCTGCGGGCTGCACGCCACCGGATAGTTCGTCGGTCCGCGCTGCTTGCGCTGGATGAAGCCGCAGAACAGCTCCGGCAGCCGCCGTCCCTCCTGGTAGAGCGAGGCGCCGTGTTGGCCCTCGAACACCCGCGCCGCCTCCGCCTTCAGGCCGTAGCGGGCGAGGCCCAGCGCCACCAGCGCGTTGTCGTGCGGCCAGATCGAGCCGTTGTGGTACGACATCGGGTTGTAGCGCGCCTCGCCCACCGCGATGGTGCGCACGCCCCAGCCGTTGAACCCGTCCTTCGACATCAGCACCGCGGCGACGCTCTCGGCCCGCTCCGGATAGGCGATGCCGGTGAAGAGCGCGTGCCCGGCATTCGACGAGCGCACGGCGCAGGGACGCTTCTCGCCGTCGAGGGCGAGCGCGTAGGTGCCGAGGTCGGGCAGGTAGAACTTCTCGTCGAAGGCCTTGCGCAGCCGCTCGGCCTCGCCCTTCAGGCGCTCGGACAGGACGTCGTCGCCCATGAGGGCGGCGAGCTTCGCGGCGCCCTTCTTGGCGGTGTAGACGTAGCCCTGCACCTCGCAGAGCGCGATCGGCCCCTGCGCCATGCGGCCGTCGGCGTGGAAGATCGAATCGTGGCTGTCCTTCCAGCCCTGGTTGGCCAGGCCCTTCTCGGTCTCGCGGGCGTATTCGACGAAGCCGTCCTTGTCGCGGTCGCCGTACTCGTCGATCCAGTTCAGCGCCGCCAGGAGGTTGGGCCAGATCGCCTGGATGGTCGCGAGATCCCCGGTCTGCTCGTAATACTGCCCGGCCAGCATCACGAAGAGCGGCGTCGCGTCGATCGTGCCGTAATAGAGCTTGAACGGCACCTCGCCGAGGATCGCCATCTCGCCGTTGCGGGTCTCGTGCAGGACCTTGCCGGGCTGGGCGTCGGCGGCGGGGTCGACGGTCGTCGCCTGCGTCGCCGCGAGGTGGCGCAGCACGCCCTTGGCGATCTCCGGATCGATCCACAGCGTCATCATGGCGGTGATGATGCCGTCGCGGCCGAAGACCGTGCTGTACCAGGGGATGCCCGCATAGGGGTAGACGCCGTTCGGCGTGCGGCTCAAGAGCATGTAGAGGTCGGCCGTCGCGCGGCAGGCGGCCTCGTTGAACTGGTCGTTCGAGCTCTCGATCGTGGTGATGTTGGCGGTGGCCTTGCGCAGGTCGCGACGCGCGTCGCGATAGGCGAGCGCGAAGGTCATGCCCTCGCCCTTCGGGTGACCGTCCTCGCGGCGCGGGCTCGGATAGGCGGCGTGGGTGAAGGGCAGGGCGCTGCCGAGTACGGCCACGCCGGCGCGGCCGAGATCGACGGTGTCGCAGATCGCCCGCACGAAGATCGAGGCGCGCCCGCCGGGAGCGAGCTTGACCTCGAACTCGGCCCGGTTCGCCTCGAGCCGCGCGGGCTTGGGGCCGAAGCGCAGGCGGGTGGTGCGGCGGCGCTCGTCGAGCCCGTCATAGGTGAACGTCACCTCGTTGGCGCCCGTCACCTCGACGCTGCGCTTGCCGCGATGCGCCCGGTCGCTGCCGCGCACCTCGAACAGGTCGCGAAAGTCGGCATCGAAGCTCAAGGACACGCGCAGGTGGCGCGGCTTGGTGTCGTAGTTGCGTAAGCCCAGGCGGTCGTAGCAGGTGCCGCGAAACAGAAACTTGGTCCGCTCCAGCGCGATGATCTCGCGCGGGATGCTGGTCTCGTCGCCGGCATCCAACCGGATGTCCGGCGTCGTCAGGTCGACCGAGAGGGCGCCGTTGTCGTCCTGCACCACCGAGCCGAGCAGCATCGGCCGCTGGCCCTCGACGGTCAGTTCCAGGCGCGACAGGAAGCGCGTGTCCTGGAAGTACAGCCCCTCGGGCCCCGGGAAGACGCCGATATCGCCGTAGCTGTCGAGCACCGCGAAGGCGTCGCCGTGCTTGAGCGAGCGCAGCTGGCGCTCGACCAGCGAGGTCTGGGCCTCGATGTGGTATTGCGGCAGCGTCTCGTCGTCGGGGGCGGTCGCGACCATCGGCACGGCTTCACTCCTTGGGGCTCCGCGCGGCGACGCGGGGAAACGGGCAAGATCTCGGGGCGCCGGACGCCAGGTCCGGGCGGCGGCGGGGAGGCGGCACCCGCGGCGATTCGCGGGTTGGGCCCCACGCTAGAGCGAATGTGGGCCATCGTACGGCGGGCGCCAGGGGGGATCCGGCGCCGGGTCGGCCCGGATTTCAGGCAGGGGCGGCGCGGATGATGCGGCCAGGCTCGCTTGCTTCGGGGCGACATAGGATTGTCCAGCAAAGGACATGGCGCGCCTTTTTCCCTCCCCGCAGAGGGGGGAGGGGGAAAGCCTGCGCCATTCTTTTCCTTGGACAGCTCTGCTGGCGATTGATCTTTGGAGATCGGCGAAAATGCCTCGTGCCCAAAAAAGAAGCCCGGCCCCCTCTCGGGGACCGGGCCTCGTCTTCGTCAGGACCGTGAAGCGGATCAGACCGCGCGGAGCACCGGATGCGCCACGCCGTTGGCCGCGCCGTTCAGCGCCGCGGGCGCCCCGATGGTCAGGCCCGGGATCTTGATCGCGTCGAGGTCACCCGCGAGCAGCGACTCGTAGGCGGCCACGTAGGAGCGGGCCATGACGCTCGCGGTGAAGCGGGTCTCGAAGTAGCGGCGCACGCCCTCGCGGCTCATCGCCTTGCAGGTCTCGACCGCGGCGATCGCCTCGTCCATCGACTCGACGACCACGCCCGACACGCCGTCCTTGATGACCTCCGGCACGGAGCCGTTGCGCCACGCGATCACCGGGGTGCCGGCCGACATCGCCTCGATCATCACCAGGCCGAAGGGCTCCGGCCAGTCGATCGGGAAGGTCAGCGCCAGGGCGTTGCCCAGAAACTCGTGCTTCTGGTCCTCGTTGATCTCGCCGATATACTCGATCAGCGGATGGTGGGTCATCGGCTCGATGACCTCGTCCCAGTATTCCTGGTCCGCCTTGTCGACCTTGGCGGCGATCTTCAGCTTCACGCCGGAGGCCTTGGCGATCTCGATCGCGCGGTCGGGCCGCTTCTCGGGCGAGATGCGGCCGAGGAAGGCGAGGTAGCCGCCGTCCTTCGGGTTGGGCGAGAAGCGGCAATTCTCCGCCGGCAGGCCGTGATGGATGGTCTGCAGCCAGTTGGCGTTCTCGGGCATCGGCCCGCGCTGATGGTCAGAGATCGACACGAGCGGCATGCCCGTGAAGGTGCGGTAGACCGGCATGAAGTCCGGCACGTCGAGCCGCCCGTGCAGGGTGGTGACGCACTTGTGGTTCAGGTCCTCGAACAGCGGGTACTGCAGGAGGTCGATGTGGAAGTGGATGACGTCGAACTCGTCCGCGCGCCGGCGCAGGTGATAGAGCATGGCGAGGTGGCTGGCGACGTGGTCGCGGATGCCGGCGAGCCGCAGGCCCTCGGGGCAGCAGGCGACCAGCTTGGCGCTCGTCTCCGAGTCGCCGCTCGCGAACAGCGTCACGTCGTGGCCCTGCCGGACCAGCTCCTCGGTGAGCCACGAGACGACACGCTCGGTGCCGCCGTAGAACTTCGGCGGAACGGCCTCCGCGAGAGGGGCTACCTGGGCAATGCGCACGACGGATTCTCCTGAGACGCCAAACGGGGGCGGTTCACGTTGGCGGGGATCAAGCAGGATGGGGCCTGAGCGGGACATGAACGAAACCGCGCACCCACGCTTATGGTTCCGGTGCGATGCACAACGCCACCGCGCGGGTCTGGCCGTGCACACCTCGCACAGGCAAGCGCGGCCCGACGATACGACGATTGCGCGACGCTCCGCTCCCTGCTATAGCGCGCCCCTCACCGAACCGCCCGGCCGTGAGGGCTGCCGTGGCGGTTCGTGTCGCTCCACATCGTCGATCGCGTGATCGTCGGGACCCGCCCGTGGCGGATCCCCGGTGGAGTTCGCGTCAGGAGAGCAAAATGCCCAAGCTGAAGACCAAGTCGGGCGCCAAGAAGCGCTTCAAGATCACCGGGACCGGCAAGGTCATGTACGCCCAGGCCGGCAAGCGCCACGGCATGATCAAGCGGACCACGAAGCAGATCCGCAACCTGCGCGGCACGACCACCCTGTTCGAGGGCGACGCCGCCAACGTGAAGAAGTACTTCCTGCCGAACGCCCGGTAAGAACCGGCTTCGCGCCAGGAAGACGCTTCGTCCGTAAATCTGTTTCGTAGAATCCTCAGGAGATCACCATGGCCCGCGTCAAGCGCGGCGTGACCAGCCACGCCAAGCACAAGAAGGTTTTCAAGGCCGCCAAGGGCTATTACGGCCGGCGCAAGAACACGATCCGGATCGCCAAGCAGGCGGTCGAGAAGGGCATGCAGTATGCCTACCGCGATCGTAAGAACAAGAAGCGCAACTTCCGCGCCCTGTGGATCCAGCGCATCAACGCCGCGGTCCGTCCGCACGGCCTGACCTACTCGCGCTTCATCGACGGCCTGGCCAAGTCCGGCGTCCAGGTCGACCGCAAGGCCCTGTCGGAGCTCGCCATCCACGAGCCGGCGGCCTTCGTCGCCGTGGTCGAGAAGGCGAAGTCCGCCCTGCCGGCCGAGCTCGTCAAGAACGCGGCGTAAGGCCGGTCCTACGGTCCCGCCCCCTCAGGCGGGCCCGACCTGTCGAGACTGCACCATCACGGCCCGCATGCGCGGGCCGTTTTGCGTTGGGCAGGCTCTTTCCCACCCCCGGGTTGACGGAGCGGGGCGGCGCGTTGCAGGGCATCCGCGAGCCCCGATTGAGCAGACCATGACCGATCTCACCAGTCTCGAAACCGATCTCCTCGCCAAGGTCGCCGACGCCGCCGACGAGGCGGCCCTCGACGGCGTGCGCGTCGCGGCCCTCGGCAAGAAGGGCGCCGTCTCCGAGCTGCTGAAGACCTTAGGCGGCATGTCGCCTGAGGCGCGCAAGGAGCAGGGCCCGCTGATCAACGGTCTGCGCGACCGGGTCCAGGGCGCGATCCAGTCGCGGCGCGACACCCTCGCCGAAGCCGCGCTCTCCGCGCGCCTCGTCGCCGAGCGGGTCGACGTGACCCTGCCGGTGCGCGAGGGGCCGGAGACGCGCGGCCGCATCCATCCGATCACCCAGGTGATGGACGAGATCACGGCGATCTTCGGCGACATGGGCTTCTCGATCGCCGAAGGGCCGGACGTCGAGACCGACGACCTGAACTTCACCGCGCTCAACTTCCCCGAGGGCCATCCGGCCCGGGAGATGCACGACACCTTCTTCCTGCGGCCCGACCGTGACGGGAAGCGCAAGCTCCTGCGCACCCACACCTCGCCGGTCCAGGTCCGCACCATGCGCTCCGTGCAGCCGCCGATCCGGGTGATCTGCCCGGGGCGCACCTACCGGCACGATTCCGACCAGACCCACACCCCGATGTTCCACCAGGTCGAAGGCCTGGTGATCGACAAGCAGGCGAACATCGCCCACCTGAAGTGGATCCTGGAGGAGTTCTGCAAGGCGTTCTTCGAGGTCGACAGCGTGAAGATGCGCTTCCGGCCGTCGTTCTTCCCCTTCACCGAGCCTTCGGCCGAGGTCGACATCCAGTGCTCGCGCAAGGGCGGCGAGATCCGCTTCGGCGAGGGCGACGACTGGCTCGAGATCCTCGGCTGCGGCATGGTCCACCCGAACGTGCTGCGGAACTGTGGGCTCGATCCGGACAGCGTCCAGGGCTTCGCCTGGGGCATGGGCATCGACCGGATCGCGATGCTCAAATACGGCATGCCGGACCTGCGCCCGTTCTTCGAGGCCGACGTGCGCTGGCTCGAGCATTACGGTTTCCGGCCGCTGGACATCCCGAGCCTGGTCGGCGGCCTGACCGGCTGACGTTGCTATCAGAGATCGACCTGCCCTCACGAGGCATCCGATGACCGAGACCGAGATCCTGGCGATCGCCGACGAGGTCCTGACCCGACACCTCGCCGCCTCCGGCTACGAGCGGGCGGAGCTGCGCGCGGGCTACGACCATGACGACGATCCGGCTTTGCTCTTCACTGCCTACTTCAAGCCCGGCTCTGAGGCGGCCGGCGGGGCGGAATCCAGCGCCGCCCAAGTGGCGCTGCGGATGACGCTGCTCGGGAAGGGGGAGGAGCGCTTCCCCTACATCCGGTTCATCTACGCGGACGATTTCGCGGGCGACGATGACGACGAAGACGATGAAATCGAATGGGATAAGGAAGAGGGCGCGTGATGCCGCGCCTCGGCAATGCCCTCGTCTACGATCTCCTCGCCGTCGCCGACCTGCTCGCGGAGCAGCGCGGGCGCCACAACTTGCAGAGGGCCGCAATGCGGCGCGCCGTCAGCAGCGCGTACTACGCCGTCTTCCACGGGGTCTGCTTCGTCTGCACGCGCGCGCTCGGCCTGTGGAGGCGCGACACTGCATTGACAGAACCGGTCTACCGGCTGCTCGACCACGCGCAGATCAGAAAACGGCTGAGCGGGCGCGAGGCCGCCGAGATCGGCCCGGTCGTCGCCACGATCGGCATCGATTTCGCCGAACTGCAGGCGCTTCGCCACTTGGCGGATTACAGCTCTCCGAGACTCGACGTCAGCCGCGAGGAAGCGCGCAACGCGATCGCTCGCGCCCGGAAGACCGTCGCCGACCTCGAATCCCTCGACGACGACCAGAGCCGCCGCCTGGCCGTCCTCCTCATCACGAAGACCCGGCTCGCCTGAGCCGAGAGGTTTAGCCCCATGAAATTCACCCTCTCCTGGCTCAAGGACCACCTCGACACCGACGCCTCCCTCGACCTGATCGTCGAGACGCTGACCCGCATCGGGCTGGAGGTCGAGCGCGTCGAGGACAAGGCCGCGGGTCTCTCGGCCTACCGCATCGCCGCGGTGCTCACCGCCGAGCAGCACCCGAATGCCGACCGGCTGCGGGTCTGCACCGTCGATACGGGTGAAGGTACCCCCGTGCAGGTGGTCTGCGGCGCGCCGAACGCGCGGGCCGGCATGAAGACCGTGTTCGCGCCTCCCGGCACCTACGTGCCGGGCAAGAACATCACCCTGTCGGTCGGCGTGATCCGCGGCGTCGAGAGCCGCGGCATGCTGTGCTCCGGGTCCGAGCTCGGCCTGTCGGACGACCATGACGGCATCCTCGATCTGCCGGCCGAGGCGCCGGTCGGCCAGCCCTACGCGGCCTTCGCCGGCCTCGACGACCCGGTGATCGAGATCAACCTGACGCCGAACCGGCCCGACTGCACCGGCATCCACGGCATCGCCCGCGACCTCGCGGCGGCCGGCCTTGGCACTCTCAAGCGCGAGCAGCTGGCGCCGGTCCGCGGCGAGGGCGCCTGCCCGGTCGCGGTCACCCGCGACTTCGCCCCGGATGACGCGCATCTCTGCCCGCTCTTCGGTCTGCGGCTGGTGCGCGGCGTCAAGAACGGGCCGTCGCCCGAGTGGATGCGCCGGCGCCTGGCCGCGATCGGCCTGCGGCCGATCAATGCCCTCGTCGACATCACCAACTACGTCACCTTCGACCGCGGCCGGCCGCTCCACGTCTTCGATGCCGCCAAGGTGAAGGGCAACCTCACCGTGCGCCGCGCCCGCGACGGCGAGGAAGTGCTCGCCCTCGACGGCCGCACCTACCGGCTCGACGACGGCGCGATCGTCATCGCCGACGAGAACGGCGTCGAATCGATCGCCGGCATCATGGGTGGCGAGCATTCGGGCTGCGACGAGGGCACGACCGACGTGCTGATCGAATCGGCCCTGTGGGACCCGCTCACCATTGCCCGCACCGGCCGGCGCCTCGGCATCGTGACCGATGCCCGCTACCGCTTCGAGCGCGGGGTCGACCCGGCCTTCGCCCTGCCGGGCCTCGATCTCGCGACGAAGCTGGTGCTCGACCTCTGCGGCGGCACCCCGAGCCAGGCTACCGTCTCTGGCGAGGTGCCGGACACCGACCGCATCATCGACTTCCCGTGGACCGAGGTACGCCGGCTGTCGGGCCTCGACCTGCCGCGGCCGGAGATGAAGGTGACGCTGGAATCCCTCGGTTTCCACGTCGCCGGCTCGGGCGACAGGGCCAAGGTGCTCTCGCCGTCCTGGCGCCCCGACGTCGAGGGCAAGGCCGACCTCGTCGAGGAGATCGTGCGCATCGCCGGCCTCGACCGGATCGAGCCGAAGCCCCTGCCGCGGATCGAGGCGACCGTCATCCGCCCGGTGCTGACCGTGATGCAGAAGCGCACCCGGCAGGCCAAGCGCGAATTCGCCGCCCGCGGCCTCGTCGAGGCGGTGACCTGGTCGTTCATCGCGCATGACGACGCGACCCTGTTCGGCGGCGGCAAGCCGGAGCTGGCGCTGGCGAACCCAATCGCCGCCGATCTCTCGGACATGCGCCCGAGCCTGGTGCCGGGCCTTGCCCGCGCCGCGCAGCGCAACGCCGACCGCGGATACGGCGACGTCGCCCTGTTCGAGGTCGGCCAGTGCTTCGCCTCCGACCAGCCCGAGGGCCAGACCACCAAGGCGACCGCGCTCCGCCGCGGCTCCGCCCGCCACGGCGGCGCCGGCCGGCACTGGGACGGCGCGTCGCGCCCCGTCGACGCCTTCGAGGCCAAGGCCGACGCGCTGGCGCTGCTGACCAGCCTCGGCGTGCCGACCGGCGGTCTGCAGGTCGTGGCCGGCGGGCCGGACTGGCTGCATCCCGGCCGCTCCGGCACGCTGCAATTCGGGCCGCGCAACCCCGTCGGGTTCTTCGGCGAATTGCATCCGCGGGTCCTGAAGGCCCTCGACATCAAGGGCCCGGTGGTGGTCTGCGAGATCACGCTGGACGCCCTGCCGCTGCCGAAGCACCGGCCGACCAAGATGAAGCCGGCGGCGGCACTTCCCGACTTCCAGCCGCTCACCCGCGACTTCGCCTTCGTGGTCGCCCGCACCGTCTCGGCGGGCGACATCCTGAAGGCGGCGCAAGCGGCCGAGCGCACCCTCGTCACCGGCATCGAGGTGTTCGACGTCTACGAAGGCGCCGGCATCGGCGAGGACCAGAAGTCCGTCGCCGTGGCGGTCCGGCTCCAGCCGACCGACCGCACCCTCACCGATGCGGAGATCGAGGCGGTGAGCCAGAAGATCGTCGCCGAGGTGACGCGCAAGACCGGTGCGACCCTGCGGGGTTGATTGCGGAACGAACCGGCGGCGCCTCGGGCGCCGCCGACCGGGCGAGGAGGCGGGCATGACGGACGACACGGACAAGACGGATATCGGGCTCGTGCAGGAGCTCTCCCGGGCGATCCACCTGCCGGAGGACGCCCTGCGTCGGGCGGCGGCGGACCCGGAGACGATCACCGTCCCGGTCCTCATCTTCCTCTACCGCGCCGCGGCGGCCGGCCTCGAGGAGGGCACCGAGCCGCTGAACGACGCCGAAGCGAACGTGCTGTTCTGGGGCATCCACGTCCTGGCCTCGATCGGCGAGAGCCGGATCCACGAGCCCCTGATGCGCCTCCTGTGCCGCGATGACGACGCGATCTCGTCGGCGCTCGGGGAAGACTATCCGATCACCCTTGCGGGCCTGATCGCCAGCACCTTCGACGGCGATGTCGACCGTCTGCTCGCCGCCATCGCCGGCGACGCGCCTGACGGCCTCGTGCGGATGGAGCTGTTCCACGCCCTGGCGCTGCTGACCGCCGACGGCGACATCGACCGCGAGACCGTCCGCGCCTTCCTGGTCCGCTTCGACGACGAGCGCCTGGGCGATTCCGACGAGGAGGCGTGGCAGGGCTGGGAGGATGCCGTCGCGCTGCTCGGCTTCGACGACCTTGTTCCCCGCCTCAAGGCGGCGCGCAAGGACGGCCGCAACACCGGCCTCTTCATCGACTTCGAGTCGGTGCAGGAGGCCCTGAAGGAGGCCCGCCTGCGGCCGAAGAGCCGCGAGCGCTTCAACGAGATGCAGGTCGGCTACCTCGACGACCTGATCGGGGCGCTGGAGCACACCCGCGAGGGCGCCGACGCGCACCGGCCCGACCTCGACGAGGACGGCTACCCGATCCCCGAGCGCAACCCCTACCGCGACGTCGGCCGCAACGATCCGTGCCCCTGCGGCAGCGGCAAGAAGTTCAAGAAGTGCTGCCTCGACAAGGTCGAGCAGGGCCTCGGCGCCCTGCCGCCGTTGCCGCCGGCGCGCTGAGCGGGTGCTTCGGCTCTCCGCGCCCCGTCGGAACTCACCGCGCGTACGAGAAGGTCGCGCACAAGCCGGGGCCGGATTCTCTCGTCGGGAGGGTGTCGCCGGTGAACGCCGCGAGGGTGAGCCTGCGGCCGTCGTCGCCCCGGTAGGCGACGATCCAACGGACCGGCGCTCCGCAGAGCCGGTTGCCGCGCAGGAGCACGGGATCGACCGGTTTCGTCACCCGCAGGATGCGGGCCGGTACCGGACCCGTCAGGGTGCCGAAGGCCGGGACGTCGGCGGCGACGGCGAGCGGCAGGGACTTGCCCGCCGCGACGAGCCGCGTCGGCGAGAGGGTGATGTCGCCGGTGATCGCCATGGCGGTCCGGCTCAGCGCCGACCAGCGCTCGACGCCGGGCGCCGCGAGGGCAGGATTCACCGTGAGCGCCGACAGGAGCGTTGCCGCCACTCGCCTCATCCGATCCTCCCGCGCGTCTCAGCCTTCCGTCCCGCTCAGCGGGTTGCCCGGGTCCCAGGCATAGGACAGCGTCTCGAAGCGTAGGGAGCGGGCATCGACCATCAGCAGGCGGCCGACCAGGGGTTCGCCGAAGCCGGCGACGGCGCGGATGATCTCCAGCGCCATCAGCGAGCCCATCAGCCCGGCGAGCGCACCGAGCACCCCGGCCTCGGCGCAGGTCGGCACCGAGCCGGCCGGCGGCGGGCTCGGAAAGAGGCAGCGATAGGTCGGGTTCGGCCGTCCGTCCGGCCCGGTCTCGTGCGCCCGGATCGTGGTGAGCGAGCCGTCGAACTGGCCGAGTGCCGCGGTCACCAGCGGCCGGCGGGCGCGGTAGCACGCATCCGAGACGGCGTAGCGGGTCGAAAAATTGTCCGAGCCGTCGGCGACGAGGTCGTACGACGCGATCAGCGCCTCGGCATTCTCGGGTGTCAGGCGGGTGGCGTGGGTCTCGACCCGGACATTCGGGTTGAGCCGGGCGATCGCGTCCGCCGCGCTCTCGACCTTCGGCCGCCCGATGTCCGGCGTGCCGTGGATCACCTGGCGCTGGAGGTTCGAGAGCGAGACCGTGTCGTCGTCGACGATGCCGATCGTGCCGATCCCGGCCGCCGCCAGGTACTGGATCAGCGGCGCGCCCAAGCCCCCGGCACCGATCACCAGCACCCGCGCCGCCTTGAGGCGGACTTGGCCGGGGCCGCCGACCTCCCGCAGCACGATGTGGCGGGCGTAGCGTTCGATCTCGTCGGGGCTGAGCGCGGTCATGCGGCCTAGTTAGGCGAGACGCCGGTCGCCGGGAAGGGTCTTGGAGGGCAGGGGCTCAGAGAGCGAGGGTCTCTACGCGGCGGGGGCGTCGATCGCGGCGGTTCTCATCGGTGGCGTTCGGCGCTACGGCTCGCGGCCACCGAGCCTTCGACCTCTCTGCGGATACGCGCCGTGACCGATTCCCATTCCCCCCTCGCCCTGGCCCAGGGGCTGATCCGCTGCCCCTCCGTGACGCCGCACGAGGGCGGGGCGCTCGCCACTCTCGCGGGGATCCTCGGCGAGGCCGGGTTCACGGTCGAGCGCCCGGTCTTCTCGGAAGCGGGCACGCCGGACATCGAGAACCTCTTTGCCCGCATCGGCGAGGGGCCGTGCCTGCTGCTCGCCGGCCACACCGACGTGGTGCCGCCGGGCGATGCCGCGGCTTGGCGCCACGACCCCTTCGCCGGCACGGTCGAGGGCGGGGAGCTGTTCGGCCGCGGCGCCGTCGACATGAAGGGCGGCATCGCCTGCATGCTGGCGGCGGTGCTGGCCTTCCTCGCGCGGCGGGGGCCGGATTTCGGCGGCGCGATCGCGTTCCTGATCACCGGCGACGAGGAGGGACCGGCGGTCAACGGCACCGTCAAGCTCCTCGACTGGGCGCGCGAGCGCGGCGAGCGGTTCGGCCACTGCCTGCTCGGCGAGCCGACCAATCCCGATGCCTTGGGCGAGATGATCAAGATCGGCCGGCGCGGCTCGCTCACCGCGACCCTGACCGTGCATGGGGTGCAGGGCCACGTCGCCTATCCGCACCGGGCCGAGAACCCGATCCCGGGCCTTCTGCGCCTGGCGCAGGGGCTGCTGGCCAGTCCGCTCGATGCCGGGACAGTGCATTTCGACGCCTCGAACCTTGAATTCACCACGATGGATGTCGGCAATCCGGCGACCAACGTGATTCCGGCCGAGGCGCGGGCGACCTTCAACATCCGCTTCAACGACCTCTGGACGCCCGAGACACTGGCCGCCGAGCTGGAGCGGCGCCTGACGGAGGCGGCCGGCAACGCCGTGCGCTACAGCCTCGACGTGCGCCCGACCAACTCCGTCGCCTTCCTGACCGCGCCCGACGCCTTCGTCGAGCAGGTGGCCGACGCGATCGAGGCCGAGACCGGCCGCCGGCCCGTCCTCTCGACCACCGGCGGCACCTCGGATGCCCGCTTCATCAAGGACGCCTGCCCGGTGATCGAGTTCGGCCTCGTCGGGCAGACGATGCACCAGGTCGACGAGCGGGTGGCGGTGGCGGACCTCGATCGGCTGGCGGCGATCTACGGGCGGGTGCTGGAGGCGTATTTTCCTGCCAAGCCCGCGACGCCGCGCCAGGCTTGACCGGCATTAGACGAAAGTTGAATCTGGCGGCCTCGATGCTGGGGGCCGCCGATGTTCGTGAGCGCTGACGAGGTGACCCGCTCCCTGCGCGGCACCGCCGGCCTGATCGGCCGCCGGCCGGGGGCGCTCACCCATTTCGACGTGAGCGAGCGCGGCTTCTGGCGCTCCTTCGGGGCGGTCTGGCTCACGGCGCCGGCGGTGACGGTGGCGCTCGCCCTGGAGCGCGGGGGCGGCTGCGCGCCGTTCCAGCTCGACCACGTCACCGTGGCGGTCCTCGCTGGGTGGGCGGCGGGGTTCCTGGCAGTGCCGCTGGCGATGGTCGCGGTGCTGCGCCGTCTCGGCCGCACCCGGGCCTACGTACCCTTCGTCGTCGTGACCAACTGGTGCCTGGCGACGGGCCTCGCCGCCCTGGCGCTGCCGGGCTGCCTGCTGCTTCTCGATCTGGCGACGCCCGGCCTCGCGGCACTCGATGCCGGCGCTTTCCTGGTCGTGGTGCTGTGGCTGCACGCCCGGGCCGTCCGGGCGATCCTCGGCCTCTCGGGGCCGGTCGCGGCGCTGGTCACGCTCGCCTGCTTCGGACTGATCGCCGGCGTCGCCGGCGGGGTGCACACGCTGGTGTGAGCGGACGTCCGGTCGTCATGGCCGCGCTCAATGGCCGGCAGGTGGCAAATAGCGAAAGGCAGCGATCATGATGCCGATGCCGGCGGCGACCAGCGCCCCGAGCTTCACGGTCATCCGCTGTTCCAAGAGCTTCATGTCGGCTCGGCCCGCCGCCAAGCCGAGATCCACGCGGTGAGACAGGTCCGTGACCCTCTGGGAAAGGTCCGTGATTTTCACCTCAAGGCGACCTTTGGACTCCCGCAGATCCGCCTTGAGCCGATCCTCGGCCTCACGCAGGTCCGTCTTCAGCGAGGTCTCGACGTTCCGCAGATCCGTCCGTAGCGAGGCCTCGACTTTCCGCAGATCGGTCTTCAGCGAGGTCTCGACGTCCCGCAGGTCCGTCCGCAGCGCGACCTCGCTCTCCCGCAGGTCGGCCTTGGTCGCCAGCGACGCCAGATCCGAGTCGCGCCCGTCCCTCAACGCGCCCGTGATCGCCTCGGCCTGATCCTCCGAGAAGCCGGAGGCCTTGAGCCGGCGGACCATCGCATACGTATCGAAGGCGATGGCGGTCATGGTCGCTGGCTCGATTCCGGCGATGCTCACGATGCCAGAAACGCCGGACCCGGCCAAGCGCTTCAGTGACGCTAGGTCACCCGAGCTCCTCCGGATAATCCACCCCGATCAGCGTCAGCCCGCCGGAGGGCGCCAGCGGCCCGCAGCGGCTGCGGTCGCGGGAATCGAGCACGTCGCGCACGCCCTGCGGCGTCAGCCGTCCGCCGCCGGCGAGCATCAGCGTGCCGACCATGCCGCGGACCTGATGATGCAGGAACGAGCGCGCGGCGGTGACCACCACGATCTCCTCGCCGTCCCGCGCCACGTCGAGCCGGTCGAGGGTGCGCACCGGGCTGTTGGCCTGGCACTCCGCCGCCCGGAAGGCCGAGAAATCGTGCCGGCCGAGCATCAGCTGCGCCGCCTCGTGCATGAGCCCGGCATCGAGCGGCCAGGGCACGTGCCAGACGAAGCCGCGGGTCAGGGCCGGCGGCGAGCGGCGGTTGAGGATGCGGTAGCGGTAGTGGCGCTTGATCGCCGAGTGGCGGGCGTCGAAATCCGGCCCGACCTCGGCGGCTGCGATCACCGCCACCGGCTCGGGCCGCAAGTGGGCGTTGGCGGCGTCGCGCACCGTGTCGGTGCGCCACGGCTTGTCGAGGTCGAGATGGACGACCTGGTGCGTGGCGTGCACGCCGGCATCCGTGCGTCCGGCGCAGTGGACCCGCACCGGCCCGCCGACGAAGCGGGCGATCGCTTCCTCCAGCGCCTGCTGCACCGAGCGGTCGGCGGCCTGCCGCTGCCAGCCGGCGAAGGCGGTGCCGTCATACTCGACGACGAGCTTGTAGCGGGGCATCAGGCGAGGCGGGCGCCCGGCGCGAGTTGCCGGCCGCGGGCGAAATCCTCGAACGCCATCGCGCCCTTGCCGGCCGGCTGCACGGTGACGAGGCGCAAAGCGCCCTCGCCGGCCGCGACCGTGCCGGCGCCGTCGAGGAGCGTACCGGGCTCGCCCTGACCTTGCGCGAGGCGTGCCCGCAGCACCTTCACCCGCTCCGGCCCCCGGCCAAGATCGGCCGTGACATAGGCGCCCGGGAACGGCGACAAACCGCGCACCCGGTCGTGGAGAGTTTTGGCCGGCTGCGACCAGTCGAGCCGCGCCTCCTCGTTGGTGATCTTGCGGGCGTACTCGACGCCCTCCTGGCTCTGCGCCCGGAACTGCAGGTTGCCGCGCTCGAGCGCGCCGAGCGCCCGCGCCATCAGGTCGGCACCGAGCGGCATCAGCCGGTCGTGCAGGTCGCCGGCACTCATGTCGGGGGTGATGCCCACCCGCTCGATCATGCCGACCGGGCCGGTATCGAGGCCGGGCTCCATCCGCATCACCGCGACGCCGGTCTCCTCGTCCCCCGCCATCACGGCGCGCTGGATCGGCGCCGCGCCGCGCCAGCGTGGCAGCAGGGACGCGTGCAGGTTGAGGCAGCCGAGCGCCGGTGCGTCGAGGATCGCCGGCGGCAGGATCATGCCGTAGGCCACCACCACGGCGACGTCGGCCGCGTGACTTCGGAACGTCTCGGCGGCCTCGTCCGTGCGCAGGGTCGCCGGGGTCAGGACGGGGAGCCCGAACTTCTCCGCCAGCGCCTGGACCGGCGAGGGCCGCAGGGCCATGCCGCGGCCGGCCGGGGCCGGCGCACGGGTATAGACCGCCACGACCTCGTGGCCGCCGCCGACGATCTCGGCCAGCGTCGGCACCGCGAAATCCGGGGTGCCCATGAACACGACGCGGAGGGACATCGGCGTTACGCGGCTTCGCGCTTGGCAGCCTTGGCGAACTTCTTCATCACCCGGTCGCGCTTGAGCTTCGACAGGTGGTCGATGAACAGCACGCCGTTGAGATGGTCGATCTCGTGCTGGAGGCAGGTGGCGAGCAGCCCGTCGGCCTCCTGCTCCACGGTCTCGCCGTCGAGGGTGCGGAAGCGCACCCGCACCCGGTCGGGCCGGATCACCTCGGCGTAGTATTCGGGGATCGACAGGCAGCCCTCCTCGTAGGGCCGGGTCTCCTCCGAGGTCCACACGATCTCGGGATCGAGGAGGACCAGCGGCTTGCGGTCCTCCTTCTCCTTCGAGGTGTCGATGGTGACGATCCGCACCGGCTCGCCGATCTGGATGCCGGCGAGGCCGACGCCGGGGGCGTCGTACATCGTCTCCAGCATGTCGGCCGCGAGCTTCCGCACCTCGCCGGTGATCGTGCCGACCGGCGCCGAGATCTCGCGCAGGCGCGCGTCCGGCAGGATGACGAGGGGACGGATGCTCATTGGTGCGCCAGCGAAGTCGGGGAACCGGGCGCCGACGGGCGCCCGCAAGTGTTTCGGGAAATAAGGTTTCGTGTCGCCGGGGTCAAACCCCGATGATGGGCGCCGCTAGAACGCCGTGCGCTGGCGGATCGCCGCCGACAGGGTGCCCTCGTCGAGGTAGTCGAGCTCGCCGCCGACCGGCACGCCGTGGGCCAGCCGCGTCACCTTGATCGACAGGTGGGTGAGCAGCTCGGTGACGTAATGGGCGGTGGTCTGGCCGTCGACCGTGGCGTTGAGCGCGAGGATCACCTCGCGCATCTCGGGCGCGCTCACCCGCTCGACCAGGCGGCTCAGGTTCAGGTTCTCCGGCCGCACCCCGTCGAGGGCCGAGAGCACGCCGCCGAGCACGTGGTAGCGCGCCGTCACCGCCCCCGAGCGCTCCAGCGCCCAGAGGTCCGAGACGTCCTCGACCACCACCAGCATCGAGGGGTCGCGGCTCTGGTCGCGGCAGATCGTGCAGGGATCCTGCGTGTCGACGTTGCCGCATTCGTGGCAGACCACGATCCGGTCGGCGGCGACCTTCATGGCATCGGCGAGCGGCGCCAGCAGGGTCTCACGCTTCTTGATGAGCTGGAGGGCGGCCCGCCGGGCCGAGCGCGGCCCGAGGCCGGGCATGCGGGCCAGGAGCTGGATCAGCCGCTCGATCTCGGGGCCCGCGACGGCCTGGGGCATGGGATGGAGGACTTTCGTGTTCTTCCCTCCTCCCCGAAGGGGGAGGCGAATGGCGTTAGAACGGCAGCTTCATGCCCGGGGGCAGGGGCAGGCCCTTGGTCAGCTCCTGCATCCGCTCCTGCGTCGCGCGCTCGGCCTTGGCCTTGGCGTCGTTGAGCGCCGCGACGATCAGGTCCTCCAGGATCTCCTTCTCGTCCGGCACCAGCAGGGCGGAATCCAGGCTGAGACCCTTCACGTCGCCCTTCGCGGTCATCGTCACCGAGACGGAGCCGCCGCCGGAGGCACCCGTGACCTGGACGCCATCGAGCTCGGACTGAATGTCGGCCAGCTTCTGCTGCATGGCCTGGGCCTGCTTCATCATTCCCATGATGTCCATGGCGGCGTCCTCGCGCTGTGAGAGAGAATCGGGGAGCGATGTGGGGTGCCGGCAGGCTGTCGGCTACGGGTGCGGGACCGTCAGAGATCCGGATCGTCGGCCTCGGGCGGCGGCGCGCCGTCGAGGGAAGGGGGCTCCGGCGTCTTGTCGCGCACGTCGACGATCTGGGCGCCCGGGAAGTTCTTCAGCACCGCCTGGACGAGCGGGTGGCTCGCCGCGCCCTGGTGGCGGCTCTCGACCGCGGCCTTGGCGCGGGCGTCGAGCGTCGCCTCGCCGGCCTCCTTCGACAGGGCGACCACCCAGCGCCGGCCGGTCCAGGCCTCGAGGGCGCGGGCGAGGTCGGTGGCGAGCGTCGCCCGACCGCCCTCGGCGAGGCGGAATTCGATCCGCCCGTCCTCGAAGCGGACGAGGTGTGCCTCGCGCTCCAGCGCCATCTTCAGGCCGATGTCGCGGCGCTCGTCGGCCAGCGCCACCACGTCCTCGAACCGGCGCAGGCGCGGGCCGGATTCCGCCTTGGCGGCGGGTTTGGGCGCAGGGGCGGACTGGACCAGGGTCGGGCGCGGCGCTGCCGGGGGAGGCGGCGCGGGGCGGGGAGCCGCCTCGGCCTGGAGCGGCTCCGGCAGGTTGCGGGCCAGGGCCGGCGCGGCGGCGGTCGCCTGGCTGCGCAGGGCCGCGACGGGCGCGGCGGCCGGCATCTCGCGCAACGCCGGCGCGGCCTGCAAGGATGCGGCTTGTACAGGAGCGGCCTGCGAGGCGGGCTGTGCCACAGCCGGCGCCCGGGCCGGGAGGCTCAGGCTGCCGCCGTCGCGGATCTGGCGCAGGGCCTCGTCCGGGGTCGGCAGGTCGGCGGCGTAGATCAGGCGCACCAGGGCCATCTCGGCCGCGGCCAGCGGCCGGGTCGCCGCCTGCACCTCGGGGATCGCCTTCAGCAGGATCTGCCAGGCGCGCGACAGGGCCCGCACCGAGAGCCGGTCGGCGAAGTCGCCGCCGCGCACGCGCTCGACCTCGCTGAGCGAGGTATCGACGCGGGCGGATTCGGGCGCGAGCTTGAGGCGGGTGACGAGGTGGGTGAACTCGGCGAGGTCGGAGAGCACCACCGCCGGGTCGGCCCCGGCCTCGTGCTGGGCCCGCAGTTCCGCGAAGGTGGCCGGCACGTCGCCGCGCATCGCCGCCTCGAACAGGTCGACGACCCGGGCGCGGTCGGCCAGCCCCAGCATGTCGCGCACGGTCTCGGCGGTGACGTGGCCGGCGCCGTGGGCGATCGCCTGGTCGAGGAGAGAGAGCGAATCGCGCACCGAGCCCTCGGCGGCCCGCGCGATGGCGGCCAGCGCCTCCGCCTCGGCCGCGACGCCCTCGGCGTCGCAGATCTTCTGCAGGTGGGCGATCAGCGCACCCGCCTCGACCCGGCGCAGGTCGAAGCGCTGGCAGCGCGACAGGATGGTGACCGGAACCTTGCGGATCTCGGTGGTAGCGAAGACGAACTTCGCGTGCGGCGGCGGCTCCTCCAGCGTCTTCAGGAAGGCGTTGAACGCCTTCTCGGACAGCATGTGGACCTCGTCGACGATGTAGACCTTGTAGCGCGCCGAGACCGGCGAGTAGCGGATGCCGTCGATGATCTGGCGGACGTCGTCGATGCCGGTGTGGGAGGCGGCGTCCATCTCCAGCACGTCGATGTGCCGGGATTCCATGATGGCGGCGCAGTGCAGGCCGAGCCGGGGCAGCCGGATCGTCGGCCCGGCATTCGCGTCGTCGGGCAGGGCGTAATTGAGGCCGCGGGCGAGGATACGGGCGGTGGTGGTCTTGCCGACCCCGCGCACGCCGGTCAGCATCCAGGCCTGCGGGATGCGGCCGGCCTCGAACGCGTTCGCCAGGGTGCGCACCATGGCGCCCTGGCCGATCAGGTCGTCGAAATCCTTGGGGCGGTACTTGCGGGCCAGGACCCGGTAGGCGGGGGCCGGCTGCCGGACGGGCTGCCGGCTCTCGGCCGCGCTGAACCCCGGGAGACCCGGCTCGTCGATCGAGGGCGTGCCGGAGGTCTCGTCCATGCGCTCGCAGGGTCGTGAGGGCGGCCCCCGGGATGGGGGCGCACGCGCTCCTGAAAGGAGGGTAGGGTGGGAGGCTGGACGAAAACCCGCTCGGTCTCGTTAGGGCTGCTTCCTTCCGGACCTGACCCGGTTGGCGAGTGAAACGTCCCTCGCCAACCTCCCGAGGCCTATATGGCGGCACGTCGCCGGAAACGCAAGCGCGGGGCGGGCCGGGTGCATGACTCCGTGGCGGCGGCGCGTTGTAGGAGCCTCGCCACTACCGGAGACTCCGCCGCATGCGCCTACCGCTCCCCGCCACCGCCCTGGCCGCCGCCCTCCTCACCGCCACTTCAGCCTTCGCCGCGCCCTCCTACGGCCCGGAACTCGAAGGCTTCGAGTATCCCTATCCGGTCCGGCGCCACGCCTTCGCGTCGCAGGGGCAGGACCTCTCGATGGCCTACATGGAGGTGACGCCGGAGCGGCCGAACGGCCGCACGGTCGTGCTGCTCCACGGTAAGAACTTCTGCGCCGCGACCTGGGGCGACACCGCCGCGGTGCTGGCGCGGGAGGGCTACCGGGTGCTGGCCCTCGACCAGGTCGGCTTCTGCAAGTCGACGAAGCCCCTCGGCTACCAGTTCAGCTTCAACCAGCTCGCCGCCAACACCCACGGCCTGCTCGCGGCGCTCGGCATCGGGCGGGCCACGATCGTCGGCCACTCGATGGGCGGGATGCTGGCGGCCCGCTACGCCCTGATGTTCCCCGATTCCACCGAGCAGCTGGTGATGGTCGATCCCCTCGGGCTCGAGGACTGGCAGGCCAAGGGCGTGCCTTACCAGACCATCGACGCGGCCTACGCCGCCGAGCGCAAGACGAGCGCCGCCGGCATCAAGGCCTACCAGATGAAGTTCTACTACAACGGCGAGTGGAAGCCGGCCTACGACCGCTGGGTCGACATGCAGGCCGGGCTCTATGCCGGTCCCGGAGCCGAGCGCGTGGCCTGGAATCAGGCCCAGACCTCCGACATGGTGTTCACTCAGCCGGTAGTGCATGAGTTCGACCGCCTGCGCGTGCCGACGGTGCTGATGGTCGGGACCAAGGACCGCACGGCTCCGGGCGGAAACCGCGCCGCGCCGGAGGTGGCGCAGACCCTCGGGCGCTACGACCGGCTCGGACCCGAGGTGGCGGCGCGGATCAAGGGCGCGCGGCTGGTGATGTTCGAGGGCCTCGGCCACTCGCCCCAGGTCGAGGCGCCGGACCGGTTCTACGCCGCGCTGCTGAAGGAGCTGGCGGCGAGATAGGTCTTCGCGGGGGAGGGAGCGCTACTGCAGCGACTGCATCTCGCAATTCGCGTAGGCGACGCTGCCGTCGGCATAGGCCTTGAGCTTGCGCGCATAGGCCTCGGCGCCGGTGCGGTAGGGGCCGAGCTGCGCGTTGTAGGCCTTGATCCCGTCATTGTAGGTGTAGGCCTCCCAGCCCGGGCAGCCGCCCTTGGCGTCGAGGCAGGCGGGCTTCTGCGGCAGGGCGGGCTTCACCGGCTTCTCGCTCGCCGGCGGCGGCGCCGGCGCGGTACAGGCGGCGAAGGCCGCGGTGGGGACCGGCATCAGGAGCAGGAGGGCGGCGAGGGCGTTGCGCGGCACGGCTTGTCTCCTCAGGGGGCCGCCTCTCACGCCATCGTGTGGTCGGCCGAGCGGGTCAAACCTCCGCTCGCGGCTTATCTGTGGCGCATTCCGCACTGCACTCAGGTCCCGCATGACCGTCCACCCCCGGATCGCCGCACCCCGCCCCGCCTCGCCGCGCATCGCCTGGCCGTGGCTCGACCGGGCCGGCCGCCTGTCGCGGTTCAAGCTCGCGGTGTTCCTCCTCGCCCTCGCGCCGGGCCTGTGGTTCACCGCCGCCTACGCCCTCGACCGGCTGGGGGCTAAGCCCCTCACCGCCTACCTGCACGCCATGGGTGACTGGTCGGTGCGGTTCCTGATCCTGTCCCTCGCCGTCACGCCGATGCGGCGCATCGCCAACGCGCCGAAGCTGATCCTGGTGCGGCGGATGCTCGGGCTCACCGCGCTCGCCTACGCGCTGGTCCATTTCACCCTGTACGTCGCCGACCAGAAGTTCGACCTCGCCCGGGTGGCGAGCGAGATCGTGTTCCGCATCTATCTCACCATCGGGTTCGCCGGCCTGCTCGGCCTGACGGTGCTCGGCGTCACCTCGACCGACGGCATGATCCGCCGCCTCGGCAAGACCTGGCCGCGGCTGCACCGGCTGGTCTACCCGCTCACCGCCTTGGCTTTGCTGCACTTCTTCCTGCAATCGAAGATCGACGTTTCGAGCCCGGTCTACTGGAGCGGCCTGTTCCTCGCCCTGATGGGCTGGCGGCTGATGCACCATCTCAAGGTGCCGAGCACGCCGCTGCCGCTCCTCGGCCTCAGCCTCGCGGCCGGCCTCGCGACAGTGGGGCTCGAGACGGCCTGGTACGCGCTCGCCACCGGGGTGCCGGCAAGCGCGGTGCTGGCGGCCAATCTCGACTTCTCCTACGACGTGCGCCCGGCCTGGTGGGTGCTCGCCACGGTCATCCTGATCGTGCCGCTCAACTTGTGGCAGAACCGGACGGCCTCGGGCGGACGGGGCCCCGTCGGGCGGCCGGCGCCGGCGCGCTGATCCCGCCCGGCCGCGCTCCGGCATCCCGCCGAGCACTGCCCCCGCGATCGGAAGGCCGTCGGGACGAGCCCTACGGCGCCGTCCCGCCGACCGCCCGCGCCAGGATCTCCATCGGATCGGCCTCAGGACCCGCGTCGTCTCGCGCCCGGGCCGGGCCTGTACCGGGCTGGGTCCCGGCATCGATCGCTCATAATAGTCAGACGTCTGATGATTTGTCGACCGGCGGCTTGTCCGGCCCCGGCGCCTGGCCTATCAGGCGGCGCGCTCCCTCATTCCTGGATCCGATGACCGGCGACCCTCTGGACGACCTCTACGAGCGGCCCGGCTTCATGATCCGGCGCGCGCACCAGATCGCCGTGTCGGTGTTCCTGGCCGAGACCGACGACCTCGGGATCACCACGACCCAGTACGGCATCCTGTTCATGCTCCGGCACCGCCCGGGCATCGACCAGATCACGGTGGCGCGGCTGCTCGGCCTCGACCGCTCGACCACCGGCATGGTCGTCAAGACCCTGGAGGAGGGGGGCCTCGTCGCCCGCGTGGTCGACCCCGCCGACAAGCGCCGCCGCAGCCTCGAACTGACGCGGGAGGGCGGCGACCTCCTCGACCGGCTCGCGGTGCCGGCCGAGCGGGCGGTGGCGCAGCTCCTCGCGCCCCTCGATCCGGCGGAGCGGCCGGTCTTCCTGGCGCTGCTGCGCAAGCTGACGGGCGCCTTCGACGCGACCTCGCGGGTGCCGCTCGCCAAACGCTTGCGCGCCGAGGCAGGCGGCGGGCCCTAAGCGGACGAAGCGTTGGCAAGCCAACGCTTCGTCCGCTTAGATTCTTGTTTTGTCGCAGGTTTTTATCGCAAAACCGGCGGCCACTTTTGCGAAACCTGCTTAGCCGTCCACCGACCCGATTTGACAGCCGCCCGCGGCCACGCTCAAGGGACCACACTCGAGGAGCGCGGGAGCGGCGGGACATGAACGCGAACGAGGCGCGGACGCGGACGCTCCTTCACGAGCGCATGGCGCTGATCGGCATCGTCGGCCTCGGCTATGTCGGGCTGCCGCTGGCGCTCGCGGCGCTCCGCGCCGGCTTCTCCGTGCTCGGCTTCGACGTCGATCCCGACCGGGTCGCGGCGCTGAACCGGGGCGAGGGGGCGTTCCACCACATCCCGGGCGAGGCCTTGGGCGACGCGCTCGCGGCCGGCACCTTCGCGGCCACCGGCGACATGGCGCGGCTCGCCGAGCCCGACGCGGTGCTGATCTGCGTGCCGACGCCGCTCACCCGCCACCGCGAGCCCGACCTGTCCTACGTCGAGGCCACCGCCCGGGCGGTCGCCGCGACGCTCCGGCAAGGCCAGCTCGTGGTGCTCGAATCGACCACCTATCCGGGCACCACCGCCGAGGTGATGCGGCCGATCCTGGAGGCCGGCGGCCTGCGCTCGGGAGAGGACTTCTTCCTCGCCTACTCGCCGGAGCGCGAGGACCCGGGCAACGGCGAGTTCGACACCGCCCGCATCCCCAAGGTGGTGGGGGCGGACGACGCCGCCGCGCGCGGCCTGGCGGAGGCGCTCTACGGGGCGCTGGTGGTGCGCACGGTGCCGGTCTCCTCTGCCGCCGCCGCCGAGGCGGTGAAGCTCACCGAGAACATCTTTCGGTCGGTCAACATCGCCCTCGTGAACGAGTTGAAGCTCGTCTACGACGCGATGGGCATCGACGTCTGGGAGGTGGTCCAGGCGGCGGCCACCAAGCCCTTCGGCTTCATGCCGTTCCAGCCCGGGCCGGGCCTGGGGGGGCACTGCATCCCGATCGACCCGTTCTACCTCGCCTGGAAGGCGCGGGAATTCGACGTGCCGGCCCGGTTCGTTGAGCTGGCCGGCGAGGTCAACACGCGGATGCCCTACCACGTCGTCGAGCGCCTGGCGGCGGCCGTCGACCGGACCGGCCGCGCCTTCTCGGGCGCCCGGGTGCTGGTGCTCGGGCTCGCCTACAAGCGCAACGTCGAGGATACCCGCGAGAGTCCGGCCCTGAAGCTGATCCGGCTGATCGAGGCGCGGGGCGCGGCGGCACTCTACCACGATCCCCTGGTGCCGGTCCTGCCGGCGACCCGCGAGCATCCGGAACTCGCCGGGCGGCGCTCCGAATCCCTGACGCCTGAGACCCTGCGCGGGGTCGACGCGGTGCTGGTCGCCACCGACCATGACGGCGTCGACTACGAGCTTGTGGCGCGGGAAGCCCGGCTGATCGTCGACACCCGCAACGTCATGGCGCGGCATGGACTGACAGGTGCGACGATCGTGAAGGCGTAGAACCCGAGAAAATCACGGGCCGATCGACACATGGCCGGGCGCAAGCCCGGCCGCACCCTGGCGAGCGCGGCCGCGCCGGGCTAAGAACACGGAAGGGCAGTACCGCATCCGCGGGGTCGAGGGCAGCAGATGGGTCGGCTCGCAACGTTTCCCTTCTTCAAGGACGCGGGCATCGACCTGATCTCGTACGAATCGCGCTGCATCTGGCGGCGGTTCGACGCCAACGAGATCCTCGTCGATTTCGACGACGCCTCGACGGACGTCTACCTGCTGGCCTCCGGCGAGGTGCGGATCCTCAATCGGACGCAGTCGGGCAAGGAGGTGATCCTGGGCGAGATGCGGGCCGGCGAGTTCTTCGGCGAGCTCGCCGCCATCGACGGGGTCAGCCGCTCGGCCAACGTCACGGCGCTCACCCGGGGCGAGCTCTGCGTGGTGCCGGCCGCCGTGTTCCGCGAGATCGTCTTCGCGGCGCCCCCGATCGCCGACAAGCTGCTGCGGCTGCTCGCCAAACGGGTGCGGATGCTCAACGCCCGGCTGATGGAGCACGCGGTCCTCGACCTGCGCCACCGCCTCTACGCCGAGCTCCTGCGCCTCTCCGCGCCCCGGCCGGGCACCGACGGCGAGCGCGCGGTGAGCCCGCCGCCCTATCACCACGTGCTCGCCGCCCGCATCGGCTGCCGCCGCGAGCAGGTGACGCGGGAATTCACCGTCATGGCCCAGGAAGGCCTCGTCGACCGCACCCGCGGCGCGCTGATCCTGCGCCGGCCGGACATCCTGGAGGCCCGGGTGGCCGAGGCGCTGCGGGAAGACGCGTAGGCGGCTTCCGCGGACCCGTCACCGAACCGTCAAGGAGCCGTGGTTGCCTCGGGGCGAACCAGCGCGCAGCCCCGGTCCGTCCCGGCGAGGCTGCAGGGAGGACGAGACCGCGATGACGGACCACCACACCCTGACCCGCCGCACCACCCTGGCCGGCGCCACGGCCCTGGCGCTCGCCCCCCTCGCGGCGCGGGCGCAGGGCGCGCCGGGAACGAGTCAGGGAGCCGGACAGGTCACCGGCGTCGTGTACGAGGACCGGGGCGGCCGGGGGCGACGCGGGCCCGACGATCCGGGCCTGCCCGACGTGCTGGTCTCGAACGGTCGCGAGGTGGTCCGCACCGGCGCGGACGGGCGCTACACCCTGCCGGTCGGCGACGAGGCGGTGATCTTCGTGATCAAGCCGACGGGCTTCAGCCTGCCTACGGGGCCCGACGGCCTGCCGCTGTTCTCGTACATTCACCAACCGGCCGGCACGCCGCCGGACCTCGCCTTGCGCTATCCCGGCATCGCGCCGACCGGGCCGCTGCCGGCCTCCGTCGATTTCGGCCTGGTGCGACGCCCGGAAGCCGGCGACTTCGACGTGGTGCTGTTCACCGATCCGCAGCCCGAGAGCCACGCCGAGCTGACCTTCGTGCGCGAGACCGCCATCGCCCGGGTGCTCGGGATGCGGGACGCCTCGAACCGGATCGCCTTCGGCATGACCACCGGCGACGTGCTGTTCGACGATCTCTCGCTCTATCCGCGCCAGAACCGCCTCATTGCCCAGATGGGCCTGCCGTGGTTCCATCTCGGCGGCAACCACGACCTCAACTTCGAGGCGCCGGACGCCCGCCATTCCCGCGAGACCTTCAAGCGCAGCTTCGGGGCGCCGTATTACGCGCTGGAATACGGCGGCGTTCTCTTCCTGATGCTCGACAACGTGCATTACCTCGGCGCCCACACCGCCACGGGAACCCGGGGCGGGCGCTACGAGGGCCGGATCGGCGAGCGCCAGCTCGCCTTCGTGGAGAACCTGCTCAATCTGACGCCCACCGACCGCCCGGTCGTGGTCGCGATGCACATCCCGCTCGCCAGCGACCTCGGGCCGGACGATCCCGGCATCAGCACCGCCGACCGGGCGCAGCTGCTGCGGCTCCTCGCCGGGCGCCCGTCCCTCAGCGTCTCGGGCCACACCCACACCACCGAGCACCATTATCTCGGACCCGATGGACGACCAGGGGCGACCGGCGAGGACGCCCACCACCACCACGTGCTCACCGCCGTCTCGGGCTCGTGGTGGAGCGGCCCGCCGGACCGGCGCGGCATCGCCACCGCCGACAGCCGGGACGGCACGCCGCACGGATTCCACCTGCTCAGCGTCACCGGCGGGCGGTCCATCAACACCCGCTACGTCCCGGCGAGCGACGATGCGGGGCGCCAGATGCGGATCGTGCTGGAGAGCCAGTTCCACGCCGACGACCTCGCCCGCCTGCCCGACACGCGGCTCTACGAGCTGCTCGGCGCCACCATCCCGGCCGAGAGCGCGGGGGGCACCACCGTGGTGGTCAACCTGTTCGACGGCGGGCCGCGCAGCCGGGTGTCGTTCCGGGTCGGCGACGGGCCGCCCGTGGCGATGACCCGGACGCGCCGGCCCGACCCGTTCGTCGCCGCGCTCTACGCCCGCAACGCCGCGACGAAGAAATCCTGGGTGAAGGCCGAGCCGTGCTCGCATCTCTGGGTCGCGCGCCTGCCGCGGGACCTGAAGCCCGGCACCCACCGCCTCACCGTCGAGGCGACCGACGAGTACGGCCGCCCGCACCGCGACGCGCTGGTGCTTGAAGTGCTGGACGGGGCGGGCAGGGCCGGCTGAGGGCCGGCCCGCGCCGGCTGACGGCCGGCCCGCGCCGGCCGGTCGTCACAGCCGGCTGGGCAGGGAGATCACCGCGTCGACCGTCTCCTTGATGGCGCGGCCGGCCGGGGCGAAATCGGGCATCGGGACGCCGAGGAAGCGGGTCGGCTCTTCTGCGGCCGGCGCCGCGGCCGGCTGGGCGGCGGCGCTGCGCTGGTGCGCGTCGGGCTTCTCCCGCCGGGCGACCGGCTTCTCGGTCGTGTGCTTCGCCGGGGCGGGCTTGGCCGGCTCGGCCTTAACCTGCTCGGCTTTGGCCTCCCGGGCCGGCGCGGGCCTCGGCGTCGCCTTTGGCTCGGCCGTCGCCGCGCGCGGCGGGGCGACGGGTTTGGGTTCGACCTTGGCCTGCACCGCCCGGGCCGGCGGCAGCGGCGCGGGTTCGCGCGGCGCCGGGACGGCGCGGGGGATCGCGGCCTCGACGTTCGCCTTGGCCTCGCGGACGGGGGCCGGCCGGGGCGTTTGCGGCGCCTTCGGGGTGGCGGGTACAGGCTGGAACGCGGCGGTGCCGGTCGCGGCCACGTCGGAGGCCGGGGACCAGGAGCCCCGCACCGGCGAGGTCTGTGCGAGCGAACCCGCCACCGGAGCGCTCTGCGGCGGCGCCGTCGCCACGGTCGAAACCGGATCGAGCAGGGCGGCGGGTGCTGCCGATGCTAGAACGCCCGCCGCCGGGGCGGCGGGCGCTTGAACGATGGGAACCTGGCGCACTGGCGTCGTCCGCAGGGCCGGGACACCGTCCTTGATCTCCGGCATCTCGGCGACGCGGCCGAAATGGACCTCCGGGGGGCGCGGCCGCAGCAGGTCGCTGATCGTCGGATAGGCCGCCGCGGCGAGGCCGGCGCAGCCGCCGATCCCGACCACGGCCAGGGCGGCCAGCATCGCCGGACGGCCGAGGCGCGCGCGAACGCTCTCGTGCGGGTCCGGGCGCGGCTGGCGCACCTCCGACGGGTCGATCTCCACTGGCATCATGGCACGGGCTCTCCGATGACCTGCCCTCAACCATGATCAGAACCACCGAATCAGGCGTGAAGATGTCGGTGGAAAACAGGCGTCCTGTGGATAACCTCGCGAAATCCCGCGAGACGTCGGGGCGGCCGGCGATTGACTCGCGGCGGGCGCGGGCGCTTGTACGGCGCGCGGGGGCGTCGGGATCGGACGCGAGGACGGGTGCAGACGAGAACGAAGATGGCGATCGGCCTGATCGCGGCCGCGCTGGCATTGGGAACCGGCGCGCTCCTGGTGACCCGGCACCGCGCCGGCGGCGGGCAGGGCGTGGCGGCCTTTCGCGAGGCCCGGGCCTTCGCGGTCTCGAGCGAACTCAAGCAGATCGACGGGCCCTACGGGCTGCTCCTCGGCGATTCGCAGATGGAGCGCCTCCACCTGCCGACCCTGTGCGGGCATCCGGCCGTCAACGCCGCCATCGCCGGCACGCGGATCTCCGGCCTGCGGGCGGTCGCGGACTGGATCGCGCTGCCCCGGCCGCCGGAGGTGGTCGTGGTGACCATCGGCACCAACGACCTCACCCAGCGCCAGCGCTCCGGCCGTGACGCCGCGGCCGGGCAGTTCCGCGAGGAGGCGAGGGCGCTGTTCGCCGAGCTCGTGCCCCGCGCCCGGCGCGTCGTCGCCACCGCGGTGCCGCCCTTCGACGCCGCGCGGCCCGGGGTGACGAAGTTCTACGACGTCGCCGCCGCGCCGGCCTACTCGGCGATCCTGTCGGAGGAATGCGCCCGGGCCGGCTGCCGCTTCGTCGATGCCTTCGCGGACCTGCGCGACGCGGCCGGCACGGGCCGATCGCCGGACGGAGTCCATCTCGGCCTCGATGGTGCGGCGCGGGATCGCATCGCCGCGCGTCTGGAGGAGGCGGCCTGCCCTGATCTTGCCGCCCGCCCGCGATGACGCGGTTCCGCGACGCCAGCCGGACGACGATGGTTAACATCTACTTGCCTTAAGGGTGCCTTCGTCCGCACCCTTACCACCCAGGACTGTGCAGCCGCGGCTCCATTCGGAGCGCCACCCTATTCGATGTTCCGTGGCGGCAAGTGCCGAAATGATTTCGATGCTGCTCTGGCAGATCATGGCCCGATGGCGATTTTGCCCGGGAAAGCTTTTGGAGTCGGCGTCAGGCTCTTGGACAAATCGCGTCCTTGGGTTAGCAGAAGCAGGATTCGGGATTTACCCGATTCGGCTGGGCGCGGGCGGCGCCCGCGGCGCGACGGTGGTCGCGCCCGGGCGTCACGCGGGTGCCGGCCACCTCACGCTCGGCGCGGATGGCGTAGGAGAGCTGATGACGGCGCGGACCGCGCACCCGATCGCGGGCATCCCGGTCGACAGACCGGGCGGTGCCCTCGGCCGTGCGCTTCCGGAGAGCGAACCGGGGATGAGCGGGCTGCCGTCGCGCCTGATCCTCGACGCGTTGCCGCAGAAGATATGGATGCTCGACCGCGACGGGGCGGTCCGCTTCGCCAACCGGGCGGCGCGGGAGATCGGCTCCAGCCTCGGCGAGCCCGACGGCTGGGACAGCGTGATCCACCCGAAGGACCGCAACCGCGCTGCGGCGGCGCGCAGCTCCGCCATCCGCTCCGGCCAGCCCTACGACCTGACGATCCGCCTGCGCGACACCAGCGGTCGCTGGCACTGGCACCAGACCGACGTGGTGCCGATCCGCGAGGGCGCCGGCATCACCGGCTGGATGATGACCGCCGCCGACGTCGACGACGTCGTGGCCGACAACCAGGCGCTGGAAGCCACCACCAACCTGCTGCTCCTCACCCACAAGGCGGCCGGCGTCGGCCTGTGGGACTGGAACATGCGCACCGGCGCGCTCTCGCTCTCGGCGGAGGGCGCGCGCCTGCACGGCCTCTCGGCGCAGGCCTGCATCATCACCTCCTCGGCCTGGACCGGGCTGGTCCATGCCGACGACCGCGCCATGCTGTGGGACGCGGTCACCAAGGCGGTCACCACCCGCACCCCGTTCTCCGTCGACGTGCGGGTGACGGCCGAGCACGGCGGCACCCGCTGGATCCAGAGCCTCGGCCGCGTCCTCGACGACGCCCACGGCCTGAGCGGCCGCATCGTCGGCCTGACCCTCGACATCACCGCGCGCAAGCGCGCCGAGCAGGCCCTGTCCAACGCCAAGGAAGGGGCCGAGCAGGCCAACCGCGCCAAGTCGGATTTCCTGGCGATGATGAGCCACGAGATCCGCAACCCGCTCAACGCGGTCCTCGGCTATACCGAGCACATGCTCAGCCGCTCGCGCGAGCCCGAGACTCTGCGCCACCTCGCCGCCGTCCAGGAGGCCGGCGAGATCCTGATCCGGGTCGTCGACGACGTGCTCGACGTGGCGCAGATCGAGGCCGGCCAGGTCGCCCTCGACCCGGAATCCTTCCTCCTCGCCGACCTGCTGGAGGGCACCGCCGCCGTCGCCCGGGGCGCGGCCTCGCGCAAGGGCGTGGCGGTGGAGGTGCTGCGCGACCCCGCCACCCCGACCCTGGTGCTCGGCGATGTCGGGCGCCTGCGGCAGGTCCTGCTCAACCTCCTCACCAACGCGGTCAAGTTCACGCCGGCAGGCCGGGTGGTCCTGGCGGTGAGCCCAGACACCGCGCGGGGCGGGGAAGGGCGGCTGCTCTTCACGGTGAGCGACACCGGCATCGGCATGTCGGCGGCGCAGCAGGAGCGGCTGTTCGTGCCCTTCGGCCAGGGCGACGAATCGATCCGCCGCCGCTTCGGCGGCAGCGGGCTCGGCCTCGTCATCTGCCGCCACCTCGTCGAGCTGATGGGCGGGCAGATCGGCGTCACGAGCGAGCCGGGGCGTGGGACCCGGATGTGGTTCTCGGTGCTATTGCCGCCGGCTTGAAGCAGTCGTGCGAGCGTTGACCTTAAAACCTATCGGCTCGACGGTTCGCAGTGCCTCAGGAAATTGACCATTGGGACTCTTCACCTGAAGGCAGGCATTTCGACTTCGGCTCCTACCGGTCGATTGGTGATTCATAAGGTTTACCTTTTGCGACAAACAAGCTAGGATGCCATATGATTCATAACTCGTTGCTTCCAAAGAGAAGGCTGAATTCGCGCAAATTTCGGGAGACTCGTGATATAAGAGTCCGAAGATTTATTTGGAATTTCATATGACTCGCATTTAAGAAATGAGGGCTTTCGTGGGCGCGCTTATCGCAAAGTTAATATACACAGCTATCCTTGTTGGACTGATCGCGATGCTTTCCCGCGAACTGTGGAAAGTATGGCTGGATCCGCAAATTTATATTGGCCGATTCGAGGTAATGTCTGACACCGGCAAGGATGAAGACGCCAGTATTGCGTTCTCCAAGCGAATTGTCAGTGCGCAGGCCATGCTCGTCCGGCAGATGAGCGAATATCAGACACGAAACGTCACGGCTGCATCTTCGGATCAGACTTACGCCTTGCCAGGAAGCCTGCCGCTCTCTTTGCCGCCGGAAGCTTTAGAGGGAATTGAGATCACGATACAGAACGTCAATATTCGTCAAATTTTGACGACTATACGACGCGCATTTCTGGCGCCCAACGAAATTAGCGGTCACGTAACAATTCGTAGCGGTTCGGTGCTTGCTGCCATCGATTGGCCTAACGCACCAACCCCGACAGGCGAGCGCCTACCCCTCAGTCAGTTTCTCATCCCTAGTCAACCAAGCCTGCAAGAATCTGCCGCTTATATTGCATGCTTGCTGTCGTGGGCACGCGCAGTCGGTGTCGATAGCAAGTTTGCAGCTATTCCGCGTCAGCAGTTCTGCGATTTTTCTACTGCACTGAATGATCTGTTTGCATTGCGCGATAAATCATCAACCGTATCAGGACTGGACAAAGAACAGACTGCGCTTGTACGAAGACGCGCAATGCAGTTGAAGAATCACTATGGTGCCGGATCCATATACCCCGAACTCTACCGCCTCAGGGCTGATCTCCTTGAGCTACTGCCGGAGGACGCTCGCACAAACGGTGAACTCGTTGACGTTCAGGAAGATCGAGTTCAATATGCGATGCTCAGTAAGGATTTACGCAATCTCCCGCCGGACGAGAAGCGGATGGCCGCGCTGGCGCTCGCTCGACCTGCACTGATCATCGAAGGCGGAAAGGTCACAGAGCCTCCTGACAACTGGGCGGGACTGCTCCGTCGTCATGAGACCGATAGCATGGCCGTCTCAGCCTCTACAGGCGTTTTCCGTGGAAACAAGGATAGTCGCTCTGGGACGGGTTTCATCGTTGCTCCAGGACTTGTGATGACCGCTGCATATGTAATCGATTATGCCGGCGGCGAGACATCTATAGAAAGAGGCGATTTGATGTTTTGCCCTGGAGATGGCAATACAGATCAATGCATGAAGGTCGGCAAAACTGTCTATACTGGCGAAATTGGCTTAAGGAAAATAATTATTGCCGAGATTAGCAATCATGATCCTGTTCTCGCTCCACCTGTTTCGTTCTGGCAGCCCCTGCCGACGGCGAATGAGCTCACAGGTCGTTATGTCTACGTAATGGGGTTTCCATACCCGGACCTTCGCTTGCCAATCGAATTTATGAACCGACTGCTCGGAGGGGTTGGCGGCCGCAAACGCCTTATGCCTGGCCGAATCCTTGCTGTCGGCCAAAAAGGACCCAGCGGGGAGTTCGAAGGTGCTCTGGAAGAGGCGCCTCTCATTACGACCGACATCAGTACTTCGGGCGGCTCGGCGGGTGGTCCACTCGTAGATCTCGCAACAGGAAAGGTAATTGCGCTAAGTTATTATGGTGTTTGGAAGGGAGAGCGCGGAAAATTTGCTTATGCTCAGAGCATTCCAAAAGAGGCTCTTGATGTTATTAATAAGCGTCTTCTAGGGCAGTTTGATAGCAATGATCGATTTGGTCCGCAAAACCCAGCGTCTCCTTGATTTTAAATTTATGATTATAGCGATTATTTTTATTTTTTGCCGATAATATATGGAAAACACCCCAATTTGGTCTGCTTGGCCGAGCCGAAACAAATAGTTTTGGATGCAAGATTCTGGTTCAGTTCCGCCCCCCAAGCGGCTATTGACCGTCCCATGCAATGGACGGATGACGGGCTGGTACTCGGGGCGCGGCGGCACGGCGAGACCGGCGTCGTCCTCGAACTGATGACGGCCGAGCACGGCCGGCATCTCGGCCTCGTCCATGGCGGGCGCTCGCGGCGGATGCAGCCGGTGCTCCAGCCCGGCAACCTGGTGCGGGCGGTGTGGCGGGCGCGGCTCGACGAGGGGTTGGGCTCCTACGCGGTCGAGCCGATCGCGAGCGCCAGCGCCCGGCTGATCGGCTCGCGCCTCGCGCTCTACGGCATCGGCTACGCCGCAAGCCTGCTGCGGCTCCTGCCCGAGCGCGATCCGCATCCCGCCCTGTACGCGGCCGCAGCCGTGCTGATCGAGCACCTGCACGAGCCCGCGATCGCCCCCGCCCTGATGGTGCGCTTCGAGCTCGCGATGCTCGCCGAGCTCGGCTTCGGCCTCGACCTCTCGGCCTGCGCCGCCACCGGCACCAACGAGTACCTCGCCTACGTCTCGCCGAAGAGCGGGCGGGCGGTGAGCGCGGCCGCCGGCGAGCCCTGGCGCGACCGGCTGCTCGCGCTCCCCGACTTCCTGGTCGACCGCCCCGACCGGCGCGGCCTCAACGTGCCGACGGAGCGGGAGATCAAGCAAGGGTTTACCTTAACGGGTTATTTCCTCGACCAGCACATCTGGGGCCCGCGCGACCTCGCCGAGCCGGAGGAGCGGGTGCGCTTCGTCGCGCTCGGCACCGCCGGGGCCACGTGATTCCCCCGCTCCGGCGAATGCAGAGCGTTCGCCGGAGCGGAGGCAAGCCCGAACGGGCGCCGGCGCCGATGCGCCGGGCGCCTTCGCGCACGCGAAGGCACCGATCGAACGCACGGAGGAGTTGTCTCGCCCTCCTGGCAATCGATGCATGTTCGTGTTATGTTCTCATCTTGAGACCGCCGAAACCGTGAGTTGACGTCCGCCCATGGGAAAGCCCTTCGAGCCACCCTCCGACCGCGACGGGATCGAGAACGTCGACCTGAAGGCGGCGCTTGAGGAGCGCTACCTCGCCTACGCGCTCTCGACGATCATGCACCGGGCGCTGCCCGATGCCCGCGACGGCCTCAAGCCCGTGCATCGCCGCATCCTGCACGCGATGCGGCTGCTGCGCCTCGATCCCGGCAGCGCCTACAAGAAGTGCGCCCGCGTCGTCGGAGACGTGATCGGCAAGTATCACCCGCACGGCGACGTCGCGGTCTACGATGCGCTCGTGCGGCTCGCGCAGGACTTCGCCCAGCGCTACCCGCTCGTCGACGGCCAGGGCAATTTCGGCAATATCGACGGCGACAATCCGGCGGCCCAGCGGTACACCGAGTGCCGGATGACCGAGGTCGCCCGTCTCCTTCTCGAGGGGATGGACGAGGACGCGGTCGATTTCCGTCCGAACTACGACGGGCAGGAAGAGGAGCCGGTCGTCCTGCCGGCGGCCTTCCCGAACCTGCTCGCTAACGGTTCGCAGGGCATCGCCGTCGGCATGGCGACCTCGATCCCGCCGCACAACGCGGCGGAGCTGTGCGAGGCCGCGCTCTACCTCATCACCCACCCGGCTGCGACCTCCGAGCAGCTGACCACCTTCGTCAAGGGACCGGACTTCCCGACCGGCGGCATCGTCATCGATTCCGCGGCCTCGATCGCCGAGGCCTACCGCACCGGGCGCGGCGGTTTCCGGGTGCGGGCGCGCTGGCAGAAGGAGGATCTCGGCCGCGGCACCTGGGCCGTCGTCGTCACCGAGATTCCCTACAGCGTGCCGAAGGCCCGGCTGATCGAGAAGATGGCCGAGCTTCTGCAGGAGAAGAAGCTGCCGCTGCTCGCCGACGTGCGCGACGAATCGGCCGAGGACGTGCGGGTGGTGCTGGAGCCGCGCTCGCGCACCGTCGATCCCGTGGTGCTGATGGAATCGCTGTTCCGGCTCACCGAGCTGGAGAGCCGCATCTCGCTGAACATGAACGTGCTGGTCGGCGGCACGGTGCCCCGGGTGATCGGCTTGGCCGAGGCGCTCCGCGAGTGGCTCGACCATCGCCGGGTCGTGTTGCAGCGCCGCTCGCGCCACCGCCTCGCGCAGATCGAGCGCCGCCTCGAGATCCTCGGCGGCCTGCTCATCGTCTATCTCGACCTCGACCGGGTGATCCAGATCATCCGCGAGGAGGACGAGCCGAAGGCCGAGCTGATGCGGGTCTTCGAGCTCACCGAGTTGCAGGCCAACGCCATCCTCGACACCCGGCTGCGCTCCTTGCGCAAGCTGGAGGAGATGGAGCTGAAGCGCGAGCACGACGCGCTGACCAAGGAGAAGGCGGACCTCGACGGGCTGATGGGCTCCGACGAGAAGCAGTGGAAGTCGATCGCGACCCAGATCCGGGCCGTGCGCAAGACCTACGGTCCCGAGACCCCCCTCGGCCGCCGCCGCACCACCCTGGAGAACCCGCCCGACACCTCCGGCATCGACTTCTCGGAGGCGATGGTCGAGCGCGAGCCGATCACCGTGATCGTGTCGCAGAAGGGCTGGATCCGCGCGCTCAAGGGCCACGTCGCCGACCTCTCGGGCGTCCAGTTCAAGGGCGACGACACCCTCAAGGTCAGCCTCCCGACCGAGACGACCGCGAAGATCCTGGTGCTGGCCTCGAACGGCAAGGTTTTCACCCTGGAGGCGGCCAAGCTCCCCGGCGGGCGCGGCTTCGGCGATCCGATCCGCCTGATGGTCGACATGGATGAGGGTTCTGAGATCGTCACCGTCTGGGCGCACAAGCCGGGGGTGAAGCTCCTGCTCTGCACCACCGACGGGCGCGGCTTCGTCACCCCCGCCGACGGGCTCGTCGCCAATACCCGCAAGGGCAAGCAGGTGATCGGCCTCGACGAGCCGGCCACCGCCAGCCTCGTCCTCGAAGTGGGGGAGGGCGACCACGTCGCGGTCTGCGGCACCAACCGCCTGCTGACGGTCTTCCCGCTCGCCGAGATCCCCGAGATGGTCCGCGGCAAGGGCGTGCGGCTGCAGAAGTACCGCGACGGCACGCTCGATTCCGTGGTGATCTTCCGCCTCGCCGACGGCCTGACTTGGCCCGACAGCGCCGGGCGGACCCGCTCGGAAGCCGGCGAGGAACTGGCGAGGTGGGTCGGCCATCGCGGCGGTACCGGCGCGATGGCGCCGCGGGGCTATCCCAAAGCCAATCGCCCGTGACCCGGGCTCGGATCGCGCATGGCGGGCGGGCTGCAACCCGAGGGAGCGGGTGAGGACGAAGACGACGAGGAGCGTTTGCGGCTCGCCCGCGACATCCTCGTCCACAACGAGCAGGTGAAGCTGACCGCGAACCTGATGAATATCGGGGCGGCCGGTTTCACCATCACGGGCATCGTCGCCCCGCTCACCGCCGCCATGGCGACGACGGGCCGCGTCACTGCGCCCGCCCTCGCGCTGATGGCCGTTTGGTTCGTGCTCGGCGTTGGTCTACACTTCGGTGCGAGGCTGACGTTGACCAACCTGCGATGATGAGCTTGACGACCTACGCCCTGGTTCTGGTGCCCTGCCTCGTCGGAGGCGCGGCGGCGCTCGGCGTGGTCGGCCTGCGCCGGTCGGCCGCCCGGCTCGACCGGCGGGCGGCGCGGATCGCCGCCGAGGCGGCACCGCCGCGCCATCCCCGCGAGTATCGCTCCCGGCCTGTCCGGCACGCCGTTGGGCGCTGACTCGACGCGAATTCCAACTCGCTACGTCATCCCGGGGCCGCGCAGCGGAACCCGGATTCCATAACCGCTGACGGTCCAGGACGAGGCGGAACGTTAGCTGCTACTGTCTCCGACGTCAGCGGTTATGGATCCCGGGTTCTCGCCTTCGGCGAGCCCCGGGATGACATGGAGATCAGACAAGCTCCGGCGTGCGAACAGGTGGGACCTCGTCACACCCACTGCCCCGCAGCGCCCTCCGCCACCCGACGGATCGCCGCGATATTATCGGCATAGGCCTCGCGCCCGCCCTTGAAGGTGGCCGAGCCTGCGACGAGGGCGTTCGCCCCCGCCCGCACCACCGCCGGCGCCGTCTCCGGCGTCACGCCGCCATCGACCTCGATATCGATGTCGCGGCCCGCGGTCATGGCGCGCACCCGCGACACCGTCTCGCAGACCGACCCGATGAAGCTCTGGCCGCCGAAGCCCGGATTGACGGTCATGCACAGGACGAGGTCGACCATGTCGAGCACCGGCTCGACCAGGCTCGCCGGCGAGCCCGGATTGATCGCCACGCCCGCCTTCTTCCCGAGCGCCCGGATGGTCTGGAGCGAGCGGTGCAGGTGCGGGCCGGCCTCGGCATGGACCGTGATGATGTCGGCGCCGGCTTCCGCGAAGGCCGCAAGGTAGGGATCGGCCGGCGCGATCATCAGGTGGACGTCGAACACGGCGCTCGTGTGCGGGCGCAGCGCCTTCACCACGACGGGGCCGAAGGTGAGGTTCGGCACGAAGTGGCCGTCCATCACGTCGATATGGACCCAGTCGGCCCCGGCCGCGACGACATCGCGGACTTCCTCGCCGAGCCGGGCGAAATCGGCCGACAGGATCGAGGGGGCGATCACCAGGGGACGGGTCATGGCAGAGCCTCTTTAAGACGCGCAAAAGGCCAGGGTTCTCACCCCAGCCCCGCGCAGACACAGGTCTTGTGGAGGACGGATCAGCGCCGGCGGAACTGGCTGCCGCCGCGGAACGGCGGGCGCGGGCCCGAGGAGCGCTCGTCCTTGTGACGGAACACCAGACGGCCCTTCTCCAGGTCGTAGGGCGACATCTCGACGGTGACCCGGTCGCCGGCCAGAGTCTTGATGCGGTTCTTCTTCATCTTGCCGGCCGTGTAGGCCACGATCTCGTGGCCCTGGTCGAGCTGCACGCGGTACCGTGCGTCCGGCAGGATCTCGAGCACGAGACCGTCGAACTGCATCAACTCTTCTTTCGCCATTCACACTCTCCACCCGGGTCGCCGTCGCGGTCGGCGCCGCCGGGAGCACATCTTCGGAATTCGATCGCGACGCGGCCGGCCGTACGGGTGCTCGGCCGAGATGCCGGGCGCGCTGATGGCCTTGTAACGCTCGCTGTGCATGTAAGGTGAGGCGAAGGGACGCGCAAGCCGCGCGTGTGACGCACGCACGGCTTCGTCAACGGAAAAAGGCCCGGCGCTCGGGGAACGCCGGGCCGGCCCGAAGGCTCGTGATCGTTACTGGGTCAGCTCGTTGCCGGTATAGTCGATCCGGCCGTCGCCGCCCTTCTTCCACATGTACATCACGTAGTCGGGACGGGTGATGTCACCCTTCTTGTCGTAGGAGATGTCGCCGATCACGGTCTTGAACGGCTTGCCCTCGGCCATGTAGGCCGCGACCTTCTTGCCGTCGGTCGACTTGGTGGCCTCCATCGCGGCCTTCAGGATCTGCACGGCGGCGTAAGAGTACAGGGTGTAGGCCTCCGGATCGATGTTGCGGGCCTTGAAGGCCGCGACCACGTCCTTGGCGTTGGGGTTCTTGCGGGCATCCGGCGAGAAGGTCATCAGCGTGCCGTCGGCGCCCGGACCGGCGATCTGGGCGAATTCCTTGTCGGTGATGCCGTCGCCGCTCATCAGCGGGGCGTTGAGGCCCTGGTCGCGCATCTGGCGCACGATCAGGCCGGCCTCGGTGTGCAGGCCGCCGTAATAGACCACGTCGGCCTTGGCCTGCTTCAGCTTCGAGACGAGCGCCGAATAATCCTTCTCGCCGGGGTTGATGCCCTCGAACAGCACGTCCTTGCCGCCCTTGGACTTCAAGGTCTTCAGGGTCTCGTCGGCGAGGCCGCGGCCGTAGGGCGTCTTGTCGTGCACGAAGGCGATGTTCTTGCCCTTGAACTTGTCCGCCAGCCAGGTGCCGGCGACCGCGCCCTGCTGGTCGTCGCGGCCGCAGGTGCGGAAGGTGTTCCACAGCTTGCGGTCGGTGTATTTCGGGTTGGTCGAGGCCGGGGTGATCTCGACGATGCCGGATTCGGCGTAGACGTCGGAGGCCGGGATCGAGACGCCCGAGTTGAAGTGGCCGACCACGGCCTTCACGCCCTCGGCGGCGAACTTGTTCGCGACCGAGACGCCCTGCTTGGGATCCGAGGCGTCGTCGCCGATGACCAGGACGATCTTCTGGCCGTTGATGCCGCCGGCCTTGTTGATGTCGGTCACGGCCTGCTCGGCGCCGTTCTTGAGCTGGGCGCCGAAGGCGGCGTTGGCACCGGTGATCGGGCCGGCCACGCCGAGCTTGATCTGGGCCTGCGCCGATCCGGCCCAGGCAAGGCCGGCCGCGAGGGCGAAGCCGGCCAGTAGCGTGCGCTTCATCTCTGTACTCCTCTGGGATCGACGGGACATGTCGGGCTCGCGGGCCCTTTCGGCCGGGAGACCGGGGCCGGAAGACCGGGGCATGGGGACCCCGGATGGGTGCACCGGGGCTGAAAAGACCCCGGATCGGTGGCGGCCCTCGCTCCGGAGGGCGCGGGGCAGGGGCGGGCGGTTAAGCCTTCGCCCGCCAGGTGAGCGGGCCGCTGCGCTCGTAGAGCCAGCGGTACTGGGTCGTCATCTGCCGCGCGCGGGTGGCGCGGTAGCCGGCCGAGCCGATGACGAGCAGCACGATCGTGTCGACGACGTAGTAGTGCGGCGACAGGAAGCTGCCCTCGAACAGGGCGTGGTGGATGAAGCGCACGGCGATGCCGAGCAGCAGGAGCGAGACGATCGCCTGCCAGTACGGCTTCCAGCCGAGCGCGATGCCGCGCCCGATCATCCAGGCCATCCAGCCGCCCATCACCACCGTGACGAGCAGGAAGAGCCAGATCGTGCTCTCCTCGTAGAGGATCCCCTGCATCAGTGCCGTCCTCCCTCGAGATAGGCGGCCTTCACCGACGGGTCGTCGAGGAGCTGCTTGCCGGTGCCCGACATCGTGATCGTCCCCGTCACCATGACGTAGCCGCGATGCGCGAGCTTGAGGGCGTGGTAGGCGTTCTGCTCGACGAGGAACACCGTCATGCCGTCGCGCTCGTTGAGCTCCTTGATGGCGGAGAAGATCTGCTTGACGATGAGCGGGGCGAGACCCAGCGACGGCTCGTCGAGCATCAGGAGCCGCGGCCGGCTCATCAGGGCGCGGGCGATCGCCAGCATCTGCTGCTCGCCGCCCGACATCGTGCCGCCGCGCTGGTAGAGCCGCTCCTTGAGCCGCGGGAACATCACGCAGACCCGCTCCAGGTCCTGCTCGAAATGGGCGCCGCCATTGACCTGCGCCCCCATCTGCAGGTTCTCGTAGACGGTCATCCGCGGAAAGATCCGCCGCCCTTCCGGCGACTGCGCCAGGTTGAGGCGGGCGATCTCGTGGGTCGGCATCCTGGTGATGTCCCGGCCCGCATAGGTGATGGTGCCCTCGCGCGCCCGGGGGCTGCCGAAGATCGTCATCATCAGGGTCGACTTGCCGGCGCCGTTGGCGCCGATCAGCGTGACGATCTCGCCCTCGTTGACGTCGAGGTCGACCCCCTTGAGCGCGATGATGTTGCCGTAATAGGTCTTCACCCCACGGACGGTGAGGAGCGGGGCCCGCGCGCCGGCTTCCCGGGCGCGGGTCTCGTCGACCAGGACGTTGATGCCGGCGACGCTCATACCCCCACCTCCGCCTCGACCTGCTCCACCTCGTCGTCCTCGACCCCGAGATAGGCGGCGATCACGCTCTGGTCGCTCTGGATCTCCGCCGGCGTGCCGTCGGCGATCTTGGTGCCGTAATCGAGCACCACGACGTGGTCGGAGATCTCCATCACCACCGACATGTCGTGCTCGATCAGCAGCACCGAGGTGTCGTGGTCGTCGCGAATCGCCCGCAGCAGGTCGTTGAGCAGCAATGATTCCCGCGGGTTGAGGCCGGCGGCCGGCTCGTCGAGGCAGAGCAGGACCGGATCGGTGCACATGGCGCGGGCGATCTCGAGCCGGCGCTGGTCGCCATAGGGCAGGGCGCCGGCCGGATCGTCGGCGCGGTGCATCAGGTGGATGCGCTCCAGCCACTCCTTCGCCTTCTCCACCGCGGCCTTCTCGGCCCGCCGGTATGCCGGCAGGCCGAGCAGCCCGGCGATGGTGAAGCCGGAGGCCAGCATCAGCGGGTTGTGCTGGGCCACCAGCAGGTTCTCCAGCACGGTCATGCCGGTGAACAGGCGGATGTTCTGGAACGTGCGGGCGACCCGGGCGTTCCGGTTCACCGCGTAGCCGGGGAGCTGCTCCAGCAGGAACTCCGCGCCGTCGCGGTGGCGCAGGGTCATCATGCCTTCGGTCGGCTTGTAGAAGCCGGTGATGCAGTTGAAGACCGTGGTCTTGCCGGCGCCGTTCGGGCCGATCAGCGCCGTGATGTCGCCGCGGCCGACCCGGAACGACAGGTCGTTGACGGCGACGAGGCCGCCGAAGCGCATGGTGACGTGGTCGACCGCGAGGACCGGGTCGGCCATGCGGGGGGAGGCGAGCGTCTCGGCCATCAGCCGTGGCCCTCCTTCACGAGCGAGCCCGAGATGCGCTTGCGCTCCTTCAGCACGATCGAGGGGGCGCGCTCCGAGATCAGGCCGCGGGGGCGCCAGATCATCATGATCACCATGGCGAGGCCGAACAGCAGCAGGCGGTACTCGCTCGGATCGAAGTGGTCGCCGAACACCGCCTTGAGGAAGCCGAGGTTGCGCAGGAGCTCAGGCCCGCCCACCATCGCGACCGCCGCGATGGCGACGCCGATCTGCGAGCCCATGCCGCCGAGCACCACGATCGCCAGGATGATCGCGCTCTCGAGGAAGTTGAAGCTCTCCGGGCTGACGAAGCCCTGGCGCACGGCGAAGAACGACCCGGCGAACCCGCCGAACATCGCGCCGAGCGCGAAGGCCGTCAGCTTGGTGTTGGTGGTGTTGATGCCGAGCGAGCGGCAGGCGATCTCGTCCTCGCGCAGGGCCTCCCAGGCCCGGCCGATCGGCAGGCGCCGCAGGCGCAGGGTCACGCCGTTGGTGATCAGCGCCAGGGCCAGGATCAGGTAGTAGAGGAAGATCACCCGGTGCATCGGGCTGAAGTCGAGCCCGAACTTCGCCGCGAACCCGTCCTCGTCCGCCGTGAACGGAACGCCGAAGAAGGTGGCGCGCGGGATCGACGAGATGCCGGCGGCTCCCCCTGAGAAGTCGGTCCAGTTGATCAGCACCAGCCGGATGATCTCGCCGAAGGCGAGGGTCACGATGGCGAGGTAGTCGCCGCGAAGCCGCAGGACGGGGAAGCCCAGCATCATGCCCCACAGGCCCGCGAACAGGCCGGCGAGCGGCAGGCAGACCCAGAACGACAGGCCGAACACCGTCGAGAGCAGGGCGTAGGAATAGGCGCCGACCGCGTAGAAGGCGACGTAGCCGAGATCGAGGAGGCCCGCGAGGCCGACCACGATGTTGAGGCCCCAGCCCAGCATCACGTAGGTGAGGATCAGGATGCCGAGGTCGATCCAGTAGCGCGACTCGCCGAGGCCCCCGGTGCCGAGCACCACCAGGAGGGGAAAGGCGAGGGTCACGCCCAGGAAGGCCGGCAGGGCGTAGGACGAGATCGTCTGCGAGGCGTTCGGCGTCGCGTCGACCGCCTCCGTCGCCTGGGTCGGCGCGGGGCTGAGCGCCCGGCGGGCGTCGCGGTTGGCGAGGACCAGCCGTTGCGCGAGCCGCGCGACGAACACGATGCCGCACAGGATCGCCACGAGGCCCCAGCGCGGCACGAGGTCGAGGGCCGAGGTCTGGCTGAGATCGGTGCGGAAGGCGACGATCGGCACGCAGAGGCCGAGGGTGACGAGCGCGAACAGCGCCGCGTCCTTGACGATCGCCGCCATGTCGGTGGCGGCGCGGTCGGCGGCGGGTGTCGCCGCCAGGGTGGTGGGCGGGTTCGCCATCAGACCTTCTCGACCTCGGGCCGGCCGAGGATGCCGGACGGCATGAAGATGAGCACGATGGCGAGGATCGAGAACGCCGCCACGTCCTTGTACTCGATGGAGAAATACGCCGACCAGAAGGTCTCGACGAGGCCGATGAGGAGGCCGCCGAGCACCGCGCCGGGCAGGCTGCCGATGCCGCCGAGCACCGCCGCCGTGAAGGCCTTGACGCCGGGGGTGAAGCCGTCGGCGAAGGACACGACGCCGTAATAGAGGAGGTACATCGTGCCGGCGACCGCGGCGAGCGCCGCACCGAGCACGAAGGTCAGCGAGATGGTGCGGTCGACGTCGATGCCGAGAAGCGCGGCCATCTTGCGGTCCTGCTCGCAGGCGCGCTGGGCGCGGCCGAGCGGCGTCTTCTGCACCAGGTACCAGAACCCGGCGAGCAGCACGACCGTGGTCAGCATGATGATGATCTGCTTGTAGGAGAGCGCCACCGCGTAACCGTTATCGCCGGTCCACAGCGTGATCACGTCGCGCATCATCGGCGGCGTCGGCTTGTTGCGGGCGCCCTGCACCACCTGGACGAAATTCGACAGGAAGATCGAGACGCCGATCGCCGAGATCAGCGGCGCGAGGCGGAACGAGCCGCGCAGCGGCCGGTAGGCGATGCGCTCGATCGACCAGCCCCACAGGGCGGTGAGCACCATCGCGCAGATCAGCACGATGAGGAGCGCCAGCGCGATCGACGAGATGCCGAGCCAGGTCGTGACGATCAGGAAGGTGATCAGCGCGATGAAGGCCGAGAGCATGAACACGTCGCCATGGGCGAAGTTGATCATGCCGATGATGCCGAACACCATCGTGTAGCCGATGGCGATGAGGCCGTAGATCGACCCCAGCGTCAGCCCGTTGATGAGCTGCTGCGCGAAGACCTCCATGCGGTCACGTTCTCCGTTCGCGGGCGGTTCGAGCCCGTGCCTCCCTGGCCGCGCCCCGTCGTCCGGGTGTCACGGCCGTCCCTTGGCGTGAGGCTTAGCAAGCACCGCACCACTCGACAATCCGGCGTTGCCGGTCGGGTGTGCGAAAGGCCGGCTGGCCCCGACGCCACGGCTCCGCTACCGTTCCGGCGAAGCCCGTTTGACCACAACGATTGGGGGGAGCGCCGCCATGGCGATGACGATGACCGGCGAGGTGCTGCTGCCGGCCGACCAGCAGACCGTGTGGGAGAAGCTGAACGACCCGGAGGTGCTCAAGCGCTGCATACCGGGCTGCGAGACCCTCGAGAAGGTTGGGGACAACGAGCTGCAGGCCTCGGCGAAGATCGCGGTCGGCCCCGTGAAGGCGACCTTCAAGGGCAAGGTGACCCTGACCGACATCGACCCGCCGAACGGCTACCGCATCACCGGCGAGGGCCAGGGCGGCGTGGCCGGCTTCGCCAAGGGCGGGGCGGTGGTGCGGCTGGAGCCAGCGGAAGGTGGCCAGACCAAGATGACCTACGATGTCGAGGCCAGCGTCGGCGGCAAGATCGCCCAGCTCGGCGGCCGCCTGATCAACGGCGTCGCCAAGAAGTACGCCGACAATTTCTTCGACACGTTCGCCAAGGAGGTCCAGGGCGGCGCGGTCGCCGGCGAGACCTCCGCGGCCTGATCCCGTTTTCGATCGCCCGCGATCAACTTGTTGCGAGGCGAACGGGCAGGATGCCGCGAATCGGCGGAAAACGGCCGGTTTGCGCGCCAAAAAGCCGAGACGCGGCGCCTTGACCGGCGCTTCCGGCCGGTTGACACTCGAATTCGAGCGATTCCAGAGAGGCACGGCCGGCCCGGCCACCACGAGCGACAGGGTCCGACAGACAGGACCCGCGGGCTTTCGGCCAGAGGAGGACGTCACCCATGAGCGCTGTCAGCCTGACGGTGAACGGCAAGGCCGTGACCGCCGACATCGATCCGCGCACGCTGCTGGTGCAGTACCTGCGCGACAACCTTCGTCTCACCGGCACCCATGTCGGCTGCGACACCTCGCAGTGCGGCGCCTGCGTCGTCCATCTCGACGGCGAGGCGATCAAGGCCTGCACCGTTCTGGCGGTGCAGTGCGACGGTCGCTCCGTCACCACCATCGAGGGCCTGGCGTCGGGCGGCGAGCTGCACCCGATGCAGGCGGCCTTCCGCGAGCATCACGGCCTCCAGTGCGGCTACTGCACCCCCGGCATGATCATGACTGCGGTGGATCTGGTGCGCCGGAAGGGCAACGCGCTCGACGAGCAAACCATCCGGCACGAGCTCGAGGGCAATATCTGCCGCTGCACCGGCTACCACAACATCGTGAAGGCCATCGCGGCGGGCGCCGAGACCATGGCGGGCGAGCCGCACAAGGTCGCGGCGGAGTAGCACCACCCTGAACCCTCCCCCCTCTGCGGGGGAGGGTGCCCCACGGAGTGGGGCGGGAGAGGGGACGCTGCTTCCGGAGAAATCGCGCGCTCGATGAAGGGCGGAACCTGGATCAGCGTCGCGCTGCCCCTCTCCCGGCTCACTCCGTTCGCCACCCTCCCCCGCAGAGGGGGGAGGGTTGGGCGTCGCGCCCTACGAAAAATGTCCGCGCCATCCGGACCAACAAGAAACGCCGCGAGAGACCGAGGCCGGCCTCGATGCCGGCCCGCAAGGCCAGATCCGGGAGAGACACGCCCATGACCGCCACGGGTATCGGCGCCTCGGTGCGCCGCAAGGAAGATCAGCGCTTCATCACCGGCAAGGGCCGCTACGTCGACGACTACAACCGTCCGGGCCAGGCCTACGCCTACTTCCTGCGCTCGCCCCACGCCCACGCCGAGATCCGCGGCATCGACACGGCGGCGGCCGCCGCGATGCCGGGCGTGGTCGGGATCCTGACCGGCGCGGACCTCGCCGCCGACAAGGTCGGCGGGCTGATCTGCGGCTGGATGATCCATTCCAAGGACGGCACGCCGATGAAGGCCGGGGCGCATCCGGCGCTCGCCCAGGGCAAGGTGCGCTACGTCGGCGACCACGTCGCGGTCGTCATCGCCGAGACCCTGGCCCAGGCCAAGGACGCCGCCGAGGCGATCTCGGTCGATTACGACGTGCTCCCGGCGGTGGTGGAGACCGCGAAGGCCGCGGGCGCCGGCACGGTGGTGCACGACGTCGCCCCCGACAACACCGTCTTCAACTGGCATCTCGGCAACCAGGCCGACGTCGAGGCGGCCTTCGCCCGCGCGGCGCACGTGACGAAGCTCGACATCGTCAACAACCGGCTGGTGCCGAACCCGATCGAGCCCCGCGCCGCCGTCGGCGAGTACGACGAGGCCGAGGAGGCCTTCACCCTCTACACGACGAGCCAGAACCCGCACGTCGCCCGCCTCGTGCTCTCGGCCTTCATCGGCATCGCGCCGGAGAACAAGCTCCGGGTGGTGGCGCCCGACGTCGGCGGCGGCTTCGGCTCGAAGATCTTCATCTACGCCGAGGAGACCGTCTGCGTCTGGGCGGCGAAGAAGGTCGGCCGGCCGGTGAAGTGGACCAGCGACCGCACCGAGGCGTTCCTGTGCGACGCCCACGGCCGCGACCACGTCACCCACGCCGAACTCGCGATGGACGAGGGCGGGAAAATTCTGGCGCTCAAGGTCCACACCACCGCCAATCTCGGCGCCTACCTGTCGACCTTCTCGTCATCGGTGCCGACCTACCTCTACGCGCCGCTGCTGTCGGGCCAGTACAACATCCCGGCGATCTACTGCGAGGTCGACGGCGTCTATACCAACACCGCGCCGGTCGACGCCTATCGCGGGGCCGGGCGGCCGGAGGCGACGTTCGTCATCGAGCGGCTGGTCGAGGTCGCGGCGCGCGAGCTGAACCAGGAGCCGGCGAAGTTCCGGCGCAAGAACTACGTCAAGAGCTTCCCGCACCAGACGCCCGTCATCATGATGTATGACGGCGGCGATTACTCCGCCTCGCTCGACAAGGCGCTGGAGATCGCCGACCACAAGGGCTTTCCCCGCCGCCGGCGCGAGAGCGCCCGCAACGGCAAGCTGCGGGGCATTGGCTTCTCGTCCTATATCGAGGCCTGCGGCATCGCGCCCTCGCAGGCGGTGGGGTCGCTCGGCGCCGGCGTGGGCCTGTGGGAATCGGCTGAGGTGCGGGTGAACCCGACCGGGTCGATCGAGGTGCTGACCGGCTCGCACAGCCATGGCCAGGGCCACGAGACCACCTTCGCCCAGCTCGTCTCCGACCGGCTCGGCGTGCCGATCGAGAGCGTCACCATCGTGCACGGCGACACCGACAAGGTGCAGTTCGGTATGGGCACCTACGGCTCGCGCTCCGGCGCGGTCGGCATGTCGGCCATCGCCAAGGCGATCGACAAGGTGGTGGCGAAGGGCCGCAAGGTCGCGGCCTACGCGATGGAGGCCGGCGAGGACGACATCGAGTTCAAGGACGGCCGCTTCTCGGTCGCCGGCACCGACAAGTCGCTGGCTTTCGGCGAGGTGGCGTTGCAAGCCTATGTCGCCCACAAGTTCAGCGGCGCCCAGCTCGAGCCCGGCCTGAAGGAGGGGGCGTTCTACGATCCCACCAACTTCACCTTCCCGGCCGGCATGCATATCTGCGAGCTCGAGGTCGATCCCGACACCGGTGTCGTCACCATCGAGAAGTTCACGGCGGTCGACGATTTCGGCAACGTCATCAACCCGATGATCGTCGAGGGCCAGGTCCATGGCGGCATCGCGCAGGGCGTCGGCCAGGCCCTGTTCGAGGGCGCGCTGTACGATGCGGACGGCCAGCTCGTCACCGCGAGCTTCATGGATTACCGCATGCCCCGTGCGGCCGACCTGCCGTCGTTCGAGGTCGGCATGACGGTGACGCCGTGCCCGTCGAACCCGCTCGGCATCAAGGGCTGCGGCGAGGCCGGGGCCATCGCGGCGCCGGCCGCCGTGATGAACGCGCTCACCGACGCGCTGGGCCACGAAAACATCGCGATGCCGGCCACGCCCTTGGCGGTGTGGCGGGCCGCGCAGGCGAGCCCCCACCTGCGCCCGGAAGCCGCGGAATAAGATCTGTCTGGAGAGCATCATGTACGCTTTCGCCTACCACCAGCCGACCAGCCTCAAGGAGGCCGTGAGCCTGCTTTCCGGCGAGGACGCCAAGCTCGTCGCCGGCGGCCACACCCTGATCCCGACGATGAAGCAGCGCCTCGCCGCCCCCGGCACGCTGATCGACCTCGGCAAGGTGCCGGATCTCGTCGGCATCGAGCGCAGCCCGCGCTCGATCACCATCGGCGCCATGACCACCCACGGCGCGGTCGCCGAGTCGAACGACGTGAAGGAGGCGATTCCCGCCCTCGCCGAGCTGGCCGCGCTGATCGGCGACCCGGCGGTGCGCCACCGCGGCACGATCGGCGGCTCGGTCGCCAACAACGATCCCGCCGCAGACTACCCGGCGGCCTGCCTGGCGCTCGGCGCTACGATCAGCACCAACAAGCGCAAGCTCACGGCGGAGGAGTTCTTCACCGGCCTGTTCGAGACCGCTCTGGAGGAGGGCGAGATCGTCACCGGCGTCTCGTTCCCGATCCCCCACAAGGCGGCCTACGAGAAATTCCGCAACCCGGCCTCGCGCTACGCCCTCGTCGGCGTGTTCGTCGCCAAGCGCCCGAGCGACATCCGCGTCACGGTGACCGGCTCCGGGTCCAACGGGGTGTTCCGCTGGACCGAGGCCGAGGAGGCATTGGGCAAGCGCTTCGCCGCGAAGTCATTGGAGGGGATGTCGCCGTCGGCGAGCGGGCTCAACAGCGACATCCACGCCGATGCGGCCTACCGCGCCCACCTGATCGGCGTGATGGCGCGCCGCGCGGTGCAGAAGGCGGCGGACCGGTAGGGCGCGACGTGTCTCGTGAACCCTCTCCCCTTCGCGGGGGAGGGTGCCCCACGGAGTGGGGCGGGAGAGGGGACCGCGACGCCGATCCAGGTGGCGCCCTTCACAACGGTTCAGTGATTTCCGGTAGCGGCGTCCCCTCTCCCGGCCTGCACCGCAGGCCACCCTCCCCCGCAGAGGGGGGAGGGGATGGAACGGCGCGGCCGCGCTCTAATATTCCCATCTGAGTATTTCGGCGGAAAGCCGACCGCCCTCGCGAGAAGCAGCCCCCGCCGAATGAATCTCCCCACCTCCATCGACGCCACCCAGGCGCTGCTCTCCTCCGCCGGCTACGTCGCCGACCGGGCGCTCTCCACCGTCGTCTTCCTGTCGCTCAAGCTGAAGCGCCCGCTCTTCCTCGAAGGCGAGGCCGGGGTCGGCAAGACCGAGATCGCCAAGGTTCTGGCAAAATCCCTCGGGCGGCCGCTGATCCGGCTGCAATGCTACGAGGGGCTCGACGTCGCCGCCGCGGTCTACGAGTGGAACTATGCCGGCCAGATGATGGCGATCCGCCTCGCCGAGGCCGGCGGCGCCGTCGACCGCGAGCGGCTCGAATCCGAGCTCTTCTCCGAGCGCTACCTGATCCGCCGGCCGCTGCTCCAGGCGCTGGAGCCGGGCGAGGGCGGGGCGCCGGTGCTGCTGATCGACGAGCTCGATCGCACCGACGAGGCCTTCGAGGCCTTCCTGCTCGAGGTGCTGTCCGACTTCCAGGTGACGATCCCGGAGCTCGGCACCGTGCGCGCGCCCGAGCCGCCGCTGGTGATCCTGACCTCGAACCGCACCCGCGAGATCCACGACGCGCTCAAGCGCCGCTGCCTCTACCACTGGGTCGATTACCCGGACGCGGAGCGCGAGCTGCAGATCCTGCGCACCCGCCTGCCGGACGCCCCCGAGGCCCTGTCGCGCCAGGTCGTCGGCTTCGTGCAGGCGATCCGCAAGGAGGACCTGTTCAAGGCGCCCGGCGTCGCCGAGACCCTGGACTGGGCCACGGCGCTGGTCGAGCTCGACGCCATCGCCCTCGATCCGACCCTCGTCATCGACACGCTCGGCGTGCTGCTGAAGTACCAGGACGACATCCAGGCGATGCAGGGCGGGCGCGCCAAGGCGCTGCTCGACGAGGTGAGATCCTCCGGCGGATGAGCGACGCTCCCGCGGGCACCGGCCGGCTCCCCGACAACATCGCGTACTTCGCGCGGGCGCTCCGCGCCGCCGGCGTGCCGGTCGGGCCCGGCGACGTGATCGACGCCGTCGAGGCGGTGGAGGCCGCCGCCATCGGCAGCCGCGAGGACTTTTACTGGACGCTGCACGCCGTGCTGGTGCGCCGGCGCGAGCACTCGGCCCTGTTCGCCGAGGCCTTCCGGCTGTTCTGGCGCCGGCGCGACCTCATCGAGAAGATGATCGCCCAGATGTCACCGGTCGCCCCCGACAAGGCGCCGCCCAAACCCCCGAATGCTGGGGCTCTGCGGGTGCAGGAGGCGCTGTCGCCGAAGACCGAGCGGCCGAAGCCGAAAATCACCGAAGAAGACCTCACCACCGTGACCCTCTCGGTGTCGCAGGCCGAGGTGCTGAAGGGCAAGGACTTCGCCCAGATGAGCGCCGACGAGGTCGCGCAGGCCCGCCGCCTCATCGGCTCCCTGAGGCTGCCCGACGACGCGACCCGGACCCGGCGGTTCGAGGCGCGCCCGCGCGGGCGCATCGATCCGCGCCGCAGCTTCCAGCGCACGGTGCGGGCGGGAGGGGCCATCGACCTCGCCTTCCGGGCGCCGCGGGAGCGGCCGCCGCCGATCGTCGCCTTGTGCGACATCTCCGGCTCGATGGCCGAGTATTCGCGGCTGTTCCTGCACTTCCTGCACGCGCTCTCCGAGCAGCGCAGGGTGCACAGCTTCGTCTTCGCGACCCGGCTCACCAACATCACCCGCGAACTGACCCGCCGCGACCCCGATGAGGCGCTCGCCCGCGCCAGCGCCCGAGCGCAGGACTGGGAGGGCGGCACCCGCATCGCCGAGGCGCTGCACCTGTTCAACCGGCACTGGTCGCGCCGGGTGCTCGGCGGCGGCGCCGTGGTGCTGCTGTTCACCGACGGGCTCGAACGCGAGGTGACGCCGGAGCTGACCCACGAGATGGACCGCCTGCGGCGCTCGTGCCGGCGCCTCGTCTGGCTCAACCCCCTGCTGCGCTTCGACGGGTTCTCGGCCCGCGCCAGCGGCATCCGGGCGATGCTGCCTCATGTCGACGATTTCCGGCCGATCCACAGCCTGTCGGCGATGGCCGACCTCTGCCGCGCGCTCGGCGCGCACCAGCCGCGCGGCCGCGCGCCGAAGGCGTGGTTGCGCGACGCGAGCTAGATCCTAACTTCTTGTCGGGGCCCAGCCGTCCCGGAGATTCGTTCCATGCTGTCGACAGACACCGACATCCTCGCCACCGCCGAATCCTGGCGCGAGGCCGGCCGCGGCGTGGCGCTCGCCACCGTGATCGAGACCTGGGGCTCGGCCCCGCGACCGGTCGGCAGCCACCTCATCATCGACGAGGAGGGGAACTTCCTCGGCTCGGTCTCGGGCGGCTGCGTCGAGGGCGCGGTCATCGCCGAGGCCGCCGACGTGATCGAGGACGGCAAGCCGCGGGTGCTCGAATTCGGCGTCGCCGACGAGACCGCCTGGCGGGTCGGCCTGTCCTGCGGCGGGCGCATCCGCGTGCTGGTCGAGCCGGTCGCGTGAGGCTCGACATCCTGCGGGAGATGAACCGGGAGCGCGCCGCCCGCCGCGCCGTCATCCTGGTCACCGACACCGCCGACGGCACCCAGCGCCTGGTGCGCGAGGCCGACGCCGAGGCCGATCCGCTGGCCTCCGAGCTGTCGGCGCGGTTCCGCTCGGGCAAGAGCGGGATCGTCGAGGCCGAGGGCCGCTCGCTGTTCCTCACCGTCCAGGTGCCGCCGCCGCGCCTCGTGGTGATCGGCGCGGTCCATATCAGCCAGGCGCTCGCCCCGATGGCGCGTCTGACCGAACTCGACGTGACCATCATCGACCCGCGCACCGCCTTCGCGACGCCGGAGCGGTTTCCGGACGTCACCCTGCTGGCGCTCTGGCCGGATGATGCGCTGGCGCAATTGCCGCCCCTCGATCGCTACACGGCGGTCGCCGCGCTGACCCACGACCCGAAGATCGACGATCCCGCCCTCGTCGCGGCGCTCAAGGCCGAGTGCTTCTATGTCGGGGCGCTCGGCTCGCGGAAGACCCATGGCCGGCGCGTCGAGCGCCTCACCGCTTCGGGCCTGAGCGAGGCGCAGATCGGCCGCATCGCCGCGCCGATCGGCCTCGATATCGGCGCCGTCAGCCCGGCCGAGATCGCCGTTTCGGTGCTGGCGCAGGTGATCGCGGCGTTGCGCCAGGACCGGCGCTGGGCGCCCGCATGAGGTTCGGCCCGGTTCCGATCGGAGAGGCCGCCGGGCTGATCGCCGCCCACTCGGTCCGCGCCGGCGAGGCGGTGGTGAAGAAGGGCCGCCCGATCGGCGCCGAGGACGCGGCCCGGCTCGCCGCGGCCGGCATCGCCGAGGTGGTGGCGGTGGCCCTCGAACCGGGCGATGTCGGCGAGGACGCGGCGGCCGAAACGCTGGCCGCCGCGGTGGCGGGCCCGGGTGTCACGGTCGAGCCGCCCTTCACCGGCCGGTCGAACCTGCACGCGGCGCAAGGAGGCCTGCTCGTCCTCGACGAGGCGGTCATCGCCGGCGTCAACCGCGTCGACGAGGCGGTGACCCTCGCGACCCTGGTGCCGTTCAAGCCGGTCGTGCCCGGCGAGATGGTCGCCACCGTCAAGATCATTCCCTATGCGGTGCCGGGGGCGGTGCTCGACCGGGCCCTCGCCGCGGCCGCGCCGGCGATCCGGATCGCGCCCTACCGCCTGAGCCGGGTGGCGGCGATCTCGACCCTGCTGCCCGGCCTCAAATCCAGCGTCGTCGACAAGACCCTGCGCACGCTGGAGGCTCGCCTCGGCCCCTCCGGTGGGCGGATCGTCGGCGAGGCGCGGGTGCCGCACGAGGCCGGCGCCGTGGCGCGGGCCCTGCGCGACGCGATCGAGCGGGACGGCGCGGAACTGGCGGTGGTGTTCGGCGCCTCGGCGATCGCCGACCGGCGCGACGTGGTCCCGGCCGGGATCGAGGCCGCCGGCGGCGTGGTCGACCATCTTGGCATGCCGGTCGATCCCGGCAACCTGCTGCTGCTCGGACGCCTGCGCCAGGACACGCGGCATGCGGTGCCGGTGATCGGCGCCCCGGGCTGCGCCCGCTCGCCGAAGGAGAACGGCTTCGACTGGGTGCTGCAGCGCCTTCTCGCCGGCCTGCCCGTCACCCGCGACGACATCGTCGGGTTCGGGGTCGGCGGGCTGCTGATGGAGATTGTGTCGCGGCCCCAGCCCCGGGACGGCGGGGAGAGTGCGGATGAGGCCTGATCCCATCGGTACGGTGCTGCTCGCCGCCGGCCGCGGCACCCGCTTCGGCGCCAGCCCGAAGCTCCTGAGCCGCCTCGACGGCAAGCCGCTGGTGCGCCACGCGGCCGAAGCCGCGGTGGCGGCGGATCTCGGGCCGGTGGTGGCGGTGCTCGGCCATGCCGGGGCGGATGTCCGCGCGGCGCTCGCCGGGCTGCCGCTGACGCTGGTCGAGAATCCCGCTTACGCCGAGGGCCTGTCGACCTCGCTGCGCGCCGGGCTCGGCGCCCTGCCGGAGACCGTGCCGGCATCGCTCGTTCTGCTGGGCGACATGCCGCGGGTCGGGCCCGGCCTGCTGGTGCGGCTCGCCGCGGCGTTCCGCGGGGCGCCGGTCGCGCCCTCGGCCGTGGTGCCGGTGCAGGGCGGGCATCGCGGCAACCCGGTGCTGCTCAACCGCCGGCTCCTCGCGGAGGGCCTCGCCGGCCTCACCGGCGACCGCGGCGCCGGGCCGCTGCTGGCGCGGCGCGACGACGTGCTCGAATTGCCGGTGGACGATCCGGGCGTGCTGGTGGACGTGGACACGCCGGCGGCCCTGGCGGGGCTGTCCTGAGCCGTTGGTCAGAACCGCCATCGAGGTTGCGTTGAGAGCCCGTTCGATTGGCCTCTGTCGATTTTTATACCCGCAGAGTCATTCCGGGGCCGCGCAGCGGAGCCCGGAATCCAGAGCCGCAGGTTCTAGAGAATAAAGCGGTAAGTGGTCCGCTCTGTTCTGTACCATCTGTGGTTCTGGGTGTGCCTGCGGCACTCCGGGCTCCGCTGCGTGGCCCCGGAATGACGCGATGGATGTCAACGATGGCGATGAGACCGAGCAGGCTCGCAAGCAGCGAGCCGTACCATTCTCACGCCCCCGCCGCCGCAGCCCCCAGGTTCAGCAGCCCCATCACGGCGGTGAACACCGCGTAGACGAAGCCGAGGTTCAGCAGCACGCCGAGCACCCCGATCCCGAGACCGGCCGCCACGACGACGCCGTCGCGCTCAACGAGGCCGAGGCCGACGAGGGTGACCGCGAGGCCGAGCGGGATCTGGCCGACGAGCGGGGCGGCGACGATCAGCACCAGCGACAGCGCCAGGATGAGCAGCCCCATGGCGCGCATGCCGATGTCGTTCTCGAACACCCGCAGCCGCGGCCGCGACCAGCGCTCCAGGCGGCGCAGGAGGGGCACCGCGCGGGAGACGGCCCGCTGCAGGTCGGAGCGGGCGATCGAGCGGCCGAGCAGCGCGCGCGGCAGCCACGGCGCCGACATGCCGGCGGCGATCTGCGCCGCCACCAGGGCGAGGAGGAGGCCGCAGATCAGCGGGATCGGCGGCGGCATCGGCAGGCAGTTCGGCAGGCCGAGCAGCACGACGAGGAGGGCGAAGGCCCGGTCGCGCAGGACCGCCACGATGTCGCCGACGGTCAGCCGCTCGGTCTCCTGGGCGGCGAGGACGGTCAGGACCTCGGAAGTGCGGGCGAATTGCGTCACGGGGCTCTGGCCGTCCGGTGCCGGGGAGGCGCCCCCTTGCGGGGTCGCGGCACCCTCGAAAGCGGGGGCGACGCTCGCCGGCGGGGTCGCGGCGCCCCGGGCCGGGGTCGCCCGGCCCCCTCTAGCCCACTCCGCCGCCCGGGCCAACCCGCGCGCATGGGTGGTGCCCGCGCCGAGATCGGCGCGGACGGGCCCGGCGGCGGGAAGGGGGCCGAGCCGCCGTCGAAGCGGCCCGGCCGCGAAGAGGAAGCGCCTGTGCATGGTTCACCGACGTGAGCGCCGCGCTGCTCGACAGCGCGGCCGTGACGGGCCTCTCACACGGCCAACCGGGCAATCGTAGGGCAGAGCCCTCGAAAAATGGCGGGCGCCCGGAGTCAGTGCAGCGTGAGCACACCGTTCACGGCACGGAACTCCGCCGGCTTGATCAGCTGCGAATGGGCCACCCGGACCGAGTGCAGCGGTCCTTCCAGCTCGCGCTTCCAGAAATCCAGGAAGCCGGTGAGCACGGGGAAGCGCGGGGCGAGGTCGTAATCCTGCCAGACATAGGTCTGCAGCACGCCGGGATGGTCGGGGATGCGGTAGAGGATATGAGCCGTGGTCAGGCCGTATCCCTCGATCTGCTGCCGAAACTCCTTGGAGACCATGACACCTCCTGCCGGGTTGGAGATCCTTCGCGGGTGCGTAGCGCTTTGCCGGCCAAGGGTCCGATGATGCGGTTAACCAATGGTTACGCTCAAGCACAAACAGCGTCTAATGCGTTGATTTTTCAGGCAATAGCAGCCTACGCCGGCGAGTGCTGACAGTCGCGGAGACTCATCGCGCCGGCTCCCGCCCTGGCGGCAGTCCGATGCGGCTCCGCCCGGATCGCCGGATGCCCAACCGACGCGGCCGATCGCCTATGGCGTAGTCATAGCACTGGCTTGACGCTGCGTTTCATGGAAAAGATATTTCCATGAACGCAACGTCAGGCCCGGATCCCGTGCCCCTTTTCCCGGCTCGATTCGTCCTACTCTGTGCAGCCACCAGCCTGGCCTGCCTGGATGTCGCGTCGGCCGACGAGCGGGACGACGTGCGGACGGTCCTGTTCGGCAGCCTGGATGCCGGCCGTTCGACCTTCGTCAGCGCCGGGGCCAAGGTTGCGCCGGGCGGGATCGCCCGGGACGGCGCCGTGACCCTCACGACCCTCGGCTACGGCATACGGCCGGAGCGGGACTGGTGGGGCGATCCGCGGGCGAAGAACGGGAGCGCGCCGCCGCGCACCCTGCGCCATACCGTGCAGGCCGGGGCCCTGGCCGGGTGGCAATGGGTGCGCGGCTGGGGCGTCGCGGCCCTGTTCGCCGGACCGGAACTCGCCTTCGAGGTGCTGGACAGCCCCGGCACGCGGCGGCTGCCGGCGCCGCGCCTCGGCGTGCGGGTGCAGGGAGAGCTGTGGGCCCGGCCGAGCGAGGCGACGCTCGTCACCGCGACGCTGATCGGCGGGACGGCGCGCTGGAGCGCCTGGGGCCGCGTGTCGTGGGGCATCCGGTTCCCGGACCTGACCGCGGCTTATCTCGGGCCGGAGGCCGCGCTCTATGCCGACCGCACCGGCTACCGGAAATGGAGCCTCGGCCTCCACGCCACCGATGTCGCGGTGGCACGGGTGAGCCTTCGCGTCTCGGCCGGCTGGGTCTACGAGGAGCAGATCCGGCGCCCCGACCTGTACGGCACGCTCACCGCCTGGCTACCCCTCTGACACGGGTGCGGGAGGCTTCCTTCCGGATCCTGTGTCGCAAGCCCGCGCGGTGAAGCCGTAGGGTCCACACGCTTGAGCGAAGCCGACTCATGTGAGCGCATCGAGGAAGCGGGCGGCATCCGCCACGATCGTGTCGCGGCGCGCCGGCGCCATCGTGTCGAGGGTGCGGTAGGGCATGGCGAGGCGCGGGTTGCCGCGCAGGGTGTCCGCGTTCCCGATCAGGAAATTCCAGTACAGGTAGTTGAACGGGCAGGCGGTCTCGCCGGTCTTCGCCTTCACGTCGTAGGCGCAGCCGCGGCAATAATCCGACATCCGGTCGATATAGGCGCCGGACGAGGCGTAGGGCTTCGAGCCGAGGAGCCCGCCATCGGCCCAGAGCGCCATGCCGTGGACGTTGGGCAGTTCGACCCACTCGTAGGCGTCGGCGTAGACGACGAGGAACCACTCCTCGACCTGGCGCGGCGCGAGGCCGGCGATGAGCGCGAAGTTGCCCAGCACCATCAGGCGCTGGATGTGGTGGGCATGCGCGTGGGCCTTCGTGTCGCGGACGCATTCGGCGAGGCAGGCCATGGCGGTCTCGCCCGACCAGTAGAACCACGGCAGGTCGCGGGTGGCGCCGAGCGCGTTGGTCTCGGGGTAGTCCGGCATCCGCGCCCAGTAGAGGCCGCGCACGTATTCGCGCCAGCCGAGGATCTGGCGGATGAAGCCCTCGACTGCGTTGAGGGGGGCCGCGCCCTCGCGCCAGCGGCCTTCCGCCGCCCGGCACACCTCCTCGGTGTCGAGGAGGCCGAGATTGAGGGCCGGGGCGATCAGCCCGTGATAGAGGAACGGCGTGCCGGACCGCATCGCGTCCTGGTAGTCGCCGAACCAGGGTAGGCAATCGTCGAGGAAGTGGCGCAGGGCCTCGAGCGCCTCGGCGCGGGTCACCGGCCAGGCGAAGCCGTCGAGGTCGCCGAAATGGTCGGGGAAACGGCGGGCGACGAGGTCCATCACCTCCCGCGTCACTGCGTCGGGCGCGAAGCGCCGGCGCTCCGGCACGGCGTGGCTCGCGGGCAGGCGGCGGCGGTTGTCGTGGTCGAAGTTCCACTGCCCGCCCACCGGCTCGCGGCCCTCCATCAGGAAGCCGGTGCGCCGGCGCATGGCGCGGTAGAAGTTCTCCATCCGCAAGCTCCCGCGCCCCTCCGCCCAGCGGGCGAAGACCGGGCGCGGGCACAGGAAGCGGGTGTCGTCCCGGATCTCGACCGGGAGCCCGAACCGCTCCTCCCACTCGAGCATCATCGCCTCGACCCGCCACTCGCCGGGCTCGGTCACGACGATCCGGTCGGGCCGGTGGCGCGCGATCGCCCGGGCGAGCTCGCCGGTGAACGATCCGGCATTGTGGGGATCGTAGAGGGCGACGTAGTCGACCGCGACGCCGCGCTCCCGCAACTCGGCGGCGAAGTGGCGCATCGCGGAAAAAACCAGCACCAGCTTCTGCTTGTGGTGGCGCACATAGGTCGCCTCCTCGGCGACCTCGACCATCAGAACCGTGTCGGCGCCGGGATCGAGGTCGGTAAGGGTGGCGAGCCGCGGATGGAGCTGGTCGCCGAGGACGAGGCGCAGCGTGCGCATGCGCGATCAGCGTCCCGCGCCGGCATGCGAAACGTTGATTAACACTCGCGCCATTGCGGCTCCCCTCCGGCTGACCATAACCCTAGCTAGAGCGATCGGAGGCCCTGGCGCGTGCGTTGTGCCGGGCCGAACCGACGCAGGGGCGGACGGGTTGAGGTCCGCTCGCCGGGAATGGGCGGGTCTGAGGAGTCGCGTCGTGAAATTCGCCTTCGCGGGAATCGATTTCCTGGGCGGTGTCTTCGAGGCCCTGGTCGCGGCGGGCTGGCAGCCGATCAAGCTGTTCTCCCGCCCCTGCGACGGGATCTACGACCAGAACGAGACGGTGGTGGCGCTGGCCCGGCGGCACCGGGTGCCGATCCAGCTCTCGCGCATCCGCGTCGCCGACATCGAGGCGCTCTCGGCCGAGCACGGGCGGGACTGGGCGCTGGTGGTGGCGGGCTATCCGTGGCTCGTCACCGGCTGGCCGGGCCGGGTACGCTACGCCCTCAACATCCATCCCTCGCCGCTTCCCGACGGGCGCGGGCCCTACCCGCTGTTCCGCGCCGTCCTCGATTCCTACGAGAGCTGGGGCGTGACCGCCCACGTCCTCGCCGAGGAGGGGTTCGACACCGGCGACATCCTGGCGCAGGACATCTTTCCGATCTCCGGCGCGGAGACGCACGAGACCCTGCTCGCCCGCTGCCAGATGGCGGCGGCGCGGCTCGCCCGCGGACCGATCGCCCGCGACCTGCCCGCCCTGTGGCGCAAGGCCGAGCCGCAGGGCGACGGCGCCTACTGGCCGCGGGTGACCGATCTCGACCGCACCCTCGACTTCCGCCAGTCGGTCGCGGCGATCCTGCGCCGGGTCCGGGCCTTCGGGTCGATCGAGACCCTGGCGCGGGTCAACGACAACCGCATCTTCGTGCAGGAGGCGCACGGCTGGACGGAGGCCCACCGCCACGCCCCCGGCGCGGTGGTGCACGCCTATCGCCGCCAGATCCTGGTGGCGGCCCGGGACGGCTACGTGCAGATCACCCGGTGGAGCACCATCCCGCTCGCCGACGCGGGCAAGACGGGGCGCTGACGCGATGCCGAAGATGCGCCGCAAGGGCGACCTGCCGCAGAAGACCTGCGCCCAGTGCGGGCGGCCCTTCGCCTGGCGCAAGAAGTGGGAGCGGGTCTGGGACGAGGTGCGCTACTGCTCGGATGCCTGCCGGCGGGCGGCGCACCGGGGCGAGCCGGCGCGGTCGCCCGACTCGCACCCGTCCCGGTAGCCACGCTTCCCGGCCGCTTAGGCTTCGAGGTGGCGGGCCGGGATCAGCCGCCAGACCAGCCCGCCGCGGGGCCCGAGCAGCATCGAGGCCACGTAGAGGGTACCGGCGGCGAGCACGATCGCTGGCCCGGTCGGCAGGCTGGCATAGTACGAGACCAGGAGCCCCGCCACGCTCGCGACGAGCGCCAGGATGACCGCCGCCGGCATCAGGCCGCTGAGGTCGAGGGCCCAGAACCGGGCGGTGATCGCCGGCAGCAGCATCAGCCCGACGGCGAGCAGGGTGCCGAGCGCCGCGAAGCCGCCGACGAGGTTGAGCACCACCAGGGCCAGGAAGGCGTAGTGCACCGGCCCGCTCGCCCGGCCGACCGAGCGCAGGAACAGCGGATCGACGCATTCCATCACCAGCGGCCGGTAGGCGACGGCGAGGCCCGCGAGCGTCACGGTGGCGATGCCGCCGAGCAGCACCAGGGCGTCGTCGTCCAGCGCCAGCACCGTGCCGAACAGGATGTGCAGGAGGTCGATCGACGAGCCCCGGGCCGAGATCAGCAGCACGCCCGCGGCGAGCGAGATCAGGTAGAACGCCGCCAGGCTGGCATCCTCGCGCAAAACCGTCGAGCGGGCGATGAGACCCGACAGGAGCGCCACCGCGAGCCCGGCGACGAGGCCGCCGAGCGTCATCGCCGGCAGCGACAGCCCGGCCCAGAGGAAGCCGACCGCCGCGCCCGGCAGGATGGCGTGGCTCATCGCCTCGCTCATCAGGCTCATGCGGCGCAAGGTGAGGAAGACGCCGACCGGGGCGGCGCCGACCGACAGGGCGACGCAGCCGGCGAGCGCCCGGCGCATGAACGAGAACTCGACGAAGGGCGCCGTCAGGAAGTCGATCACGCGGCGTGCCCGTGGGTGTGGTCGTGATGCGCGTGGTCGCGCGGCCCGTGGTCGTGCGGCTGCTGGTCGTGATTTGCAGGATCGTGGGGCGGATGGTCGTGGGACTGGTGATCGTGCTTGGCCGCGGCGCGGCACACCGGCGCGTCCTCGTCCCAGGCCTCGCAAAGCCGGCGGGCGCGGCGCAGGTTGTCGGCGGTCAGCACCTCGTGCGTCGCGCCCCAGGCCACCGCCCCGCGGGCGAGGAGCAGGGTCGAGGGGAAGTGGCGGGCGACCTGGTCGAGGTCGTGCAGCACCGCCACCACGGTACGACCTTCCGCGTGCCAGCCGTGGACCAGCCCCAGGAGCTCGTCGGTGGTGCGCGCGTCGATCGCCGCGAAAGGCTCGTCGAGCAGGATCACCCGGGCGTCCTGGAGCAGGACGCGGGCGAACAGGGCGCGACGCAGCTGACCGCCCGAGAGCGTGCCGATCGGCCGGCGCTCGAAGCCGGTAAGCCCCACCGCCGCGAGTGCCGCGGCGACGGCGGCCCGGTGCGGCTTCAGGGCGCGCCACGGCCCGACCCGGCGCCAGAGCCCCATCGCCACGAGGTCGAACACGCCGATCGGAAAGGCCCGGTCGATCTCGGCGGCCTGGGGCAGGTAGGCGATGTCCTGCCGCGCCAGCCCCGCGCGGGCGACCTCGCCCTCCAGCGGCGCGATCTCGCCCATGATGCCCTTGAGCAGGGTCGATTTGCCGGCGCCGTTCGGCCCGATTACCGCGGTGAGCGACCCGGGGAGGATCGTGCCGTCGAGGTGGTGGACCGCCGGATGGCGGGCATAGCCGAGGGTGAGGCCGCGAAAGGACAAGGCGCCGCCGGGCGCGGGAGGCTTGAGCGGTGCCGTCACGCCATGGCCCAGCCGATCAGGGCCCACAGGGCCGAGGCCAGGAGGCCGGCCACGGCGAGGCGCGGCCCGACGCCAACCCGCAGCAGGGAAAACGGCGCGGCCTGCGGGCGCGGAGCGGACCCGGCTCGCGGGGCGTGAGAATGCGGCATCGGCGAATCGTTCGCTCGGGTCCGGCTCGCGCCCTTACGCGGGCGGGCGCACGGACCCCATATGAGGGGCGGCCGGCTGCTGCCCCGACGCGGATCGTTACACTGTAACAGGCAGGGCCTGTCAACCGCCGCCGGGTTGGGGTAGGACGGCGCCGGGAGGGTGGCGGATGGACGAGCACGGAACCTGCGGGCCTCATGGTCATGCCCACGGACAGGAGGCGCACGGCCCCGCCCGGACGGCCGACCTCGTCGCGCGGGCCGAGCGGCTGGCACAGGATCTCGGCCTCCAATTCACGACGCTCCGCCGCCGCACCCTGGAGGTCGTGGCCGAGGAGGGGCGCCCGCTCGGCGCCTACGACATCGCCGAGCGCCTGAGCGCCCCGGGCAAGCGCGTCGCCGCGGTCTCGGTCTACCGCGCCCTCGACTTCCTGACCGAGCACGGCCTCGTCCACCGCATCGCCAGCCGCAACGCCTTCGTCCCCTGCGAGCACGGCCACGGCGCCGGCGAGAGCGCGGTCTTCCTGATCTGCCGCAGTTGCGGCAGCGTCGACGAGACGATCTCGGCCGAGATTGAGCGCAGCTTGGATCGGACCCTGGCCCAGGCGGGGTTCAAGCCGGCGAGCCGGATCGTCGAGATCGAAGGGGAATGCGGGGCGTGCCAGGGGCAACGAGATATTAGGCTGTAGTGAGGAATTAATGAACACCAGCCTGGCGCAAGGTTGCGGTTGCTGATTGTGGCCGGAGGAGTTCCAGCCATGTCGCAAGATCCCGATGCCCTGACCGACGAGCAATGGGAGCGCCTGAAGGTGCTGGTTCCTGGCGGCCGGAAAGGAACACGCGGACGCCGCGCCGACAATCGGCGTTTTCTTGATGCGCTGCTCTGGATGGCCCGGTCGGGTGGCCGCTGGAAGGATCTTCCGGAGCGGCTTGGCAAACCCGACACGGTCAAGCGGCGCTATTACGACTGGATTGCCCGTGGTGTCTTGGACGAGATGCTGGATGTCCTGGCCCAGGAGGCTGATCTGGACTGGCTGATGCTGGACGCGACGATTGTGCGAGCGCACAGTCAGGCTGCGGGAGCGCGCAAGATTAAAGGGGGGCGGATGCCCAGGGCTTGGGTCGGTCACGCGGTGGTCTGACGACGAAGATCCATACGGCCACGGATGGTCTTGGCTTGCCTGTCCGGCTGATGGGCGGCCCTGGCCAGGAACACGACGTGACACGCGGTTGTGCGTTGCTTGACGGCTTCGAGCCTGGATCCGTGATCGCCGACAAAGGTTATGATGCGGACCGCTTGGTTGAGGTCGTGAGTGCGAGCGGCGCGACGGCGGTAATCCCACCGCGCCGCAACCGCAAAGTCGCACGTGAATTTGATCGCGATGTGTACAAGGAGCGCAACCAGATCGAGCGCTTCTTCAACAAGCTGAAGCAATTTCGGCGGGTGGCCACGCGCTATGACAAATTGCTTGCCAACTACATGGGCTTCGTCAAGCTCGCGGCCATCGCCATCTGGCTCAGATAGTTAATTCCTCACTACGGCCTAGAT
>NZ_FPCB01000043.1:0-50784 GCF_900116815.1 Methylobacterium sp. 174MFSha1.1 | reverse complement strand
GGCGGTCTCGCCCGATTGCGAGATGACGATCGTCAGCCCGTCCTTCTCCAGCGGCGGCTCGCGGTAGCGGGTCTCGGAGGCGACGTCGATCTCGACCGGAAGGCGCGCCAGCGTCTCGAACCAGTACTTGGCGACGAGGCCGGCATAGTAGGCGGTGCCGCAGGCGGTGATCGAGATCCGGCCGAGCTTGGCGAAGTCGAAGGGCAAGGCCTCCGGCAGGGCGACCCGGCCCGCCGCCAGGTCGACGTAGTGGGCGAAGGTGCGGCCCACCACCTCCGGCTGCTCGTAGATCTCCTTGGCCATGAAGTGGCGGTAATTGCCCTTGTCGACCAGGAAGGCCTGGGTGGCGATCCTCTGGCGCGGGCGGGCGACGACGTTGCCGGCGACGTCGCGGATCTCGGCACCGTCGCGGGTCAGGATGGTCCAGTCGCCTTCGTCGAGATAGGTGATCTCGTCGGTGAAGGGGGCGAGGGCGAGCGCGTCGGAGCCGAGATAGGTCTCGCCGTCGCCGAAGCCGACCGCGAGCGGCGCGCCGTGGCGGGCGCCGATCAAAAAGTCCTCCTCGCCGGCGAACAGGAAGGCGAGGGCGAAGGCGCCGCGCAGGCGCGGCAGGGCCGCCTCGACGGCGGAGAGGGGCTTAAGGCCCTGGCGCATCAGGTGGCTGACGAGTTGGGCCACCACCTCGGTGTCGGTCTCGGTCTCGAAGACGCAGCCCTCGGCGGCGAGTTCGGCCTTCAGTTCGCGAAAATTCTCGATGATGCCGTTATGCACCACCGCGAGGCGCTCGGTGGCGTGCGGGTGGGCGTTGGTCTCGTTCGGCCGGCCGTGGGTGGCCCAGCGGGTGTGGCCGATGCCGATCGCCCCGGCGAGCGGGTTCTGCAGCAGCTTGAGCTGGAGGTTCGACAGCTTGCCCTCGGCGCGGCGGCGCTCCAGCCGGCCGGCTTCCAGGGTGGCGATGCCGGCAGAATCGTAGCCGCGATATTCGAGCCGGCGCAGCGCGTCGACCACCTGTCCCGCCACGGCATTCCGGCCGACGATACCCACGATCCCGCACATGCTCACCGCCTCACGTCTCGCTCGCAGAGTGTCCCGCTGCGGGACGCCCCGGCCGTTATGCAGGGCATTGCGGCAGAATTCCTGCCGCACCGCACCTGCCACGCTCGCAGCGCTTCTACCGGACCGGCCGGCGATCCGGCGAGTCAACTTGCGTAACGGTTTGTGACGGCCAAGGTTCGCCGCGGGGTCGTGGCAGGGTTGACGGACCGTGTGCGGGTGGCCCGAAGGCCGACCCGCCCGGCCGGATGCCTTCAGGGCATCATCACGGTGTCGATGACGTGGATGACGCCGTTCGACTGCATCACGTTGCCGATCGTCACCCGCGCCGTGTTGCCCTTGTCGTCGGCCACGAACAGCCGCTTGCCCTTCTGCATCACCGTCAGGGTCCCGCCGGCGGCGGTCTTCAGTTCGGCCTGGCCGCCGCCCTGCTTGACCAGCCCCATCAGGTCCTTGGCCGTGTAGGTGCCGGGCACGACGTGGTAGGTCAGGATCTTGGTCAGCGTCGGCTTGTTCTGCGGCTGGACCAGGGACTCGACCGTGCCGGCCGGCAGCTTGGCGAAGGCGGCGTTGGTGGGGGCGAACACCGTGAACGGGCCGGGGCCGGCCAGGGTGTCGACGAGGCCGGCGGCCTTCACGGCGGCGACCAGGGTGGTGTGGTCCTTCGAGTTGACCGCGTTCTCGACGATCGACTTCGAGGCGTACATCGGCGCGCCGCCGACCATCGGGTTCTTGGCCTCAGCGGCCCCGGCGGCGGTCGCCAGGGCGAGCGCCAGGACCAGGGTGCGGGCGTGGGTCCGGATCGTCATGGGGTGTCGTCCCGTCTCTCGTGTCGGCCCCGCTCTCGTCGGGGTCGAGGGCCGGTACGGCGGGGCGGCGAGGAAAGTTTCAGGCCGGGCGCGATTTTTTCGCGCCTGTCTGCGTCGAGCGTGATATTTCTACCGTCCTATTCCCGTACCAGACGGCCGGAATAGACCACCGGCCCGGTCGGGGCGCCCGAGGGCGAACCGCCCGGGGGCTCGACCGAGACGGCGAGACTCGCCCCGTCGAGGACGGCCCGGTCGGCCGCCGGCAGGGGGAGCCGGCTGCCGGCCTCGGCCCGGACGAGGCCGAGCGAGCGCGGGGCGCCCGCCGCCGGAACCACCCAGAGTTCGAGGCTGCGGTCGCGGGGCGCCTCGGCGGCGAGCGACCGGACCTGGACCGTGCCGGCCCGCGGATCGACCCGCACCACCAGGGCCGGCAGCTCGCCGCCCCGGTTCACCACTGCGAGGTACTGCGACGCCTCGGGCGAGAGAACACCGGGGAGGAGAATCCCGGACGCGAGGCGCTCAACCGCGATGAACAGGGCGAGGCCGGCGGCGAGCGCCCCCGCGGCGAGCGCGGCGCGGCGCCAGCGCCGGAGCGCCGGGCGCAGGTCGACGACGGAGGGCCGCGGCGCCTCGCCCGGTAGGCGGGCGGCGATGCCCGCCCAGGCGCCGGGCGGCGGCGCGACCTCCGGCACGGCCCCGGCCAGGGGGGCGAGACGCGCCTCCCAGGCCCACTCGGCCGCCTGGAGCGCCGGAGAGCCGGCGCGCTCGCGCCGGTAGGCCTCGCGCTCGGCCATGCTCAGGGTGCCGAGCACGTATTCGGCGGCCCGCAGGTCGGTCTCGTCGGGGGCGCTCATATCGGGGGCGCTCATGCGGCCTCGTCCAGGCAGCCGCGCAGCGAGGCGAGCCCGCGATGCAGCCAGGTCTTCACGGTGTTGACCGGCCGGTCGTGGCGCACGGCCAGTTCCTCCCGCGACAGGCCCTCGCAATAGGCCTGCACCACGCAGTCGCGCTGCACCGGCTCGAGCCGTTCGAGGCAGGCGAGGAGCGCGTCGCGGCTCAGGAACTCCGCCTCGCTGTCCCGGGGATCGGCGACGCGGGCGAGCCAGTCGTCATCCTCGTCGTCGCCCGCCGGCATCGGAACCTCGCTTCTCCGCCGCACCCAGTCGATGGCGCGGTGGCGCGCGATCGCGGCGAGCCAGGCCATCGGCTGTCCCGCCTCCGGGGCGTAGCCCGCCGCCTTCTGCCAGACCCGCAGGTAGCAATCCTGCAGCACGTCCTCGGCGGCGCCCCGGTCCCGGACGATACGCAGGACGAGGCCGAAAAGTTTCGGGGCGGTGCGGTCGTAGAGCGTTCGGAGCGCGTCCTGCCGTCCCGCTGCCACCCGGGCGATCAGCTCGGCCAAAGCCGCGGCCTCGGGCGCGCCGGGCGGGTCTTCGTGGGGACGGTCCTCGACGCGCCGCATCGCTTGAAATCTCCGGGGACGCGCCGCCCCCTTCGACCTCGCCATAGATCAATCGCGCCCGAAGGACTACGGGGCGATGAGACCATGGTGCCGCCGCGAGGCGCCTTCCGGTCCCGCCGGATTCTGCGCCATGATGCCGGCTTCCGGGCCCACACGGTGAAGAGGCCCGGCCGGGGGAGGCCCGCCATGATCGCCGCACCGACGGAGGCCGTCGCGCTCCCGTTCCCGAAGACGCCCTCCGAGACCATCACGGTGCTGGCCCATTACCACCGGGCCGAGATCGCCCGGATGGCCGGCTGGCGCGACCGGATCGACCGCACCACGAACTGGGCGATCACCGTCATCGCCGCGATGCTCTCGGTCTCGCTCTCGACGCCGACGGCGCATCACGGCGTGCTGCTGTTCTGCATGCTGCTGGTGATGCTGCTGCTCAGCATCGAGGCGCGGCGCTACCGCTTCTTCGACGTCTACCGCACCCGGGTGCGCCAGCTCGAGCGGCACTACTACGCCGAGGTCTTCGCCCCCGGAACCGCGCCCAGGCCCGGCGCGCCCGACCCGAGGACGCCCGATCCCGGTTGGACCCGGCTGCTCGCCGACGACCTGCGCCACCCGATGTTCCACATCAGCCTGCGCGAGGCCTTCGGCCGGCGGCTGCGGCGCAATTACGGCTGGATGTTCGCGATCCTGCTGCTCGCCTGGGTGCTGAAGATCACCTCGGCCCGGCTCCAGGAAGTGGGAGGCCAGGCGGGAGGCCAGGCGGGAGGCCCGGCGAGCGTCGCCGAGACCACGCACGGGATCCCCGAGATCCTGGCCGGGGCGGGCCTCGGGCCGCTGCCGGGCTGGCTCGTGCTCGCGGGCGTGGCCGCGTTCTACGCCTGGCTCCTCGCGGCGGGCCTGCGCGCCGGCCGCCGCGACCCCGACGACGGATCGGTTCACGTGTGAGGCGTGTTGCGGCAGTTGGGAACGGATGAGTGGACGACGACGCTTCCACCTCGCAGGGTCATCCCGGGGCCGCGTAAGCGGAACCCGGGATCCAGAAACGCAGGTCGTTCAGAAAAAGGTGGGCCGCTGTTCGCTTCTTCCGGAACGAACCGAGGTTCTGGATTCCGGGCTCTGCTCACTCGGCCCCGGAATGACCCGGAGGATCAAAGGTTCGTCTACGACAACGAACTGATCTTTCAGTTCTTCGTCGGCTTCGCCCAGCCGGCCTTGATCACCTGCCGGCCGCGGCCGATCGCGAGCGTGCCGGGCGGCACGTCGTCGGTGATGACCGAGCCGGAGCCCACGAAGGCGCCGGCCCCGACCGTGACCGGCGCGACGAGCGCCGAGTTCGAGCCGACGAAGGCGCCGGCGCCGATCACCGTGCGGTGCTTGTTCACGCCGTCGTAGTTGCAGGTGATGGTGCCGGCCCCGAGATTGGCGCCCTCCCCTACCTCGGCGTCGCCCACGTAGGAGAGGTGGTTGACCTTGGCGCCGGCCTTGATCGCGGCGTTCTTCACCTCGACGAAGTTGCCGATCCGGGTGCCCTCCTCCAGCACCGCGCCGGGGCGCAGGCGGGCATAGGGGCCGACCTGCACGCCGGCGGCGAGGCGAGCCCGCTCCAGGTGCGAGAAGGCGTGGATGGTACAACGATCGCCGACGACGACGCCGGGGCCGAACACCACGTGGGGCTCCACCACCACGTCGCGGCCGAGCGCGGTGTCGTGGCTGAAGAAGACCGTCTCGGGGGCGATCAGGGTGGCGCCGGCGAGCATCGCGCGCCGGCGCAACGTGCCCTGTACCGCGGCCTCGGCGGCCGCCAGCTGCACCCGGTCGTTGACGCCCTGCGCCTCGGCTTCCGCCACCGGCACCACCGCGACGGTGAGGCCGTCCGCGACCGCGAGCGCGACGGCGTCGGGCAGGTAGTACTCGCCCGCCGCGTTGGCGTTGCCGATCCGCTCGAGGATCCCGAGGGCGTGGGCGCCCGAGAGCGCCATCAGCCCGGCATTGCACAGGGTGACGCGGCGCTCGGCCTCGCTCGCGTCCTTCTCCTCGCGGATCGCCGTCACCCGGCCGCCCTCGACCAGCACCCGGCCGTAGCCGGTGGGATCCGGGCTCTCGAAGGCCAGCACCGCGACCGCGGCGCCCTGGCCGAGCGGCGCACGCAGGCGGGCATAGGTTTCCGGCGCGATCAGCGGCGTGTCGCCGAAGGCCACCACCACGTCGTCGGCGCCCTCGGCGAGCGCGCGGCGGGCCGCCAGCACCGCGTGGGCGGTGCCGAGGCGCTCGGCTTGCGAGAAGGTCTCGGCGCCGGGAAAATCCGCCACCACCCGGGCGACGTCGTCGCGGCCGGGCTCGACCACCACGGCGAGGCGCCCCGCGCCGGCTTCCGCCACCGAGGCGAGCACGTGGGCGAGCATCGGCCGGCCGGCGATGGGGTGGAGCACCTTGGGCAGGTCGGAGCGCATCCGCGTGCCCTTGCCGGCGGCGAGCACGACGGCGAGGAGGGAGCGGGTCCCTGCGGGCTCGGACGTCCCGGTGGGCTTCTGCGTGGCGGTCATCGGCGGCCTGTCATCGTCTCGGGACGGGTGGTCCCTGCATGGCGCAACCGTCTAGCCGATCGCCCCGGATCGGCAAGCGCGCGGCGTCTCGACCCGCATCGCTGACGTTGCGGCGTGTGAGACGCGATTCTTAACCCCCGGTTCATTCCGGATCGTGGTAAACGGCCGGCGCCCCTCCGAATCCGGCACGGTTCCTCTCCCCACGATGATGCAGCCTCCCCCCGCTCAGCCCCCTCGCACAGCCCTCGACCGACGCGCCGTGCTGGCGCTCGCCGGCGGCCTCGCCGCGACCGGCGCGGCGGGCGCGCAGCCGGCGGAGCCGGCACCGCTGTCGGACGGGCAGCGTTTCGATCCCGGCCAGGTGGTCGAGCTCGCCCGCGCGCTGGCGAAGAAGCCCTTTGCTGCCCCGGCGAACGACCTGCCCGACCCGTTCAAGAGCCTCACCTACGAGCAGTATATCGGCGTCAGGGCGCAACCCTCCGCCCTGCTCTGGGCCGGCGAGGGCCGCGGCTTCGTGGTCGAGCCGCTGCACCGCGGCTTCGTCTTCACCACGCCGGTGGCCCTGCACGCGGTCGAGGACGGGGTGGTGCGGCGCCTGTCCTACGACCGCAACCGCTTCACCTTCGGCAAGCTGGCTCCCCCGGAGGAGGGGCGCGACCTCGGCTTCTCGGGCTTCCGGCTCTATGCCAGCTTCAACGGCGCCGCCCCGTCCGACTGCGCGATCTTCCAGGGCGCCTCGTTCTTCCGCGCGCTCGCCGCCGGCCAGAGCTACGGCGTCACCGCCCGCGCCCTGACCCTGAAGCCGGCCGAGGCGAAGGGTGAGGAATTCCCGCTGTTCCGCGCCTTCTGGCTCGAGCGGCCCGGCGCCGGCACCGGGCAGATCGTGATCCACGCGCTGGTCGATTCCGAATCGGCCACCGCGGCGCTCCGCATGACCCTGCGGCCGGGCGAGGCCACCATCGTCGACGTCGAGGCGACGGTCTGCCCACGCACGACCCTGGAGCATGTCGGCATCGCCGGCATGACCGGCGCCTACCTCTTCGGGCCGACCGACCACCGCGGCGCCGACGACGCCCGCCCCGCCGCCCACGAGGTCGACGGGCTCCAGATCCGCAACGGCTGGGGCGAGGCGATCTGGCGCCCGGTGCAGAACCCGGAGACCTTGCAGATCTCCGCCTTCATGGACCAGGACCCGAAGGGCTTCGGGCTGATCCAGCGCGCCCGCGCCTATGCCGACTACCAGGACGACGTGCAGCGCTGGGAGAAGCGCCCGAGCCTGTGGGTCGAGCCGCTCGGCAGCTGGGGGCCGGGCGTGCCGCAGCACGGCTGGGGCGCCGGCGCGGTGCAGCTGATCGAGATCCCGAGCGAATCCGAGGTCAACGAGAACATCCTGACCTACTGGCGGCCCAAGGACCCGGTCGCCAAGGAGATCGCCTTCAGCTACCGCCAGTTCTGGTGCTGGAGCGTGCCGGGCGCGCCCCCGCTCGCCGCCTGCTCCGGCACGAGGGTCGGCAAGGGCGCGGGCGGAAAGCGCCGGCTCTTCCTCGTCGACTTCACCGGCGAGGCGCCGTTCGCCGACGGCATCGACCCGAACGCGCTGCAGATCGCGCTCCACACCGCGCCCGGCAGCATCGCCCGCCAGCGGGTCTACCCGTACCCCGAGCGCAAGACCGTGCGGGCGGTATTCGAGCTCGATCCGGGCAACGACACGTCCTGCGAGCTGCGCCTCGTCGTCAAGGCCGGCGACAAACCCGTCAGTGAGACATGGCTGTATCGGTGGACCCCGTGACCCTCGTCCAAATGACTCTCGCTCAAGACCCGGACAGCCTCCGCCGCGATGCCCGTCCCCTCGCGGTCGCGCCCGCGGTGCCGGAGGAATCGCCCCTCGCCATGCCGGTGCAGGATCTGAACGCCTGGTCGGAGGCGCAGGAGCACACGGTCCCCGGCCGCCGGGCGCCCTGGGGGGCCCGCGCCTTCGTGTTCGGCGGCGGCCTCGCGCTGACGGTCTACGGCGCCGTGCAGATGTACGAGGTCGTGTCTGTCGCCGGCTCGACCACCTGGCTGCAATGGCTGCTGCTCGCGCTGTTCACCCTCAACTTCTCGTGGATCGCGCTCGCCTTCACCTCGGGGCTGCTGGGCTTCCTGGCACTCTTGCGCCGGCGCCGGCCGGAGGTGAATCCCACGCCGCTCACCACCCGCACCGCCGTGGTGATGCCGGTCTACAACGAGGCCACCGCCCGCACCTTCGCGGCGGTCGAGGCGATCCGCGACTCGATCGAGGCGACGGGCGAGGGCGCGGCCTTCGATTACTGGATCCTGTCCGACTCGACCCAGGCCGATGCCTGGATCGCCGAGGAGCGGGCCTATCTCTCCTTGCGCGAGCGCCTCGGCGAGGGCGCGCGCCTGTATTACCGCCACCGGCAGAAGAACCATCACCGCAAGGCCGGCAACATCGCCGACTTCGTCACCCGCTGGGGCGGCCATTACGACCACATGCTGGTCCTCGACGCCGACAGCCTGATGAGCGGCGAGTGCGTGGTGACGCTCGCCCGCGCCATGGAGGCGGACCCGGATTCCGGCATCATCCAGTCGCTGCCCTTGATCATCAACCGCAACACCCTGTTCGCCCGGGTGCAGCAATTCGCGGCCCGGATCTACGGCCCGGTCATCGCCACCGGCCTCGCCCTGTGGTCCGGCCGCGACGGCAATTACTGGGGCCACAACGCGATCATCCGCACCAAGGCCTTCGCCGACCATTGCGGCCTGCCGGACCTCTCCGGAAAACCGCCCTTCGGCGGCCACGTGCTCAGCCACGACTTCGTCGAGGCGGCCCTGATCCGGCGCGCCGGCTGGAGCGTCTACATGCTCCCCGAACTCCAGGGCTCCTACGAGGAGAGCCCGCCCTCGCTGATCGACGTCGCGATCCGCGACCGGCGCTGGGCGCAGGGCAACCTCCAGCACAGCCGCATCATCGGCACGGCGGGGCTCAAGCTCGCCTCGCGCCAGCACTTCGCCACCGGCATCGCCGGCTACCTCGCCTCGCCGCTCTGGGCGGCGCAGCTCGTGGTCGGTATCGCGCTGGCCCTCCAGACCGCCTACATCCGCCCCGAATACTTTTCGACCGAGTTCCGCCTCTACCCGGTCTGGCCGCGCTTCGACCCCGTGCGCGCGCTCCAGCTCTTCGGGATCACGATGGCGATCCTGCTCGCCCCGAAGCTGTTCGGGCTGATCCTCGGCCTTCTCGACCGGACGGTGCGGCGCGCGAGCGGCGGGGCCTTGCGCCTCGTGCTCTCGGCCCTGATCGAGACCCTGCTCTCGGCGCTGATCGCCCCGATCGCGATGCTGGTGCAATCGGGCTCGGTGATCCAGATCCTGCTCCGGCGCGATGCCGGCTGGAACCCGCAGCGGCGCGACGACGGCTCGATCCCGCTCTCGGACATCGTGCGCCGGCACCGCTGGCACACCATCCTGGGGCTGGTGGCCGGCATCTCGGCCTTCGCCATCGCGACCTCGCTGTTCCTGTGGATGTCGCCCACCATCCTCGGCCTCGTCCTGGCGATCCCGATCTCCTGGGCGAGCGGGCAATTGGCGCTGGGCCTCGCCCTCAAGCGCGCCGGCCTCTTGATGACGCCCGAGGAGCGGGAGCCCCCGGCGATCGCGGTCGCCGCCAGGGCGATCGAGGCGCGCAACGCGGCTCTGGGCTTCGACGACGCCGACGGAGTGCGCGCACTCCACGCCGATCCCGACCTCCAGGCCGGCCACCTCGCCTTCCTGCCTCCGGCCGAGCCCCGCCCCCGCGGCGCGCCCCAACCCGACCACGTCATGGCCCAGGCCAAGGTGGTCGAGGCCGAGACCATCGACGAGGCGGCGGGCTGGCTCAACGCCAAGGAGAAGATGGTGCTGCTGCACGACCGGGCGCTGCTCGACCGGCTGGCGCGGCTCGGGGGGTGATCGACCCGCCCATTGACGGCCCTGCGCGACAGTCTTGACGTTCTCCGACGTCATTCCGGGGCCGCGAAAGCGGAACCCGGAATCCATAACCGCTGACAGTTCAGGAAAAATGCGGAACGCGTCAAACCGGGTTCTGCGCCGTCAGCGGTTATGGATCCCGGGTTCTCGGCTGCGCCGAGCCCCGGGATGACCCTGCGGGTTGGAAGCCGGCATGAACATCCTGCTTCCCGGCGGGTGCCGTCAGCCTGCCGGCTTCGCCCACTCCATCACCACGAACCACGGCACCCGCCGGTAGCGCGCGACCTTCGCCGGATCGCCGCCCTGCGGCGCCGGCTCGTCGAAGTGGCGCAGCGCCAGCCCCTGCTCGAGCAGAAGATTCATATAGAGCGAGAGCGGCCGGTGCCAGTTGTTCACCCGGATGCCGTGCCACGCCGCCCACTCGGCCCGCTCCTCCAGGTAATCGTCGATCCGGAAGCGGCGGACGCCGTCGGGATCTTCGGTCCAGCCGCCGGCGGTGCAAAAGCTCGTCAGGTTGGCGATCAGGAGTGTGCCGCCCGGCGCCAGAACGCGGGCCATCTCGGGAATCGCCGCGCGGATATCCGGGATGTCGATCAGCGTGAGGTAGCTGACGACGAGGTCGAAGGCGCCGTCCGCGAAGGGCAGCGCCTCGGCGCGGCCCGGGAGATAGACTCCCGCCGGATCGCGGGCCCGAGCCTGCCGCAGCAGGGCGTCGGTGGGATCGATGCCGACCGTCTCGACCCCGTGATCCTGCACCATGCGGCAGAAGCGGCCCTCGCCGCAGCCGACATCGAGGGCGCGGCGGAAGCCGCGGCCGCGGATCCGCGCCAGCATCGGCGCATCGAGCACGCAGGCGCGGCCGAAATCGCCCCCCTCGCCCATGTCGGCGATCCAGGCGGCGGCGGATTCGTCCCAGCCATGGCTCATCGGTGACGCTCGGTTCGGGAAGGGGCGCGTCTCTTACGCTCTCCGCGCCGCCGCCTCGCCAAGTTAACCGTTAGGCCGCGGCGCGGCGGAAGACCGCGCGATGATGTCACGATGTTCCAGGCCTCCCAATCGAGTGCGCCCCGCTGGGTGCGCGGCCCTTCGCTTCGCCATACCGAGACCACGAAAGAACACCCGGGCCTTAATCCCGCTGGTTTAAGGATAAAATTCTCTGCAACAAATACTTGTCGCTGCACCGCACGACGTCGTAAGCAAGATGCGCAACCCGAATCGGGAGGAATCGATGAGCGTTTCCGCGCATTTCGTTCGACCGATCTACACCCAATCCGTGATGGTCTCGCTTGCCGGCTACCTTGCCGCGGCGGTGATGTGCGCCGACCGGCGGGCGGCCGGGCGCTGACGGCGTCCGGAGGCTGCCCGATCGGTCGCGCCGGTCGATCGAGCCCCCTCCTCCGATGATTCCCTCCGGGTCATCCCGGGGCTCGACGCAGTCGAGAACCCGGGATCCATAACCGCTGACGGTGCAAGATCGGGCGGGAAGGCTCCCGCCTCTTCCTGAAGCCTCGGCGGTTATGGATCCCGGGTTCCGCTTTCGCGGCCCCGGGATGACAGTGAGTGTTCCAAGCCGGCCGGCCCCCTCGACCGGCCCTCACGCCGCGAGGCGCGGCCGGTCGCGGCGGTAGCTGGCGATCAGGCCGGCGGGAATCGTCTCCCGCGCGGGTCCGGTCGCCGTGTCGGTGGCGGCCTCGCTCGCGAGGGCGCGGGCGAGCACCCGGGCCTCGTCACGGGCCGCCTCGGCGTCGAAGCGGTTGAGCAGCGCGACGATGGCGTGGGCATCGGCGAAGGGCAGGCGCTCGCAGGCGGTCACCGCCCGCTCGATCATCCGCCGCGACAGGCCGGAGCCGGTGCTCTCGGAGAAGCCGCTCGCCTCCTCGTGCCAGGCGGACATCGCCGCCGCGAAGGCGGGTTCGAGGGCGGGCGGCAGGCCGGCCCGGCGGTAGAGCGCCGCCATGCCGCTGCCGCGCGGATCGTGCAGCAGCCCCGCCACCCGCTCGGCCGACAGGCCCGAGAGTTCGGTCAGCGCCGCCTCGGTGAAGGCCATCCGGCCCGACAGCATCGCCCGCAGGATCAGCCCGGGGGTGAGCTGGGCGGCGGCGCGCAGATGCGCGACGAGGCGGCGCAGGTCAGCCCGGTCCGAGCCTTCGGCGAGCCCGAGCGTCGCGCGCTCGCGCGCCTCCCGGGTCACCCGCTCGCTGCGCTCGCGCGAGAGCCAGCCGCAGCCGCTCACGAAGGCCGACAGGGCGCTGGCGAGGCGGGCGGTCACCGCCTGGCGCACGTCGAGGGGCAGGTCGGCCCGGGCGAGCAGGGCCTCGCGGAGGGCGGCGTCCTCGCCGTGGCGCTCGACCATCCGCAGGAGGCTGCCGCGGGTGATCTCGGCGCCCGGATTGGCGGCGAGCGCCGCGAGCGCCCGCGCGCCGGCGATCTCCGCGAGCGCCCCACACAGCATGGCCGAGAGGTGGGGCCGCCCGGCGATGGCGACCCGGCCCGATTCGTCGCCGACGGCGGCGCAATCGACGAGGTCGGCATCCGACAGGACGGGCGAGCGGGCGAGCACCAGACCGGCGATCTCCGCCTGGTCCTGGGCGAGCGCCACCACCAGGGTCCGGGGTGCCTCCGCGGCGTTGGCGCAGGCCTCGGCGAGCGCCCGCCGCACCAGCGGCGAGGGATCGTCGAGGAGCGCCGTGATGGCGGTCTTCGCCTCCCAGCGCGCCGCCGGGTCGAGCTTGGCGTAGAGGTAGGCCCGGGCGAGCGCCGAGGCCGCCTCGGCGCGGCGGCCGGCGGATTCGTGCTGCGTCCAGAGCAGGAACTGGCGGATGATCATCGGCGCGGCTCCGTGACGGGTTGTCTTCAGGACTGGATCGAGGAGGGCGTGACAGCGGCTCGGGTGCGCCCGCCGAATTCCCGCGGCCGGGCCGGCGGCAGGGGCACGCCGGTCGCCGCGGGGTCTTGAACCGGATCCTGGATCGTGTCCCGGAGGGTATCCGGGATCCCGGCCGGCGCGCCCGGCGACGGCGCGGGCATCGCGGCGGCGACCACCGGCCCGTCGCTCGAGCGCGGGAAGTAGCTCGGCGCCGCCACGCCGCTGCCCCGGCTGCCCCACAGCTTGGCGACGCTGTCGGAGACGGGTCCCCGGCGGGCATCGGTCTGGAACAGCGAGCGCAGGCCGCTGCCCGCCTCGGGCGCGTAGGCGGTCGGCGCGGTGGCCTGCGCGGTGAGCGTCGCGGTCGCCGACGGGACGCCCGGGCTGGTGCCGAGCACGGCGTAGAGCTCGGAGGCGCTGCGGGCCCGGCCGGTGCGGTCGTAGAACAGGCCGCGATTGCCGGCGGCGGCCTCCGGCAGGTCGGCGGCGGCGGAGCGTCCCGGCGCGCCCTCGGCGGCCCGGATCAGGGTCAGCGCCCCGCGCACGCCGAGGAGGTGGGCGGCGTAGAGGTCGGCCCGGTTCGGCTCGCGGCCGAGGGCGTCCGAGAGGGCGTCGGCGTTGCGGCGGGTCAGTGCGCCGGCCATCGCTGAGGCGACCTCCGGGTCGCGCCGCAGATCGAGGATCGCCTGCCGGGCGGCCGGATCGCTCACCGTGTAGCCGCCCGACGAGCGGGCGCTGATCGCCTCGGCGTAGGAGCCGAGGCCGAGCGAGGGGCCATCCTGCTTCATCACCCCGAGCCAGGTCTGCTCGATGAACTGGAACAGGCCGGTGGCCGAGGACGTGCCGGCCTTGGCGCTCGGGTTGAGGCTCGATTCGCGCTGCGCCGTCGAGAGCAGGTAGTCGAAGGCGGCGCCGGTCTTCTCGGCGCCCTGGCGGATCGCGTCGATCACCGGGTTGCCCGAGGCGGCGGCGCGGCCGGTGCCCTGGGCGGCGCCCTGGCTGGCAGTCCCTTGCGACGGCGTGTTGCTGAACAGGAACATGGCGGCCCGGTGGAGCGGCACCGCAAGGCGCGGGCCGGCTCTCTCTCGGGCTTCAGGATGCTGGGGTTATGGTAAAGGAAGATTGAAGCGGGGGCGGGCGGGTGTGTCCCGCGCGGCATTCTCCGTACCGCCCACCGCGGCTCACGCCCTCGCCGGGCGAGCTCAGGAGAACCGGCTCTCCCGTTCGGCCTCGGCGAAGAGTTCTTCCAGGTGGGCGTCGACCTGTTCGAGCGTCAGGTCGGGGCGGGGGTCGTCCAGCGAGCGGCGGATGCGGGCGCGGATGGCGTTCAGGCGCTCGGCATGCTCCTCGCGCTGGCGCTGCCAGAGACGCACCGCATCGCGCAGCGTGTCGCTGACGGAGGCGTACTCGCCGGCCGCGACGCTCTCGTGCACGGCGCGGAGCTGCTGGGACGTCAGGGTGACAGTGATCGTCTCGTCGGGAGCTTGCATCGGTGGGCTCTTCGCTGTCGCCACGCGAGACGATAGCACGGGAGCCGACCGGAACGCCGCACCTCGTTGCGACACAGTGAGAACCGGTCGTTGGGGCACCAGAGTCATCGAGCGAGCTCGCCGCCTTGTCTTCCCATCTGCGGTGTTGGGATATTCGCGCAAAACCCCGCGTAAGGTTTGGCGCGGGATCCCCTCTCCCGTATGGGCAGGGCTGTCCGGGGAAAGAAATGGCGCAGCCTTTTCCCTCCCCCCTCTGCGGGGGAGGGTGGCCTGCGGAGCAGGCCGGGAGAGGGGACGCCGCTTCCGGAGAAGTCGCGCGCTTCATGACGCGCGCCACCTGAAGCAGCGTCGCGCTGCCCCTCTCCCGCCCGGCTCCGCCGGGCACCCTCCCCCGCAGAGGGGGGAGGGGGAAAAGCCCGCGCGATTTTGTTTCCCCCAGACAACCCTGCCGTATGGGAGAGGGGAGCGCACCTTGTCATTTCTCCAAACGGTATTGCTCGCGCGAAGCCCCCGCCCTCACCGCTTCGGCGCGTCCCCCCCGCCCGCCGGCCGGCGCATCTCGAAGCGGTTCTCGGATTCGACCGTGAAGTAGTCGAAGTAGCCGCCGCGCATGATCGGCCGCATCGCCCCGGTATCGACCCGGCCCTCCGGCGTCACGAAGCGGTCGTCGATGTACATCGACACCACCTGGCCGATCACCATGAAGTAGGCCGCCTCCCCGCCCTCGGCCGGGACGAGCGGGATGGTCTGGAGCCATTTGCATTCGAGGGCGGCGGGGGCGTCCGCCACCCGCGGCGGGCGCACCTTGCGCGAGGGCGCGGTGGCGAGGTTCGCGAAGTCGAACTCGCTCTCGCCGCGCGGCAGCGGCGCCGAGGATTGGTTCATCCCCTCGCGCAGGTCGAAGGTCGCGAGGCTGCAGACGAACTCGCCGCCCTCCTCCGCGAAGGTCAGCGCGTCCTTGCGGCCGTAGGAGGAGAACATCACCATCTCGGGACTGTCCCCGACCCCGTTGAAGAACGAGTAGGGCGAGAGGTTCAGCTGTCCTGAAGCACTGAGCGCGCTGACCCAGCCGATCGGGCGTGGCGCCACCAGGGCCTTGAACGGGTTGTGCTTCAGGGGGCGGGTCTCGGCGTCGTAATGCATCGGCGGTCCCGGGGCGTCTCTGGAGAACGGGCGGCCCGCCGACGCGGACCGTCCGCCGCCCAGTAGAGCATCCGCCGGCCGCGGCGCCAGCCCGCCGCCGCTCAGTACCGCGTCACGATCTCAGGCAACGCCGGCCGCGGCCGGTCGGGCGGGACCTGCTCGGCCCGGCCGACATGGACGAAGCCCGCCAGCCGCTCGGCCGGGTCGAGGCCCAGCGCGTCGAGCACCCGGCGGTCATAGGCCATCCACTCGGTGAGCCAGGCGGTGCGGAAGCCGAGACCGTTGGCCGCCACGATGAGGTTCATGCAGACGGCGCCGGCCGAGAGCACCTGCTCCCAGTCGGGGATCTTCACGTGCGGGCCGGCCCGCGACACCACGGCGATCACGAGCGGCGCCTGGGCCAGGCGCCCGGCCTCGAGGGCGAGCCGCTTGTCGTCGGCCTCCGGGTGGTCGGCCCGGTAGGCCTCGGCCACCACGCGGCCGATGCGGGTCTGGCCCTCGCCCTCGATCACGATGAAGCGCCAGGGCGCGAGCTTGCCGTGGTCCGGCACGCGGGACGCGACGGCGAGGATGGCGTCCAGCTCCTCGGGGGACGGGCCGGGGCCGGCGAGCTGGGCCGGCGCGACCGAGCGGCGGGTACGGAGAAGGTCGAGGATTGCGTTCATCTCGGCTTCAGTGGCTTGAGCTATAGCGGACGGACGGAGACGACAGGCTGCCATCCTGGCGCCCCGATGCTCCCTTTAAGCACCATTCCGCCCCGGACGGCCATGTCCGGGCGCGACGTGAAGCCGGGCGCCGGGCGAACCGGGGCCGAGGACGCCGACCGCACCATGACGCGCTCCCCCGCATCCCCTACCCGCAACGGTCTCGCCCATCCCTGGAGTGCCCGGGATTTCTGGCTGGCGCTCGCCGCCGTGCTGCTGTTCTGGGCCGCCGCGGCGGCGGTGTGGCCGCTTCACGGCGCGGTGGTGCCGTGGGACTCCAAGAACCACTTCTATCCGATGCTGCGCTACCTCGGCGCGGCGCTCGCGAACGGCGAATTGCCGCTGTGGAACCCCTACCACTTCGCCGGGCACCCCTCGGTCGCGGATCCGCAATCGCTCCTCTTCACCCCGACGATGCTGCTCTTCGCGTGGCTCGACCCCTCGCCGTCGATGGAGCTGTTCGACGCGGTGGTGTTCGCCCACCTGATTCCCGGAGCGGTCGCGACGCTGCTTCTCTTCCGCCGCCGCGGCTGGCACGCCGCCGGCGCGGTCGCGGCCGCGATGGTGTTCGTGCTCGGCGGCTCGGCCTCGGCCCGGCTGCAGCACACCGGCATGATCATCTCCTACGGCTTCGTGCCGCTGGCCTGGTGGCTCCTGGAGGAGGCCCTCGCCCGCCGCTCCTACGCCTTCGGGCTCGCCTTCGCGGTGGTGGCCGCCGTGATGACGGTGGGGCGCGACCAGGTGGCCTTCCTGTGCGGCCTGAGCCTGATCGGCGTCGCGGTCCACGCGGTGCTCACGGCGCCGGCGCCGTTCGCCTACCTGCGGGCGCGGATCGGCGTGCTCGCCGTGATGGCGGTGGTCGGCGGGGCGCTGCTCGCCGTGCCCTCGCTCCTCACCATGCAGTTCCTGATGACCTCGACCCGGCCGTCATTCGGCTACGGCGCGGCCATCATGGGCTCGCTGCCGCCCTCGAGCTTCGCCACCGCGCTCTTCGCCGACGTGTTCGGCTCCCTGCGCTGGACCTACGATTACTGGGGTCCGGACTGGAAATCGATGGACGGCAACACCTGGACCGACCGGGCGGTGAACTACCTCTTCGCCGGGACCCTGCCGGCCCTGCTGATCCTGTGGCACGGCCTCGCCGGCGGGCGGCTGGCCGCGCGGGAGATCCGCTATCCGGTCGTCGTGCTCGGCGCCGCCACGCTCTACGCGCTCGGGCGCTACACCCCGCTCTTCGCGCCCATCTTCGACCATTTCCCCGGCGTCGACCTCTACCGCCGACCCGCCGACGCCACCTTCGTCATCAATATCGGGCTCTCGCTCACCGCCGGCTACCTCGTCCACCGCTACGTCACGGAGGGGGCGCCCCGGCTCCGGTCGGGCGCCGTCGGCCTCGCCCGCGCAGTCCGCCTCGCCCTGCCGGCTCTCGCGCTCGCGGCCGTCAGTGGCATCCTCTTCGTGTCCTACACCTACGCGGCCAAGGCCCACCACCTGCCGGACGCGCTGCGCGACGGCCTGATCGGCGCCGGCATCGCGCTCGCCGCGGTGGTGGCGATGCTGTGGGCGACCCCCGGCCGGCGGGCGCTGGTCGCCTCCTGCCTCGTCGCGCTGCTCGGGGCGGAGCTCGTCTGGCGCAACGCCGGCAATTCCCTCAACGCCGAGCCGGCGGGCCGCTACGCGGTGTTCCAGAAGCTGCCGCCCGAGCAGCTCCAGGGCCTGACGCTGCTCAAGGCCGAGCTCGACGCCCGCCACGCCAAGGGCGAACATCCGCGGGTCGAGATCCTGGGCCTCGGCGGCGCCTGGCAGAACGCCTCGATGGTGCTCGGGCTCGAGGACACGATCGGCTACAACCCCCTGCGGCTCGCCGATTACGAGCGCGCCGTCGGCCCCGGCGAGAACGCCGCCGACCCGAACCTGCGCCAGTTTCCCGGCCTGTTCCGCGGCTACCGCTCGCGGCTCGCGAGCCTGCTCGGCCTCGAATACCTCGTCCTCGACCGGCCGGCCGAGCGGCTGCCGCGGCACTTCCCGCAGCTGACCGGCGCGAAGCTCCTCTACGGCTCGGGCGAGATGTGGATCTACCGCCTCGACCCGGCCAAGCCCCGGGCCTACCTGGCGACCCGCCTCGTCCCGGTCGATTCCGAGAGCGTGCTCAACCAGGATGAATTGCCCGAGTTCGAGGGCAACGAGACGGCGCTGGTCGACCAGGACAGCGTGCCGAAGATCAAGGGCGGGTTCGGCCTCAAGGACCCGGCCGCGCCGGTGACCGCCGCGACGGGCACGGCGACCATTCTCGCCTATCGCCGCAATGTCGTCACCGTGGAGGTCGAGACCGACCGCGACAGCGTGCTGGTGCTGCACGACATCTTCTATCCCGGCTGGCAGGCGCGGGTGGACGGTGAGCGCCGCCCGATCCTGCGCACCAACCTGCTCTTCCGCGGGGTCGAGGTGCCGGCCGGCAAGCACGTGGTCGAGTTCCGGTTCCGGCCGCTCTCGGTCGACAACCTGGTGGCGGCGGCGAGCGAATTGCTGGCGAGGGACGATGACGCGGGCGAGACGGCGGTTCGGTAAAGGCCTGGCGCTCGCGCTCGCGTCGAGTGCTTGCCTCGCGGCGAGTCCTGCTCTCGCCCAGGCTCCCCTCGCTCAAGCGCCGGCTCCGCTTCCGGGCGGGGTACAGGGTGTCGCGCCGCAGGGCGTGACGCAGGGGCCGTCCCCGGCGCCGGCCCCCGCCGAGGCCAGCCTGTCCCTGCGGGCGGTCTTGACCAGCGAGGCCAAGCCCCTGCGCGGCGGCCTGACCTGGCGGATCTACGAGGACCGTCCGGAGGGCGGCAAGCCCGTGGTGCTGGCCCGCTCCGAGGAGGCGCAACCGACCTTCCGGCTACCGCCGGGCAGCTACCTCGCCAACGTGACCTACGGCTTCGTCAGCACCTCGAAGCGCGTGACCCTGAATTCGGGGGCTTTGAGCGACCAGCTCACCGTCAATGCCGGGGCCCTGCGCCTCTCCGGCGCAGTCGGCGAGGCGAAGATTCCGGGCGGCCAGCTCGCCTTCGCGGTCTTCGTGCCGATCGGCAACAACCCGGAGGGGCGGCTCGTGCGCGACGGCGTCAAGACCGGCGAGGTGGTGCGCCTGCCCGAGGGCACCTACCACGTCGTCTCGACCTGGGGCGATTCCAACGCGATCCAGCGCGCCGACCTGAAGGTGGAGAACGGGCGCCTCACCGACGCGACCCTCAACCACCGCGCCGCCACCGTGACCCTGAAGCTCGTCGCATCCCCCGGCACCGAGGCCTTCGCCGGCACCGCCTTCAGCGTGCTGACGCCGGGCGGCGACACGATCCGCGAGGCGATCGGCGCCTTCCCGCAGGTGACCCTGGCGGACGGCGAGTACCAGCTGATCGCCCGCCACGACGGCAAGGTCTACACCCAGGACTTCAAGGTCGAGAGCGGCGTCGACCGCGACATCGAGGCGATCGCCAAGGACCCCTGAATGCGAGGATCCCTGAGTGCGAGGATCGCTGGGCGTCGGCATCCCATGCGGGATGACCGGGTGCCGATCCCCGGACGGAAGCGGCTTTCGGCGGGCGGGCTAACCCGCGATTAAGCGAGCGGCCGCGCGTCGCCCGGTGTAACGGTGAAGCCCCGCAGTCTCGTGTCACGGCTTATCCGGATCTTAACCCGCTGACGCAACGTTGGCCGCATGCGATGCGTGCGTGCTTTCATCTGCGACGAGAAGGGATCGACGGCCGTCGAGTTCGGCCTGGTCGGCCTGCTGTTCATCGCCTTCCTCGTGGGCACGATGACCGTGGCCCAGATCCTGTATTTCGGCCAGAAGCTCGACTACGCGACCGAGCAGGCGTCGCGGCAGGTCCTCATCGGCACGACCCAGAAGACCCCGACCGCGAGCCTGGCGAGTTTCACGCAGGCGCTCTGCGGCTTCCTGCCCGGGGCCATGTCGTGCAGCGACGTCATCGTCAACCTGTATAGAGTGCCGCCCGGGAATCCGGGCTACTACGCCTACGCCAAGTCCGACATGAGCGGCCTGGCGCTGCCGGCCCTGACGCCGGGCAGCGGCCAGTTCACCCTCGGCACACGGGGCGAGTACCAGTACCTGCAGGTCATCTACCCGATCACCCTCCTGCCGCCCTTCGTGACCGGCTGGCTCGACGCCACCACGACCTACAAGGGCAAGGCGGCCTACCTGCTGATCTCGACGGCCGCCTTCCGCGTCGAGCAGTACCAATAGCCATGATGCGGCCTGCGCTCCTCACCCGGATCCGGCGCTTCCGCCCGGCCGATGACGGGCTCGCCGCCACCGAGCTCGCGCTGGTCCTGCCGATGCTCCTCGCGCTGCTGCTCGGGGGCATCCAGCTCGTCGCCTACGTCAACGCGTCGCGCAAGGTCGATCTGGTGGTGCGGTCGATCAGCCAGATGATCTCGCAGGCCCCGCCCCCCACCGACAACAGCACGGTCAACGGCCTGGTCAACCAGGGGGATCTGCACTTCAGCTACGACGCGTCGCTGGTGCTGTTCCCGTTCCTGATGAGCGAGGGCAGACGCCAGGGCAGGCAGTGGTGGCAGGTCATCACGATCAACTACGCCAGCATCCAGTTCAAGCCGACCGCCGCGACCTGCGCGGACCCGACCGATCAGAGCGCCTGCTACAGCGCCAACGTGGTGTGGACCAGCACCGGCACGACGCAGCCGGCGAGCGGACCGCTCTACCGGCGCTGCGGCGCGGCGCTGATCCCGGCCGACAACAATGCGGCCGCGACCCCGACGACCCTGCCGCGCTCCCTCTACGGTCCCGCCTCGGTGGTGGTGATCGACGCGGTGTTCACCTTCACGCCGACCTTCGGGGCGCGGTACCTGCCCTCGTTCGACATCAAGCGTTCGGCCTACATCCAGCCGCGCTACGCCCCGCTGATCGACTACGACACCACCGGCAACGACGGAATCGCCACGAAATGTCCCTGACTCGCGCATCCCGGCTGGTCGCGGCGCTGGCATCGCTGATGCGGGACCGCGACGGCGGTATCGGCATCATCTTCGGGCTCAGCCTGATCCCGATCGTCGGCCTCGTCGGGCTCGGAGTCGATTACGGCATGGCGATCACCAACCGCGCGCGGCTCGACCGGGCGGCGGATGCGTCGGCGCTCGCCGCCGTGGTGACGGCCAAGGCCTACGTCGCCGCCAACTCGTCGCAGAGCGGCGTCCTCGACAAGGCGAGAGCCGCGGGGGTGGCACAGGCCGTCAACACCTTCAAGGTCAATACCGGCAGCGTGCCGCTGTCGAGCGTGACGCTGGCGACGCCGGCCGTCGACATCTCGGGCCAGACGGTCACCGCCGCCGTGACCTACACGGCGATCGTCCAGAACAGCTTCGCGAAGTTGTTCAGGGTCCCGACCACCACGGTCACCAACACGTCCAAGGCGTCCGCCGACCTGCCGAGCTACCTCGATTTCTACCTGATGGTCGATGTGTCGGGCTCGATGGGCCTGCCGACGACGGCGAGCGGCATGACGCAGCTCGCCAAAGATAATAAAGATAATTACGACGACTACCAGCAAGGCTGCCAGTTCGCCTGCCATTACAACGGCTTCAACGGATGGAACCTGGCGGCGGGCAAGATCCAGCTTCGCTCGGACGCGGTGAACAATGCCGTCTGCGCGCTGCTGAAGCGGGCCGCGGCCCCCGTGGTACCAAATCAGTACCGGATCGGCATCTATCCGTTCGTCAATCAGCTGGCGACTCTCGCGAGCCTCAGCAGCGATGTGAATACCCTGAATACGGCGGCTCAGTGCGGGATGACTTGGCCGCTCGCCCTCACCAATCTCCTCGATACGGGGACGACGCAGCTCAATTCGCCCGGCGACCCGACCACCGGCACCGGCGCGGGCGGCACCCATTTCGAGGTCGCCTTGCCGCAGATGAAAGGCATCGTCGGCCTGAACGGCTTCGGCGACGGATCGACCAGCACGAGCCGCAAGCCGTTCGTGTTCCTCGTCACCGACGGGATGCAGAACGGGCAGCACTACTACGTCATGTCGAACGGAAAATACGCCTACCCGGGCAATCCCTCGAAGTTCCCGGGCTATGCCGATGCTTGGTGGGACGGGTCGCAGCCGTCCCAAATCGACGCGAAGAACTGTGATGCCCTGAAGGCCGCCGGCGCGACGATCTCGGTTCTCTATATCCCGTACAACCAGATCGTCTTCACCAACAACAGCGGATACATCGCCTGGGAGAACAACCGGGTCAACGGGTTCAGCCCATCGCTTGCGACGCCCCTCCAGGACTGCGCCTCCGGGCCGAGCTACTTCCGCACCGCCAACTCGCCGGCCGACATCACCGCCGCCCTGAACGCGATGTTCGATCAGGCGCTGAAGCTCGCTCGCCTCACCCAGTAGGACGGACCGGGCGCGCGGCGCGGAGCCTTCCGCGCGGCTTGCCAGTCCGAGCCGGAACGATCCGATTCGGGAATGACGATCCCGGAAGCGCCGATCTCTCGGGCATGACGACACGGAACAACAGGACTTGCCCGAGTTCCGTGGGCAGGGCTCGGGTGCGGGCGTCGAACGGCGTTCGACGCCCGCATACGCTACGGCACCGGCGTTTCCCCGTGCTGCCCGTCGAGCGTCACGCCCTCACTCGGCATGCTGGCGGCCATCGCCTCCGCCCGGCGCAGATCCGGAAAAGTCGCCTCGGCCACCAGTTCGGCCAGGGCCTGGTCGAGCGGCAGGGTACGGCTCTGGGGGCTGCCGAGGCGGCGGATCGAGACGGTGCGCTCCTCGCCCTCCTTGCGGCCGACGACCAGCATCACCGGCACCTTGGCGTGGGAATGCTCGCGGACCTTGTAGTTGATCTTCTCGTTGCGAAGGTCGGCCTCGGCCCGCAGGCCAGCCGCGTCCGCCGCCTTGAGAACCTCGCGGGCATACGGATCGGCCTCGCCGGTGATCGTCGCGACGACCACCTGCAACGGCGCCAGCCAGAGCGGGAAGTGGCCGGCGAAATGCTCGATCAGGATGCCGGTGAAGCGCTCCATCGAGCCGCAGATCGCCCGGTGGACCATCACCGGGGTCTTCTTCTGCCCGTCGGCATCGACGAAGAAGGCGCCGAACCGCTCCGGCAGGTTGAAGTCGACCTGCGTGGTGCCGCATTGCCAGTCGCGGCCGATGGCGTCGCGCAGCACGTACTCGAATTTGGGCCCGTAGAAGGCGCCCTCGCCCGGGTTGATCGCCGTCTTGATCCGACCGCCGGACTGCTCCTCGATCTGCGCGAGCACCCGGGTCATCACCTCCTCGGCGTGGTCCCACAGCGCGTCCGAGCCGACGCGCTTCTCCGGCCGCGTCGAGAGCTTCACCACGATCTCGTCGAAGCCGAAATCGGCGTAGGTCGAGAGGATCAGGTCGTTGATCTTCAGGCACTCGGCGGCGAGCTGGTCCTCGGTGCAGAAGACGTGGGCGTCGTCCTGCGTGAAGGCGCGCACCCGCATCAGCCCGTGCAGCGCCCCCGACGGCTCGTAGCGCGAGACCGAGCCGAACTCGGCGAGCCGCAGCGGCAGGTCGCGGTAGGACTTCAGCCCGTGCTTGAAGATCTGCACGTGCCCGGGACAGTTCATCGGCTTGATTGCGAAGACGCGCTCGTCCTCGGTCTTCGTGACGAACATGTTCTCCCGGTACCAGTCCCAGTGGCCGGAAGTCTCCCACAGGGCCTTGTCGAGGATCTGCGGCGCGTTCACCTCGGCGTAGTCGCCCTTCAGGCGCCGGCGCATGTAGGCGATGAGGGACTGGAACAGCGTCCAGCCCTTCGGGTGCCAGAACACCACGCCCGGCCCCTCCTCCTGGAAGTGGAAGAGGTCCATCTCGCGGCCTAAGCGGCGGTGGTCGCGGCGCTCGGCCTCGGCGAGGCGGTTGAGGTAGGCGTCGAGATCGGCTTGGGTTCCCCAGGCCGTGCCGTAGATCCGGCTCAGCATCGGCTTCGTCGAATCGCCGCGCCAATAGGCGCCGGCCACCTTCATCAGCTTGAAGGCGCTGCCGACCTTGCCCGTCGAGGTCATGTGCGGGCCGCGGCAGAGGTCGAACCACGCGCCCTGACGGTAGATCCGCAGGTCCTCGCCCGGCGGGATCGCGTCGACGAGTTCGACCTTGAACGCCTCGCCCTTCTCCTCGAACAGCTTACGCACGTCGTCGCGGGCCCAGACCTCCTTGGTGAAGGGGGCGTCGCGGGCGATGATCTCGCGCATCCGCGCCTCGATCGCCGGGAAATCGTCCGGCGAGAACGGGGTCTCGCGGTGGAAGTCGTAGTAGAAGCCGTTCTCGATCACCGGACCGATCGTGACCTGCGTCTCCGGCCACAGCGACTGCACGGCTTCCGCGAGCACGTGGGCGCAATCGTGCCGGATCAGCTCCAGGGCCCGCGGGTCGGTGCGGTCGAGGAACTCGATGCGGACGTCCTCGGCGATCGTGTCGTCGAGATCGCGGACGGTCCCGTCGAGCGCCATCGCCACGGTGCGCTTGGCCAGCGACTTGGCGATGCCCTCGACCACAGTACGGCCGGTCACCGCGCCGTCGTAGGACCGCGTGGCGCCATCGGGAAATGTCAGGATCGGCATGGGACTTCTAAAAGCTCCTCGGGGCTCACTCCTGCGCACGGTGCAGGTAAGCCGGGTGGTGGACGGCGTCCGGCGGGCCCAAGGCCGCGGGGCTGATGGCCGCGCACCGGACCGGCGCCCTATACCAGCGATGCCGGGACATGTCAGGCACGGTCCCGCGCCTTCGCGCTCAGCCCTCGACGCTCTCGCAGAGCGGCGGCGGGGCGTTGACCCCGCGCCAGCGGCCATAGGCCCAGGGGCGGTGCCAGGCGGCACCGGCGGGGGGGGCCTCGGGGACGAGGTCGATGCCGTGGGTGCCGAACGGGCCGCAGCGGCAGATCCGGGCGAGTCCCATCCAGCCGCCGGCCCAGAGGCCGTGGCGCTGGATCGCCTCGTCGGTATAGGCCGAGCAGGACGGCCAGTGCCGGCACTGGCGCCCGACGAGGCCGGACAGGCTCAGCTGGTAGCCGCGGATGGCGAGATGCGCCGCGCGGCGGGCCGGGTTCACGCCGGCACCGCTTCTGTCTTGACGGTTGTCTTGGCAGCGACCTGATCGAGGGCGTCGACCACCGCGTCGAAAGTGAGCAGCGTCGAGGCGTGGCGCGCCTTGAAGTCCCGCACCGGCGCCAGCACCGCGAAATCGGCGAATTTCCCCTCCGGCGCCGGGCCGTTCTCCTTCAGCATCCGCCGCACCGTCTCGCGCAAACCGCGCAGCTCCTCGGCGCTGGCGCCGACCACGTGGCGGGCCATCAGCGAGGAGGCGGCCTGGCCGAGCGCGCAGGCCTTCACGTCGTGGGCGAAGTCGGTGACCGTGTCGCCCTCGGTGACGAGGTCGACCGTCACGGTCGAGCCGCACAGCTTCGAGTGCTTGGACGCGCTCGCCGCCGGCGCCGGCAACCGGCCGAGGCGGGGGATGTCCGCCGCGAGGGCGAGGATGCGGGCGTTGTAGATGTCGTCGAGCATGGCATTCGTACTTTGGACGAGAGGGGCCGCGGGACGGACGAATCGGGCTTGACCGGACGGGTCTGACTTTGGCTTGACGGAAGGATGAGCTTGAGAACGCGGTGACCTGCTGCGCGCCCGGCGCATTGCGTGCACCGGGCGGATTCCCGATATAGGCACGGTTGCCCGGCAGCGCGAGGCGCGGCCGGATCGGGGCGCATCTCGAGTCCCGGCATGGCTCGCTCCCAGGGGCGGCCCTGAACTTGGCGGCCTTGATGTTGACGGCCCTGATCTTGGAGGCGTGATGGATGCGGTGCTGAAGTCCTTGTCGGTCCGGGCCCCGGAGGCGGCCGACAAGCGCAGCGACGCCCCCCGGCCGGAGCGCGTCACCGAGCGCCCGACCCGCCAGGAGGCCGAGGCCGCCGTGCGCACCCTGCTGCGCTGGGCCGGCGACGACCCGGAGCGCGAGGGCCTGCTCGAGACGCCGCAGCGCGTGGTCAAGGCCTACGAGCAGATCTTCGGCGGCTACCGCCAGGACGCGGACGCCATCCTCGACCGGGTGTTCGAGGAGGTCGAGGGCTACAACGACATCGTCCTGGTGCGCGACATCGCCTTCCACTCCCATTGCGAGCACCACATGGTGCCGTTCATGGGAAAAGCCCACATCGCCTATTACCCGCGGCGCGGCGTCGTCGGCCTGTCGAAGCTCGCCCGCGTGGTCGACGCCTTCGCCCGCCGGCTCCAGACCCAGGAGACGATGACGGCCCAGATCGCCGAGACGATCGATTCGGTGCTGCATCCCCGCGGCGTCGCCGTGATGGTGGAGGCCGAGCACCTGTGCATGGCGATGCGCGGCGTGCAGAAATCCGGCGTCTCGACCATCACCACCCAGTTCACCGGCGTGTTCAAGCAGGACCCGACCGAGCAGGTCCGCTTCCTCACCCTGGTCCGCGACCGGCGATGACCCCGCTCCCCACCTTCGACGCCCCCGGCGACAAGCGCGCGCTGGAGGAGGGCGAGACCTTCACCCCGCGCTTCGGCCCGGACGGACTGATCACCGCGCTCGCGGTCGATGCCGATTCGGGCGCGGTGCTGATGCTCGCCCACATGAACGCCGAGTCGCTCGCCCGCACGCTGGCCACCGGCGAGGTCTGGTACTGGTCGCGCTCCAGGTCCGAGCTCTGGCACAAGGGCGCCACCAGCGGGCAGATCCAGACCCTCGTCGAGATGCGGGTCGATTGCGACCAGGACGCCCTGCTCCTGCGGGTGCGCGTCGGCGGCGACGGCGGCTGCTGCCATACCGGGCGGCGGGACTGCTTCTATCGCGGGGTCTCGTACGATGCGGGGAGCGGGGCGGTGAGGCTGGTGCCGCCCTCGTCGTAAGACGACCGCGAGACCATCCTGCCTTGCGTGGCAGGGCTGGCCTCAAGCCCCCTGGCCACCTCCCCCGCCCCCGCGCTAGCACAGGCCCCGGACCCCAGGATCCGGAGCCGCCCCTTGCCCGACGACCGCCAGCCGCCGCCCCGCTTCAACGGCGCCCGCTACTGCCTGGAGGCCAATGCCCGGGAGCGGGGCGACAAGCCGGCGCTGATCATGGTCGGCGATCATGGTCGCACCGACGTCATGACCTTCGCGCAAGTCGACCGGGCGGTGCGCGGCGTCGCGGCGGGCCTTCGCGGTCTCGGCCTGCCGGCGGGCGCCCGGGTGATGATCCGCATGGGCAACGACGCGGATTACGTGATCACCTATTTCGCGGCTCTCGCCGCCGGGCTGGTGGCGCAGCCCTCCTCGCCCCAGCTCACCGCCGGCGAGGCGGCGTTCCTGATGCAGGATTCCGGCGCCGCGGTGATCGCGGCCGCCGACGATTGCCCCCTCGATCCGGAAGCCTGCCGCGGCCGGATCGTGCTGCGCCGCGACGACATCGCCCGCCTGCGCGAGGGAGCGCCGCTCGAGGATTACGCCGACACCGCCGCCGACGATCCGGCGACGCTGGTCTACACCTCCGGCACCACCAGCCGGCCGAAGGGCGTGCTGCACGCCCACCGCGCCGTCTGGGGCCGGCGGCCGATGCACGATTTCTGGCTCGGCCTGCGCGAGGACGACGTGGTGCTGCATGCCGGCACCATGAACTGGACCTACACGCTCGGGGTCGGCATCCAGGATCCCTGGGCGCGGGGCGCCACCACGGTGCTCTATAACGGCCGGCGCGATCCCGCCCTGTGGCCGGCGCTCATCGCCCGCCACCGCGCCACCCTGTTCGCGGCGGTGCCGAGCCTCTACCGGCAGATCCTCAAATACGCCGACCTCTCCGCCCACGACCTGTCGTCCCTGCGCCACGGCATCACGGCGGGCGAGGCGCTCTCGCCCCAGCTCCTCGCCGAGTGGCGGGCGGCCACCGGCACGCCGCTCTACGAGGCGCTCGGGATGAGCGAGATCTCGACCTACATCTCGACGAGCCCCCTCGTGCCGATCAAGCCGGGCTCGCCGGGCAAGCCGCAGCCGGGGCGGCGCGTCGCGATCCTCCCCGTCGAGGGCGCGCCGGAGCCGCTGCCGGCGGGCGCGGTCGGGCTGCTGGCGATCCACCGCTCCGACCCGGCCCTGATGCTCGGCTACTGGAACCGCCCCGAGGAGGAGGCGGCGGTGATGCGGGGCGACTGGTTCACCGGCGGCGACCTCGCTTCGTTGGATGCCGACGGCTACGTCTGGTTCGAGGGCCGCAACGACGACATCATGAACGCCTTCGGCTACCGGGTGTCGCCGAACGAGGTCGAGAGCGTGCTGATCGCGCATCCCGACGTGCAGGAGGTCGCGGTGACCGAGCTCTCCGTGCGCGACGACGTGCGGGTGATCGCCGCCTTCGTGGTGCCGAAGGCCGGCGCCGAACCGCAGCGGGACGCGCTGCTGGCTTGGTGCGGCGAGCGGCTCGCCGCCTACAAGTGCCCGCGCGAGGTCGTCTTCCTGGAGGCGCTGCCGCGGACCCCGAACGGCAAGGTGCAGCGCAAGCGGCTGGCGGCGGGGTAAGAGTATGAATGGCGAGGTCCCACCGCCGACATGCCGTCCAGACCTCGCTCCCTCCTCGCATCTGTCACGCTCCGCGTCATCCCGGGGCTCGCCGCAGGCGAGAACCCGGGATCCATAACCGCTGACGTTGGCGGACGAAGCGGATCGCGCACCGCTCTCTCCTGAACCGTCGGCGGTTATGGATCCCGGGTTCCGCTGTCGCGGCCCCGGGATGACATGGAGGGTGCTGCGACCGTCGTGGCTGGGCAACGAAGCCGGCGCAGGTGAGCCAATCGGGATCAGGTCCCCCGACGCCCCGCATTCCGCGCCAGCACCAGCAACGCCCGCTCCGGCAGCCGCACCACCCCCCCGGCCTTGACGCTCTCCCGCCCGCCCGGCCGGCCATCCGGCACCGTGGTGTCGAAGAGCGGCACCCACGGCCCGCCGATCACCGGGGCGAGCCGGAAGTCCAGTGGCCCCTCCCCCGCATTGGCGAGGATCAGGAGGCGGCGCCCATCCGGGGCGTCGTTGCCGATCTGCATGCCGAAGGCCCGGCGCTCGCCGTCGCCCCAGGCGCCGTCATCCATCTCGGCGCCGCAGGGCGAGAGCCAGTGCACGTCCCTCAGGCCCCCCGACGCCACGGTCTCGCCGGTGAGGAACTTTCGCCGCCGCAGGGCCCGGTGGTCGCGGCGCAGCCCCAGCAGGTTGCGCACGAAGGCGGTCAGGCCCGGATCGCCGTGATCGGTCTCCCAGTCGACCCAGGAGGTGGCATTGTCCTGGCAATATGCGTTGTTGTTGCCACCTTGCGTGCGCGAGCGCTCGTCGCCCATCAGCAGCATCGGCACGCCTTGGGCCAGCAGGATCGTGGCGAGCAGGTTGCGCTTCTGGCGCGCCCGCACCGACAAGATGGCCGGGTCGTCGGTCGGCCCCTCGACGCCGTAGTTGCGCGAGACGTTGTGGCCGTGGCCGTCGCGGTTGCCCTCGCCATTGGCCTCGTTGTGCTTCTCCTCGTAGGCGACGACGTCGGCCAGCGTGTAGCCGTCATGCGAGGCGATGAAGTTGATGCTGGCCGACGGACCGCGGCCGGAGGCGGAAAAAATTTCCTTCGAGCCGGTCAAGCCTTGCGTCAGTTTCGGCAGCTGGCCGGCATCGCCGCGCCAGAAGCCGCGGGCCGCGTCGCGGAACTGGTCGTTCCAGTCGCTCCAGCCGACGGGGAAGCCGCCGAGCTGGTAGCCGCCCATGCCGATGTCCCACGGCTCGGCGATGAGCTTGACCCGCGACAGGAGCGGGTCCTGCGCCATCGCCTGGAGCACCGCGGCGCGGGGGGTGAAGTCGTGGGGGGCGCGGGCGAGGCTCGAGGCGAGGTCGAAGCGGAACCCGTCGATCCGGTAGGTCTCGACCCAGTGGCGCAGGGAATCGAGCACCATCTGCATCACCCGCGGCACCGCCACGTCGAGGGTGTTGCCGCAGCCGGTGCAGTCGATGTCGCGGCGCGGATCCTCGGGGTTCAGCTTGTAGTAGCTGGCATTGTCGATGCCGCGGAACGACAGGCTCGGGCCGGTATGGTCGGCCTCGCAGGTGTGGTTGTAGACGACGTCGATCAGCACCTCGATGCCGGCGGCGTGGAGCTGGCGGATCGCACTTTTCAGTCCCGCCGTCCCCGCCGGCCCGAGATAGCGCGGTTCGGGGGAGAAGTAGTTGAGCGGCGAGTAGCCCCAGAAATTGGTCAGGTCCTTCTCGACCAGGAAGCGGTCGTCGACGAAGGCCTGGATCGGCAGCAACTCGATCGCCGTGACGCCGAGGCGCACGAGGTGATCGACGATCGCCGGGTGGCCGAGCGCCGCGTAGGAGCCGCGCCAGGGCAGCGGCACGTCCGGATGCGTCTGGGTCAGGGCCCGGACATGGGCCTCGTAGATCACGCTGTCGACGAGGGGATGGCGCAGGGGCGGATCGTCGTGGACCGGCGCCTCGGGGGCGGTGACGACGCCCTTCGGCATCATCGGGGCGCTGTCGCGCCGGTCGAGCACGTCCTCGCGGTGGCTGCCGCGGCGATAGGGGTAGAGCGCGTCGTGCCACCGCACGCGGCCGTGCAGTTCGCGGGCGTAGGGGTCGATCAGGAGCTTGTGCGGGTTGAAGCGGTGGCCGCGCGCCGGCTCCCAGGGGCCGTGCACCCGGTAGCCGTAGAGCTGCCCCGGCAGCACGCCCGAGAGGTAGCCGTGCCAGACGTCGTCGGTGCGGCGCGGCAGGCGGACCACGTCGGTCTGGACCCGGCCGGTCGGGTCGAACAGGCACAGGTCCACCGCCGTGGCATGGGCGGAGAACAGCGCGAAATTGACCCCGCGCCCGTCGAAATGGGCGCCGAGCGGGCCCGCGGCGCCGTCGTCGAGTGCGATCATCCGGTCCGTCCACCCCTCGGGCGCGCCTGTTCGCCAGCGAACATGCCCGCGGAGCGCCCGGCTGCCAAGCTGAGGCGCGACAGCGATCCCCGGCGAAGTCTTTTGAGACGTCGCCGGGGATCGCTGTCGCCGGAGTGCCGTCCTCAGGCGGCGGCGCTCGCCGGCTCCCGGGAGACGAACGCCACGGCGTCCCGCAGGGTGTGCAGGCCGGCATCAGGCCGCGTGCCGGCGACCGAGAGGTGGCGGCGATAGGGCCGCGCGCCCGGGCGGCCGTTGAACAGGCCGAGCATGTGCCGGGTCATGGCGTGCAGGCGCACGCCCTCCTGGAGCCGCGCCGCGATGTAGGGCGCGTAGGCCTCGACCGCCGCGAACGGATCGGCGACCGGCGCGGGTTCGCCGAACAGCTCGGGATCGACCCCGAGCAGCAGGGCCGGCTCCGCATAGGCGGCGCGGCCGAGCATCACCCCGTCGAGACCGACCCCGTCCCGCGGCTCCAGCTCGGCCTTCGCGGCGGCCAGGTCCTGCAAGCCGCCGTTGAGGGCGACCGGCAGATCGGGATTCGCGCGCTTGAGGCGGTGGACCCGGCCGTAATCGAGGGGCGGGATATCCCGGTTCTCCTTCGGCGACAGGCCCTTGAGCCAGGCCTTGCGGGCATGCACGATCAGGGCGTCGACGCCCGCCGCCCGCACCGCGGCGGTCAGCGCGTCGAGCGCCGCCTCCGGGTCCTGGTCGTCGACGCCGATGCGGCACTTCACCGTCACCGGCACCGAGACCGCCGCCTTCATGGCGGCGACGCAGTCACCGACGAGGGCCGGCTCGCGCATCAGGCAGGCGCCGAAGCGCCCGTCCTGCACCCGGTCGGAGGGGCAGCCGACATTGAGGTTCACCTCGCGGTAGCCGAAGTCTTCGGCGATGCGCGCCGCCGCCGCGATGTCGCCCGGATCCGACCCGCCGAGCTGGATCGCCACCGGGTGCTCGGCCGCGTCGAAGCCGATCAGCCGCTCCCGCGGCCCGTGCAGCACCGCCCCGGTCGTCACCATCTCGGTGTAGAGGAGCGCCCGGGCCGAGAGGGTGCGGTGGAACGCCCGGCAGTGGCGATCCGTCCAGTCCATCATCGGGGCCACGGAGAACCGCCAGGCGCTGCCGTCGCCGGCGCCATTGATCGTGTCAGCCATCATGGCGAGCGTTATGCCGCATCGCCCGCCGTCGTTCCAGGCGACGAGCCGCCGCTCGGTCGCGCCGCCTGGCGAGACGGCTCTTCGTTTCTACCACAGAGCTCCCGACCACCGTCGTCGCTCGCCGTGGCGACGTCAGCACGATGGCAGGTCTATGATGTGCACTTAGACGGCGAGCCAGGAGCAGCGCTTGGCCTCGTCCCAGGCACACTGTGCGGTGAGCGTATCGGCAAACCAAGCCGACAGGCGCGCCCGCTCGGCTTCAACCAACGGTCCTTCAGTCACGACGGGACGGCAGCGACCGTTGCGCCCGGTCGGCACGAAATCGGGATTTTCGAGGAGATTGTCGCTCTCGGCCTCGAACCAGGCGCGAGATCCCAGATCGATATAGCTCTCCACCGGCAGGCCCTCGGTGACGAGAATGTCATGCTCGTCTAGCTCCACGTGCCAGTAAGTGATGCATTCGACAGGCAGCCGCTCGATCGAGGTTCCGTTGATGAGGCACATCGCGGGTACGAGCGCGCCACCTTCGCCGCGTTCGTCATGGCTGATTAGAATCGGATGGCCGGGCGACAGTCGAACGTCGATTCGCGGGAGGTCTGGGCCGAAGGCGCCCTTGAGGATACGCACCGGCCAAGCATTAAAGGGTAGGTTGCCTTCGGAAGTCTTCAGGTGCCTGCAGCCAGTCCAGACGATCCTGCGGCGGCGTCCAGATAGTGTAATCGCCACATCCCCGGTGCGCAATTTTTCGACCGCGATATCACCTCGGATCGTGCGGACGAGTGACCCTTCGACAAGGCAGAGCGCCGGAAGGCTGTTGAGATCGAAGGCTTCTCCGCGATTTAACGTAAAATTGACTTGACTAACGCTCCCCCCAAGCCTCACAAATGATGTCGGATTATAGTTTTCATAATATTCAGCAGGTCCGAAAGGTGACCCGGAAGGCGAGCCGAAAACAGACCCCCCCTTCACGGGACCAGCAATACCTGCGATGAAACCTCCACCCCCTGTACCAACATACACTAGAGGGTATTGATTTAGGGTTCCGCGCGGACCCGTTGTTATCAGCGTAAATCTGTCGTTTGGAATATCTCCCAGGATATCCAGGTTATCGAAATTGCTGTCGGCTGTCTCTGAGATCGTGATACCGGCAAGGTTTCCCGCAGGTCCGCTGACGACAGAATTGCCGTCGATCTGGACGCCAGCGAACGGATATGTAAATCTATCGACCATTCGCCGGTTCTCTTGCCTATTGCTTCAAAATTTGTCTGCTCGAATTAAGAAAAACGAGGGCACCCGTCAAGGTAGAAGCCGGCCAGAATGATGTTGGATCTCGCCGACGAGGGCCGGCTCGCGTATCAGGCAGGCGCCGAAGCGCCCGTCCTCCACCCGGCCGAAGGGGCCGCCGACATCGAGGTTCACCTCGCGGTGGCCGAACTCCTCGGCGGTGCACCCGCCGCGAGGCCGCCCGGATCCGACCCGCCGAGCTGAATCACCACCGGGTGCTCCGCCGCGTCGAAGCCGATCAGTCGCTCCCGCGGCCCGTGCAGCACCGAGCCGATCATCACGATCTCGGTGTACAGCAGGGCGCAGGTCGAGAGGGTGCGGCGGAATGCCCGGCAGCGGCGTTCGGTCCAGTCGATCATCGGGGCCACGGAGAATCACCACGCGCTGAATTGGCGGGCTTTATTCGCTGTGGCAATCGCCCAGCCTGCCCTTCGTGCGGGAGAGTACAAGCCTGTAGAATCTGTTTTTGGCCGCTTTGTTGTCCGCAGGACAGCAGCGCCTCACGCCGCCTTCACGCCCCCCAGGAACGCATCGACCTCCCCGCGCAGGCCCGTCGCGGTGCCGGCGAGCGCCTCGGCGGCGGCGAGCACGCGGGCGGCGGCCGCGCCGGCGCCCTCGGCATCGCGGCGCACGTCGCGGATGCCGGTCGAGACCACCTGCGTCCCCTGCGCGGCCTCGCCGACGTTGCGGGCGATCTCCTGGGTCGCCGCGCCCTGCTGCTCCATGGCGGCGGTGATGCCGGTCGCGATCTCGGACATCTCACCGATCACCCCGCCGATCGCGCTCAGGGCCGCCACGGCCTCGCGGGTCGCGCCCTGGATGCGGGCGATCTGGTCGCCGATCTCCTCGGTGGCCTTCGCGGTCTGGCCGGCGAGCTGCTTGACTTCCGCCGCCACCACCGCGAAGCCGCGCCCCGCCTCGCCGGCCCGCGCCGCCTCGATCGTGGCGTTGAGCGCCAGCAGGTTGGTCTGCCCGGCGATGCCCTGGATCAGAACCACGACCTCGCCTATGCGCTCGGCGCCGGCGGCGAGCGCCGCGATGACCGCGTCGGTCTCCCGGGCGCGCCCGACGGCGTTCGTCGCGATGCCCGCCGAGTGCGCGACCTGCCGGGCGATCTCGCGGATCGAGATCGCCATCTCCTCCGTCGCGGCGGCGACCGTCTCGACATTGGCCGAGGTGCGCTCGGCGGCGTCCGCGACCTCGGCCGAGCGGGCGTTGGTGCGCGCCGCCGCCGCCGACATCGAGGTCGCCGTGTCCTGCATCGTGTCCGCGGCCTGCGACAGGCCCCGGGTCGAGGAGGCCATCGTGTCCTCGAAGCCCGCGGTCAGCGTGCCGAGGCGGGCCGCCCGCTCGGCCTCCGTCCGGGCGGCCTCGGCGGCGTCCGCGTCGCTCCGCGCCTTGGCGACGAGGGCGTCCCGGAACACGCCGACCGCCCGCGCCATGGCGCCGATCTCGTCGCGCCGCTCCCGGGCCGGGACCGCGGCGGAGAGGTCGCCGGCGGCGAGCGCCCGCATCGCGGCGCCGAGCTGCCCGATCGGCCGCACGATGCCGCGGGCGAGCCACAAAGCCGCCGCGATGCCGAGGGAGGCGGCGAGCGCGACGCCGACGAGGAGCAGGATCTCGGCGGCGCGCCGCTCGGCCCCGATCCGGGCGAGCTCGCCGTCGCCGGCCTGGCGGGCGGCGGCGACGAGGCTGGTGAGGTGCCCGTCGCGCTCGCCCAGGATCGCGGCCTGCGCGCCGTTCGCCTGGACGATCCCCGGCACCTGGCCCTTGATGTCCCGCACCTTGGCGATCAGGTCCTCGATCGACCGGCGCGCAGATGGGTCGGTCTCGACGCGGAGGATCGTCTCGACCGCCTTGGTCAGGGCGTCGGCGCTGGCGACGACCGCCGCGCCCTCGTCCCGGGCCGAGAACAGGGCGATCTCGGCGATCTGGAGCGACTTCGCGGCGTCGAGCGCCTCGGCGCTGGCGCTCAGCAGGGCGGCCGCCTGCTCGACCCGGTCCTGCTCCGCCCGCAGGCGGGCCTGAACGGCGGCGCCGGCATCGCTCTGGACCTGCTCGACCTCGCGCAGGGCCGCCATGATGGCGGTGAAGGATTTTGCGATCGTCTCCGCCCGCCCGGCCTCTTCCGGGCCTAAATCGACCGCGTCGAAGTAGTCGTCGAGGGCGTCGACGGCCGCCTTGGCCGGAACCCGCATCGCGTCCTGCCCGGCGAGGCGCTTGAGGATCGCCGACAGGAGGCGGTAGCGCTCGGCGACCGCCGCCCGGTCGCCGCCGGGCGCCTGCTCGCCGTTGCGCATCTCCAGGGCGCCGCGGACCGCCGAGCCGGTGAGCGAGCCGGCGGTGGCGGCTTCCTTGAGCGCCTCGACGCTCTCCTGGAGCGCCTGGCTCGCCGCCGCCAGGCGGGCCTTCTGCGCCGCGCCGATCCGGCCGGCCGCGCCCTGCAGGTCCTCGATCAGGCGCAGGTGCTCGGCCTGGACCCGCGCCTTGCGCTCCTGCTCGGCGGCGTAGGCCGTGCGGGTGCGCGCGAAGGCGTCGGTGCCGCGGGCCATCGCCTCCGCGCCCGGGACGGCAACGATGCCGGCGTGGACCCGCGCGAGGCCGTCCGTCACCGCTCCCTCCCCCCGGCCGGTCGCGTCGTGCAGCGAGCGTTCGGCGGCGAGCGCGAGGTCGCCGACGCGCCCCGCGAGCACCTGCGCCGCGTTCGCGGTGTCCACGCGCTGGGCGAAGCCCGAGAGGCTGACCCAGCCCGAGGCGGCGACGCCGGCGGTCAGCGCCAGCATCACCGAGAAGCCGCAGAGGAGGCGCGCCTTGATCGTCATCGGACCGTGAACCCGGGTCTTCCTGTCACCGGGACCGGAAGTTATGACACCGGGCTTAAGTACGGCTTAAGGCTTCGCGGCGGACTTGATTTCGCACTGCACAAATACTTCAGGTCGCAGGCCGTCGAGACGGGACGAAGGGCAACTGGCCCCGTCCCGTCGGAGAGCGACCGGAAGGCCGATCCGCGCGGGGCGCGCGGTCCGCGTTCAGTGGCCGTGCTTGCAGTTCGGGCCGTGGACATGCCCGTGATCGTGGTGCTGGTGGTCGTGCCCATGGTCGTGGCCGTGATCGGCATGATCGTGATGCCCGTGGTCATGGGCATGGTCATGATGGCCGTGGGCGTGATGGTCGTGGCTATGGGCGTGGGGCTCGTGCCCGTGGTCGTGCCCGTGATGGTGGTCGTGCCCGCAGGTGCTGTGGTCGTGGGCCGCCGCCTCCTTCTCGGGGCGGAACGGGCGCTGGAGCGCGGTCGCGGTACAGCCCTGGCCGCGGATCAGCTCCGCCACCACCGGGTCGTCGAGGACGTAGAGCGCGTCGGCGGTCACCTCGGCCTGGACGTGGTTGCTGCCGAGCTGCCAGGCGAGGCGGGTGAGCCGGAGCGGGTTCTCGGCCGTGACCGCGAGCAGGGCCTGGGGGGCCGCGAGGATGCGCACCAGGCGGCCGTCCTCCAGGCGCACCGCGTCGCCGTCCTCCAGCACCGTCGCCCGGTCGAGGTCGAGCCGGAGGCCGAGGCCGCCCTTCGTGGTCAGCTCGGCGCTGCGGCGAGAGCGGGCGGCGTGGTCGAGGGCGACCTCGTCGGCGACGGCGTCGGGGCGCACGGCGGCTTTGCGGACGATGGTGGTGGCGCGCTGCATCGGGTCCTCGCGGGCGTATCGGGCCTGAAAATCGGTCCGGCCCCCTGTAGAGCATTTGGCCGGTTCGCGGCAGGTCCCGGAACCTGTGGCTTTCGCGTCGCACCCCGGGGATTCGTCACCGGTCCGGCACCGGTTCCGGGAACTCCCTGGCGGCCAAGCTCATTTGGCGTTCAGCCGGGTTACGGCTAAGCTCGGGGCCAGGGTGCGGGGTCGACGACCCGGTTCCGGACCGCGATATGCACGAGGGGAGAACTCCATGAAGAAGCTCATCGCCGCCACGCTCGCCGGCGCCATGGCGCTGTCGCTCGGCGCCTGCAACACCCCCGGCGACCGCGCCGCCGGCGGCGCCGCCCTCGGCGGCCTGACCGGCGCGGCGATCGGCGCGGCGGCCACCGGCCGGGCCGGCGGTGCTCTCGCGGGCGGCCTGATCGGCGCGGCCGGCGGCGCCGTGGTCGGCGCGGCCACCGCACCCCAGTGCCCCTACGGCACCTACCGCGATCCCTACGGCAACGTGTACTGCCGCTGATCGGCCTTGCGTGAGCGCATCCGGCGGTGTCGCCGGGTGCGCTACCACATTCCGCAGACGGCCCGGGGGCGCTACAACGGCGCCATGACGTCCTTGCTTCCCCGAAACCGCCCCCTCGCAGCCCCCCTCCCCTGCCCGACCGGGACCGGGAGGCGCGCGTGAGCCAGGGCGTCTGGGGCAAGCTCGGCGGGGCGGGCATCGGGCTCGCCGCCGGCGGTCCGCTCGGCGCGCTGATCGGCGCGGTGGCGGGCCATTTCCTCCTCGACCGCGAGGGCTCGCTGTTCGGGCCGACCCCGCGGGAGGTGGTGTTCACCACCGGGCTCGTCGCGCTCGCCGCCAAGATGGCGAAGTCGGACGGTGTGGTGACGCCCTCCGAGGTCGCGGCCTTCGCCGACATCGTGCAGGTCCCCGAGTACGAGCGCGCCGGGATCGAGCGCCTGTTCGACCTCGCCAAGCGCACTACCAGCGGCTTCGAGGGCTACGCCCGCCAGGTCGCCGACACTTTTCACGATGACCCGGCCCTGCTCGAGGACGTGCTCGACGGCCTGTTCCACATCGCCAAGGCGGACGGCGCGGTCCACGAGAGCGAGGCGCGCTACCTCTCCGAGGTGGCGGCGATCTTCGGCTTCGACGAGGCGCGCTTCGCCGCCGTCACCGCCCGGCACCTGCGGCTCGCCGACGATCCCTACGAGGTGCTGGGCGCCGCCCGCACCCTCACCGATGCCGAGCTGAAGGCGCGCTACCGGGCGCTCGTCTCCGAGAACCATCCCGACCGGGCGATCGCCCGCGGCCTGCCGCCGGCCGCGATCGCCATCGCGACGCGGCGGCTCGCCGCCATCAACGCCGCCTACGACCGCATCGCCGCCGAGCGGCACCTGAGCTGAAGAGCCTCCCTCCATGAGCCTCGCCCCCGACAGCCCGGTCGCCACCCAGGTGGTGCCCTCCCCCAACCACGACGAGCGGACCCTGCCGGTCGACGCCCTGATCCTGCACTATACCGGCATGGCGAGCGCCTCGGAGGCGCTGCTGCGGCTGTGCAACCCGCTCTCGAAGGTCTCGGCGCATTACCTCGTCTTCGAGGAGGGCCGGGTGGTGCAGATGGTGCCGGAGGCGCGGCGCGCCTGGCAGGCCGGCGTGTCGGCCTGGGAGGGGGTGCGGGACATGAACTCGCGCTCGATCGGCATCGAGATCGCGCATCCGGGCCACGCCGCGGACGGGACCATCGCGCCCTATCCGGCGGCGCAGATGGCATCGGTGACGGCGCTCTGCCGCGACCTCCTGGGGCGCTGGCCGATCCGCGCCGACCGGGTGCTCGGCCATTCCGACATCGCGCCCGAGCGCAAGATCGACCCGGGCGAGAGCTTTCCCTGGGAGCGGCTCCACCGCGACGGGATCGGCCACTGGGTGCCGCCGGCCCCGATCCGCGACGGGCGCTTCTTCTCCGAGGGCGATGCCGGCCAGCCGATCGAGGCGCTGCAATCGATGTTCGCGCTCTACGGCTACGACGTGCCGGTGAGCGGCACCTTCGACGCCCGGACGAAGGACGTGGTCACGGCGTTCCAGCGCCACTTCCGTCCCGCCCGGGTCGACGGGGTGGCCGATGCCTCGACCATCACCACCCTGCGCGACCTGCTGGCGGCGAAGCCCGCATAGGGCGGCCTCACCTCTCCTCGATCGTCAGCTTCTGGAATCCCTTGGCGGCGAGCTTCGGCCGCTTGGCGCTGAGGATGCGGGAATTCACCCCCGTCCAGCCGATCTCGCCCGAGAGGCGGCCGTACTCGATCTTCGGGCAGCGATTCATCACCACGGTCACGCCCCGCGCCTCGGCCCGGGCCGCGCCCGCGTCGTTGCGCACGCCGAGCTGCATCCAGATCACCTGGGGCAGCGGGTCGAGGGCGAGCGCCTCGTCGACGAGCGGGCCGGCGGCCTCGGAATTCCGGAAGATCTCGACCATGTCGACCGGCTGGGTCAGGTCGGCGAGGCGCGCCACCACCGGCCGGCCCAGGATCTCGCCCCCGGCGAGGCCCGGATTGACCGGGATCACCTGGTAGCCGCGCTCCAGCAGGTACTTGGTGACGATCCAGCTCGGCCGGGCCGGGTTGGCGGAAGCGCCGACCAGCGCGATGCTGCGCACCTGCCGCAGGATTTTTCTCAAGGCCTCGTCGTCGTAGCGATCGTGGTTCATCGGGCCGCCCTCTTGTCGAGGAAGGCCGCGATGCCGTCCTCCGCCGCGCGGGCGAGCATGTTCTCGGTCATCACCCGGCCGGCATGGGCGTAGGCCTCCGCCAGCGGCATCTCCAGCTGCTCGTAGAAGGCGCGCTTGCCCACCCGCACCGTGTAGGCGCTGCGGGCCGCGATGCCGGCGGCGAGCGCTCGCGCGGCGTCGAGGGCCGTACCGGCCGGCACCACCCGGTTGACGAGGCCGAGCGCCCTCGCCTCCTCCGCTTCCGCCATCTCGGCGGTGAGCAACATCGCCATCGCGGCCTTGCGCGACAGGTTGCGCGACAGGGCCACCATCGGGGTCGAGCAGAACAGGCCGATCTGCACGCCGGGCGTCGCGAACCGCGCCTCCTCGCCGGCCACCGCGAGATCGCAGGAGGCGACGAGCTGGCAGCCGGCGGCCGTCGCGATGCCCTCGACGGCGGCGATCACCGGCTGCGGCAGGGCGGGGATCGCCATCATCACCGACGAGCAGAGATCGAACAGGTCCTTGAACCGGGCAGCACCCCGGTCTCCTTCCGCCCGGTAGGCGGTCATCTCCTTGAGGTCGTGGCCGGCGCAGAAGGCGGGTCCTTCCGCGGCCAGCACCACCGCGCGCACGCTCTCGTCCGCGGCGAGCCGGTCGAACTCGTCCGACAAGGCACTCAGCATCGCGTGCGACAGGGCGTTGCGCGCCCGCGGCCGGTTGAGGGTCAGGGTCGCGACGCCGTCGCGGTCGTCGCGGAGGATCAGGGTCTCGGACATGCGGTCTCGGTTGCGGGCGAAACGGATGGCCTATTGTCCGGTGCGGGAGGCCGTGCTGCAAGATCGTGCATGACGCCGAACGGACACGCCCCACGCATGCCTTCTCTGATGATGGACCGCGACGCGGTCGCGGCCTTCCTCGACGAGGTCTTTCCGCAGATCCATCACGGCGGCCCAGGGCCAGTGGTCGAGAGCGTCGGTCCGCTCACCGCCACGATGCGCCTGCCCTACCACGAGCGCCACCTGCGGCCCGGGGGAACCCTGTCGGGCCCCGCCATGATGGGTCTCGCCGACGTGGCGCTCTACGTCGCGATCCTGGCCCAGATCGGCCCGGTGGCGCTCGCCGTCACCACCAACCTGTCGTTCAACTTCATGCGCAAGCCGGCGCAAGCCGACCTCCTGGCAGAGGCCCGCCTGCTCAAGCTCGGGCGCTCGCTCGCCGTCGGCGAGGTGCTGATTCGCAGTGCCGGGGGTGACGATCTCGTCTGTCACGCCACCGGCACCTACGCGCTGCCGCCGCGCTAGATCCGGCCAGAGTTTAGCGGTATCATGATACCGCTATGCGGAAGCCGCTCGAAAATATCGGCTTTTTGCCTCCTCGGAATTTCCGTGTCGCTTGACGCCGGCGCGATCCTCGATTACTGAGCCGGCCATCGCCGCCGCGCGCTCGTTCCCGACCGCGGCGGCGTCCTGTTTTTTCGTCCAAGACTTCCGGGATCTATCCGCGATGAAGACCTTTTCGCTGAAGCCCGCCGACGTCGACAAGAAGTGGGTGATCATCGACGCGGAGGGCCTGGTGGTCGGCCGCCTGGCGTCGGTCATCGCGATGCGTCTGCGGGGCAAGCACAAGCCCCAGTACACGCCCCACGTCGATTGCGGCGATAACGTCATCGTCATCAATGCGGAGAAGGTGAAGTTCACCGGCCGCAAATATAACCAGAAGGTGTACTACCACCACACTGGTTACCCGGGCGGCATCAAGGAGCGCTCGGCCAAGTTCATCCTCGAGGGCCGCTTCCCCGAGCGCGTCGTCGAGAAGGCCGTGGAGCGCATGCTGCCGCGCGGCCCGCTGTTCCGGCAGATCCTGGGCAACCTCCGGGTCTACAAGGGCAACGAGCACCCCCACACCGCCCAGCAGCCGGAGACGCTCGACGTCGCCGCTCTCAACCGCAAGAACGTGAGCGCGTAAGATGGCGACCCTTCAGTCCCTCGCCGACCTCGGCCAGGCCAGCAAGGCCCAGAACTCGTCGCAGGGCGAGAACGAGGCCCCGGTCCATGTCCAGAAGCTGGACTCCCTCGGCCGAGCCTACGCCACCGGCAAGCGCAAGGACGCGATCGCCCGCGTCTGGATCAAGCCCGGCGCCGGCAAGATCACGGTGAACGACCGCCCGGTCGACACCTACTTCGCCCGCCCGGTGCTGCGCATGATCCTGCAGCAGCCGCTCCAGATCGTGGACCGCGTCGACCAGTACGACATCGTCGTCACGGTCGCCGGCGGCGGCCTCTCCGGCCAGGCCGGTGCGGTGCGCCACGGCCTGTCCAAGGCCCTGACCTACTTCGAGCCCGAGCTGCGCAGCCCGCTGAAGCGCGAAGGCTTCCTGACCCGCGACCCCCGCGTGGTCGAGCGCAAGAAGTACGGCCGCAAGAAGGCCCGCCGCAGCTTCCAGTTCTCGAAGCGCTGAGGCGACCATTCGGTCATTACAAAATGGAAGGGGCGGGTCTGCGAGGGCCCGCCCTTTTTCTTTCACCGTTCGGACCTCTCGGCTGCTCCGACAAGGACGGTCAGTCGCTGCGGGGCCGGCCGGCATCCCGGATCTGCGAGACCAGGAACGCTTCGGCGCGCTGCCACGCCTCGTCCGTGTCGCCGCGGAAGTTGAGATCGCGCGAGAAGACCTCCTGGCCGGTCCGGGCATCCGCGAGCCGTGCCCAGATCTGCAGGATCAGGGTGCTGCTCTTGTGCACGACGCCGATGAAGACCAGCTCGGCGCCCTGCCGGCGCGCCGCGTCCAGGAGGCAGGCCGCCTCGCCTGCCGGACAATCCTGCTGCAGATCCTCGGCCGAGAGGATCGTCGCCCGATACAGGCTCGCGCGGGTCAGGTCCCCCGCCAGGTCGTGAGCCGGGCGCTCCAGCCGGCGGTCGTGCTGGCCGGTCTGGTCACCCGGTTCGCCCGAGGTGTCGAGCAGCTTGATCGGCAGTACCGCGAGTGGCGGCGGCGCCCCGGCGGCGTGTGCGTCGAGGATGGCGGTTGCGGCGAAGAGGAAGCCGAGCGCAGCGTGTCTCACGAGCATTGGCGATCTCCGTCCCTGCTGTGACGGGGCGTCGGGACGCCTGCTTAGCCGGGCGGCCGCCTCCCCCTTTGGGCCCAAGGCTTACGCCGTGCGGGCGGCCGGCGCTTGCCATTCGGTGCCAAACGGGAAACCCTGGCGCCGGGGGAGGCTCCGATGTCGGCATACGGCCTGACCCGGGCGCGGACCGTGGGGACGATCGCCCGGGCCGTCTCGGAGGCCGGGGGCTCGCCCGCGCGCCTGTTCGGGCGGACCGGGCTGCCGCTGACGCTCCTCGAGACGCCCGACCGCCTGATCCTGCTGCGCGACCAGCTCGCGCTCGTCGAGGCCGCCGTTCGGGAGGTCGGCGATCCGGCCCTGCCCGCCCGCCTGTCGATGCAGGCCGGAATCGCCGGGCTCGGACCGATCGGCGCGCAGGTGCGGTCAGCCGGGACGCTGGACGTGGCCCTGCGCCGGGTGGAGACCGTCACGCCGCTCCTGCTGCAGACCGCAACCTGGACAGGTGTCAGGCAGCAAGGCGAGGAGGCCTTCTACGGCTATCACGTGACCGAGCGGATCGAGAGCGGGCGCCAGACCAACGAGATCCTGGCGCTCGGCTACCTGCTCGGCACAGCCCGCCATTTCCTCGGGCCGGCCTGGCGGCCGGAACGGGCGATGGTGACGGGGGCGAGCCTGCCGGGCCGGGCCGAGATCGAGGCGCGCCTCGGTTGCGAGGTCTCGTTCGGGCCGCGGGCAGGCTTGGTTTTCCCCGCCCGCCATCTCAACGCGGGGAACCCGGACCGCCTCGATCCGACAGACCGGGACCCGGCGGAGGCCGTGCCGATCGGCGGCGACCTCGCGGCCTGCGTCGTCCATCTCATCGAACTCGGCCTCGACGAGGCCCGTCCTTCCATCGACGACATCGCCCGCCGGCTCGGCCTCTCGCGCCGGACCCTGCAACGCCGGCTGGACGAGGCCGGCACCGGGTTCGCGGATCTCCGGCGCGGCGCGATGCTGCGGCGCGCCGAGGCGTCCCTGTCGGCGGAGTCGTACGCTATCGGCCGGATCGCGCTCGAGCTCGGCTACTCGGACGCCGCGCACTTCTCGCGGGCCTTCCTGGAATGGACCGGCGCGACGCCGAGCCAGTGGCGCCGCAGCCTGCGTGCGAAGACCCGCTCCCGACACGGCGCTTGAACCGGTGTCGGCGGACGACCCGTTTCGGCCGGGAGAGGTCGATCGATGCCCTGTCGAGGCGCCGGAGAGCCTCGATCAGGCGTTCAGCGCCCGCTCCAGCTCGCCCTTCGACATCGTCGAGCGGCCCGGGATGTTCTTCTCCCGCGCCTTCCGCATCAGCTCCGCCTTGGTCGGCCCGCCGTCCCGGCTCCCGGTCTTGCTGTGCGAAGCCTTGCGCGCCGCGGCCGCCTTTTTCGCCACGTCCTTCGGCTGCTTCGAGTGCTGCTTGCCCTTGGCGCTGTCGGCGCGCTTCTTGGCCGTCGAGCGCTTATACTCGTCGTCGGAGAGTTTTTCGCGAGCCTTCTTCGGCAGGTAGCGCTCGCCGGTCTCGCCGCTCTTATTCCCGGACTTGGTGCCCCACTCCTCCTCGGTCCATTGCTTGAGGTGGTTGTCGGACGACTTCTTGCCCTCGTAGCCGCCGCCCTCCTCCTTGTATTCCTGCACCGCCATCTGGGCCTTGCGGGCCGACCACTGGCCGGGCTTGCCGCCCTTCGCGGAGCGGGTGACGTCCTTCTTGACCTTCTCCCAGAGCTTCGGGTCGGTCTTCTTGGCGGTGCCGGCCATGGTAGGCTCCTGCTCTCGTCTGCTGTCGATCTGGCAGCACAACCGGGGCGCGCGGCCCGGGTTCCTCTGGGGCGCAGTCCTGTTGTGGACGGCCCATGCGACACGAGACCGTCGCACACGCCGTGGCACGCTCACGGCCCGCGGACCGTCATTGGCGATTGACTCGACGGTCCACCGCCCTCAACAACGCGCGCGTCGCCCGGCATCGTCCGGTCCGCGCCACGGAGCCTCTCGCCCATGACCCGCAAGCACAGCCCGAGCGTCTTCATCGACGGCGAGGCCGGCACGACCGGTCTCGGCATCCGCGAGCGCCTGGACGCCTTCACCGACATCACCGTCCGGTCGATCCCGCACGAGAGCCGCAAGGACCCGGAGGCGAAGCGCAAGCTCCTGTCCGAGGTCGACCTCGTCATCCTCTGCCTGCCCGACGAGGCCTCGCGCGAGACGGCGGCGCTCGCCGATTCGCTGCCCGGCGGCGGCCCGCGGCTTCTCGATGCCAGCACCGCCTACCGGGTCGATCCGGCCTGGACCTACGGCTTCGCCGAACTGGCGCCGGAGCAGGAGGCCGCCATCCGGGCCTCGCGCCGCGTCTCGAATCCCGGCTGCTACCCGACCGGCGGCATCGCGCTCCTGCGCCCGCTGATCGATGCCGGCCTGATCCCGGCCGACTTCCCGATCAGCATCAACGCAGTGTCCGGCTATAGCGGCGGCGGCCGCAAGATGATCGAATCTTACGAGGCCGGCGAGGCCCCGGCCTTCCAGCTCTACGGCCTCGGCTTCGGCCACAAGCACCTGCCCGAGACGCAGAAGTACAGCGGCCTGACCCGCCGCCCGATCTTCGTGCCGTCGGTGGGCAACTTCCGTCAGGGCATGCTGGTATCGATCCCGCTCCATCTCGACCTGCTACCCGGGAAGCCTAGTCCGGGCGACCTCGAGGCCGCCCTCGTCGCCCGCTACGAAGGTGCCAAGCTCGTCACGGTCGTGACCGGGGCCGAGGAGGGCGCGCATCGCGAGCGCATCGAGCCCGAGGCGCTGAACGACACCGACAGGCTCGAACTGCGCGTGTTCGGCTCCGACAGCCACCGCCACGCGGTGCTGGTCGCCCGCCTCGACAATCTCGGCAAGGGCGCGTCGGGTGCCGCGGTGCAGAACCTGCGCCTGATGCTCGATCTGGATTGAGGATCGGGTCGCCGGCGCTCCTGGTAACCTGCCTGGTTCTCCCGACAATCCTGAAACCCTCAGGGTCATCCCGGGGCTCGGCGAAGCCGAGAACCCGGGATCCATAACCGCTGACGCCGAAGAACGAAGCGCATCGCGTTCCGCCTTGTCCTGTACCCTCGGCGGTTATGGATCCCGGGTTCCGCTGTCGCGGCCCCGGGATGACGCGGAGGGTTTGAGAAGCGTCGGGCGCGCCGAACCGGCCCCGGGCCTTACCCCCGCGCCGGAATCTCCAGCCCCCTTTGCACCGCCGGCCGGGCGAGCCCCCGCTCCAGCCAGGCCGGGACGTGCGTGAGCGCATCGTACTCCACCAGCTCCCGCGCCTCGTAGAAGCCGATCAGGTTGCGCACCCAGCCGAGCATCGCGATGTCGGCGATGGTGTAATCCGCGCCCATGATCCAGTCGCGGCCGGTGAGCCGGGTCTCCAGCACCCCGAGGAGCCGCTTCGACTCGTCGCGGTAGCGGTTGAGCGGCCGTTTGTCCTCGATCTCGCGGCCGGCGAACTTGTGGAAGTAGCCGAGCTGGCCGAACATCGGTCCGAGCGCCGCCATCTGGAAGAAGAGCCACTGCGCGGTCTCGTAGCGCCCGGCCGGATCGGCCGGGATCAGCCGCCCGGTCTTCTCGGCGAGATACATCAGGATCGCGCCCGATTCGAACAAAGCGAGCGGCTTGGCCCCCGGCCCGTCCGGATCGAGGATCGCCGGGATCTTGCCGTTGGGGTTGAGCGACAGGAATTCGGGCGTCCAGGTCTCGTTCTTGCCGATGGCGACCGTGTGCGCCTCGTAGGGGAGGCCGAGCTCCTCCAGGGCGATCGACACCTTCACGCCGTTCGGGGTCGGGAAGGAGTAGAGCTGGATCCGGTCCGGATGCCGGGCCGGCCAGCGGGCGGTGATCGGGAAGGCGGAGAGGTCGGGCATCGCGAAAAGCTCCCCTGGGCCTCGTGACGATACCCGCCCTCGCCTGCCGGACAAGGCCGGTCGTTAGTTCTTCGCCGCCAAGTACTTCGCCGCCAAGTGCTTGACGACGAGCGGCAGGTGGTCGTTCCCGTGTCCGGCCTCGACCAGGCCGTCGAGATCGGCCAGCACCCCGTCGGCGACGGCGTGCGCGGCCCCCAGGGTCTCGGCCATCGCCACGTAGTAGCTCAGGTCCTTGCGGGCATTGGCGATCGAGAACCGCATCGGCGAGGAATCGCCTTCGAGCAGGTAGGGCGACAGCCGGTCGAGGGCCGCGCCGTGGCCGCCGCCCTTGCGCAGCACGTCGACCAGCACCTCGGGGGCGATGCCGGCCCGGCCGGCGCTGGCGGCGGCCTCGGCGATCAGCGTGACAGTGCCGAGCGACACGTAATTGTGCAGGAGCTTCAGGGTGTGGCCGGCCCCGGCCTCATGCCCGGCATGGAAGATGTTTTCCGCGAAGGCCGAGAGCAGGGGCTTCATCGCCTCGAACAGGTCGGGCTCGGCCCCGACCAGGAGGTTGAGCCGGCCTTCCGCCGCCTCCTTCGGCGTGCGGGTCATCGGCGCGTCGAGGAAGCGCCCGCCGGCCTCGCGCACGGCCGCGGCGACCCGTGCCGTCGAGGCGGGGACCGCGGTCGAGCAGTCGATCACCACGGTACCCGGCTTCAGGGCGGAGAGGAGCCCGCCCTCCCCGAGAAGCACGTCCTCGACCTGCGGCGTGCCGGTCACGCACAGGATCACCACCTCGCTCGCCCGCGCCAGCGACGCCCGGTCGGCGTGGCGCGTCGCGCCCAAAGCGTCGAGGTCGTCCGTCGGCTGGTTGCCCGGATGGTCGAGGTAGCCCAGCGGCCAGCCCTTGCGCGCCACGTTGAGGGCGATGCCGTGCCCCATCAGCCCGACGCCGACGATGCCCACACTCTGCTTGGTCATGATGTCCGTCTCCAACGATGAAACAATCAGGCGAGCGCGCGGCGCACCGCGTTGGCCACCTCGGTGCAAGTCGCGCGGCCGCCGAGATCCCGCGGCACCGCGCGGCCCTCGGCGAGCACGGTCCCGACCGCCGCCTCGACCCGGTCCGCGGACGCCGCGAGCCCCGCGTCGCCCGTCCGGTCGGAGAGCCAGCGCAGCATCATCACCCCCGACAGGATGGTGGCGACCGGGCTCGCGACGTTCTGCCCGGCGATGTCCGGCGCCGAGCCGTGGGCGCCCTGGAACAGGGCGTGACGATCGCCGATCTCGCCCGAGGGCGAGATGCCCATGCCGCCGACGGTGGCGGCCCCGAGATCCGAGATGATGTCGCCGAACATGTTCTCGGCCACGATCACGTCGTAGAAATCCGGCCGCTTGAGCATGTGCACGGTGATCGCGTCGGCATAGGCGTAGTCGATGGCGATGCCCGGATAGTCGCCGTGCACCTCGTCGCAGATGCGGCGGAAGAAGGCGTAGGACCGCAGGATGTTGGCCTTGTCGCAGACCGTGACCCGGCGCTGCCCGTCCCGCTTCGCGCCGCCGCGCTTTGCCGCGAGGTCGAAGGCGAAGCGCGCCACCCGCTCGGTGCCCTTGCGCGTCACCACGAGGCTGTCCGTGGCGATCTCGTCGCGCAGGACCACCCCGGCGCCGCGGCTGGCATAGAGCCCCTCGGTGTTCTCGCGCACGATGACGTAGTCGATGCCGCCGCCCTCGTAGGCGCGCAACGGCGAGAGCACGCCGGGCAGGAGCTTGATCGGGCGCACGTTAGCATAGAGGTCGAGGCGGAAGCGCAGGCGCAGATGCAGGTCGTTGCCGACCTCCGTTCCGTCCGGGTAGACCACGCCCGGCAGGCCGGCGGCCCCGTGCAGGATCGCGTCGGCGTCGCGGCAGCCCGCGAAGGTGTCCTCCGGCAGGACCTCGCCGCTCTTCCGGTAATGCCCGGCGCCGCCCTCCAGCATCTCGAAGGCGAGGGTCCCGGTGCCGCAGGCCTCCGTCAGCACCGCCATCGCCGCTTGCGTCACCTCGGGGCCGATGCCGTCGCCCTCGATCGTGGCGATGCGATACTGCGCCATTTCCCCGCTCCTCCCCTTGAGATCCGCCGGCAGCGCGGAACCTTTGCGGGGGCGCGTAGCATAGCGCCGCGGGCCGCGACATCCGGTCCGACGCAAGAATGCTGACGTAAGAATGGGAGGAACCGCCGATGACCGGAGAGCCGTTCACCTACCACGTGCCGGACGCCGCGCTCGCCGACCTGCGCGAGCGCCTCGCCCGCACCCGCCTGCCCGATCAGGCGCCGGAGGCGCCCTGGACCTACGGCACGGACGTCACTTACCTCGCCGACCTCGTCGCCTATTGGCGCGACCGGTTCGACTGGCGCGCCGAGGAAGCCGCGCTCAACGTCTTCCCGCAGGCCAGGCAAAAGGTCGGCGACATCGACATGCATTACCTGCACGTGCCAGGGCGGGGGCCGAATCCCCGTCCGCTCCTCCTCTGCCACGGCTGGCCCGGCTCGGTGTTCGAGTTCCTCGACCTGATCCCGCGCCTGACCGACCCGGCCCGCTTCGGTGGCAGGCCGGAGGACGCCTTCACGGTGGTGGCGCCGTCGCTGCCCGGCTACTGCCTGTCCTTCCGCCCCGGCCAGCCGCGCCTCGGCGTCGAGGAGATCGCCGACCATTTTTCGGAGTTGATGACGCGCCTCGGCTACGAGCGCTTCATGACGCAGGGCGGCGACTGGGGCGCCTTCATCACCACGCGGCTCGCCTGGCGCCACCCGCAGCGGGTCGAGGGCCTGCATCTCAACATGCTGCCGGTGCGCCGCGACCTCTCCGGCCGCGACGCCACGCCCGAGGAAGCGGCGCATTACGCGCGCGTCGGCACCTGGCTCAAGGAGGAGACCGGCTATCAGTGGATCCAGGGCACCAAGCCCCAGACCCTGGCCTTCGCGCTGACCGACTCGCCCGCCGGCCTCGCCGCCTGGATCGCGGAAAAGTTCCGGTCCTGGTCCGATTGTGACGGCACGATCGAGACCGCCATTCCTCGCGACCGGATGCTCGCCAACATCTCGCTCTACTGGTTCACCGGCGCGATCGGTTCGTCGTTCCACCCCTATTACTCGCGCATGCACCGGCCCTGGCCGGTCCCGGACGGCGAGACGGTGCAGGTGCCGACCGCCTATGCGGCCTTTCCAAAAGAGATGGTGCGCCCGCCCCGCTCGCTGGCTGAAAGCACGATGTTCTCGGATCTCCGCCGCTGGACCGAGATGCCGCGCGGCGGCCATTTCGCGGCGCTGGAGCAGCCGGACCTCCTCGCCGAAGACGTGCGGGCCTTCGCGGCCTCGCTGCCGCGATAGGATCGTGCCGCCCGGGCTTGAACGCAGGACGTGTAGACCCATCTAGGGTACACGCCGGCTGCAGGGTCAGGGCAGCCCCCCTGCCCTCCCCCGTCGCCTCGCTCGGATCCTTCCGGGTTCGAGCGAGTTGACAGGCGAGCCGGCTACCCTTAAACGACCGCTCACCGACGGGGCGCCGAGACGAACGGCCTGCCCCGCAGGACTTCCCGAGAGAGACTAAAGCAAGGGCCAGGGCAACCCGGCGCTGCTTTCTGTTCTCCAAGGGTACGAGATCTGGCCTTGAGCCCGATCAGCTCTTTGACAAGTTCATACGAGGAAGAGAAGCGTGGACGGCGTCGTCCCTGCGGATCCTGCCTTCGGGTGGGATCGTGAGTAGGATGATGCTGGTCTGACGTTTCGGTGCTCACACGATCAGGCGGAAACGCCGGTCGGTCGTGAGCCTCCGTTTATGTTGTGATCAGCCTGAGATCTAACTCTTCAACTTGAGAGTTTGATCCTGGCTCAGAGCGAACGCTGGCGGCAGGCTTAACACATGCAAGTCGAGCGGGCATCCTTGTGGTGTCAGCGGCAGACGGGTGAGTAACGCGTGGGAACGTGCCCTTCGGTTCGGAATAACTCAGGGAAACTTGAGCTAATACCGGATAC
>NZ_FPCB01000052.1:0-40169 GCF_900116815.1 Methylobacterium sp. 174MFSha1.1 | reverse complement strand
GCCTCGGACAACGCCGCCTACTGGTCGATCGCCACCACGGTGCGCACCGACAACGCCTCGCTCTCGGCGGTCAAGGACTCCCTCGGCCTCGGCTCCTCGGCCGTCGACACCGCCTATAACGGCGTGTCCAGCATCATCACCAACCTGCAGACCCTGCGCAGCAAGCTGCAGACCGCGCTGCAGCCGGGCGTCGACCGCTCGAAGGTCCAGACCGAGATCGCCGCCATCCAGAACCAGATGAAGGCCACCGCCGACTCGTCGGTGTCGAGCGGCCAGAACTGGCTGTCGGTCAACTCCTCCGACTCGACCTACACCGACGTCCGCTCGGTGGTCGCCGGCTTCGCGCGCACCACGACCGGCAACATCACCTTCTCGACGGTGAACATCTCGACCCAGACCATCCGCCTCTACGACGCGGGCAACGGCGGCACCCAGGCGACCACCGCCAAGGCGACGGGCAGCGCGCCGGTCGCGGCCACGATCGACTTCAGCGGCGCCAACGACGCGTCCTTCTCCATCACGGCGAATGGCGGCACCGCCGACACCATCACGCTCACCAAAGCGACCCTGTCCTCGGCCGTGGCGAACATCGCGGCGGTCACGCGTCAGGAACTCGTGAACGCCATCAACAACCAGATCGGAGCGACGACGAACACCGCCGGCAAGATCCAGGCGAGCCTGGACGGCGCGGGCCGGCTGGTCTTCGAGACGAGCGGCGGCGCCGGCACCGGCTCGGGCGCCAAGATCGACTTCACGATGGGCGCCTCCGCGACCGTCAACATCGGCTACGGCGCGGCCACCACGGCCATGGGCCAGGTCGTCGGCGCCAACGCGTCGGCCGGCGCGGGCGGCGGCATCCTGGACTTGGGCACGGTGGGCAACTCGGTGGCCACGCTCTTCGTCTACAATGCCTCGGGCGCGGCGAGCGACAACTCCATCAAGGCGTCGATCAATCTGGTCGAGGCGGCGATCGCCAAGGTGACCGATGCCGGCACCAAGCTCGGCGCCAACAAGACGCAGATGGACGGACAGAAGAACTTCGTCGACACGCTGATGAAGGTGAACGACCGGACGATCGGCACGCTGGTCGACGCGGACATCGAGGAGGAATCGACCCGGCTGAAGGCGCTGCAGACGCAGCAGCAGCTGGCGGTGCAGGCGCTGTCGATCGCCAACTCGTCGAGCCAGAACGTCCTCTCGCTCTTCCGCTAAGCGGGGGAGGGCGGTCCCCCTCCCGGGGACCGCCGACACGATCGAACGAGAAGAGCCGCCCGCGACCGTCAGGATCGCGGGCGGCTCTTTTGTCGTCATCGGCGGGTGATCAGCCGACGAAGGTGTAGCCGGCCAGGCGCTTGGCCTCGATCGGATCGTAGCCGAGGCGCATCCGCAGCTTCTTGCGCAGCTTGCTGATGTGGCCCTCGACCACGCTCTCGTCGACCGCCGCGTCGAGGTCGCCGTAGACCGCCTTGAAGATCTGGCCCTTGGTCACCGGCCGGCCGCGGTTGCGGGCGAGGTAGTCCAGGATGTCGCGCTCGCGCCGCGGCAGCAGCAGGCTCTGGCCGTCGATCTCGGGGTCGCGCCCGTCGGTATGCACCGTCAGGCGGCCGCTCTTGTCCGGCGTGCTCGCGGGCTTGATCTCGCTGCGGTTGGTGCGGCGGCGGATCGCCCCGGCGCGGGCGATGATCTCGCGGACGTGGACCGGCTTGCGCACCACGTCGTCGATGCCGGCGGTGAACAGCGCGAGGGTCTGCTCGAGGGAGCGGGTCTCGTTGAGGGCGATGATCGGCGCGCCGGACAGGCTGCGCAGGGCGGCGGTGAAGGCCGTGCGGTCGGCGCAATCGCCGATGACGAAGCCCTGCACCGCGGCGAGGTCCTGGACCGGGGTGGCGTCGATCCAGGTCCGGACGTCCCGCACGTCCAGACCCCGGGCCGCCACACCCTCCACGCTGAAGCCTGCAACGACCTGCGCAGCCACGCTTTCCCGCTCGTCGACGACGATGTACACGCCAGCCCCCAAGATTCTTTCGAGATTTTTTGACGAGTGTTCTTGCTCCGGCGCCGGTAGGGGCGTCGGATCTGTTTATTTTTTATTGTGTCGAAGCGGCGCCGGGTCTTCGCGGTGGACGTGCGATGCGATCCGGCTTGCGCGTCGAGGCGCGATCTGGTGAACGATTTGTTAAAGGGAGTTTCGCGCTGAAATGGTTAATTTTCTGTTAACTACCGGTATCGGCTGTCCGATCGCGGACACACCCTGTGGCGCGGTGGCAACGCACCATTCGAGAACATCATCAAAATCAGTGCTTTAGAGAATTCGATGCCGCGCTGCGGTCCTGTGGCGGTCGGGCGACAGTACCGGGTGCCGTAACGGAGGGTGTCGCGGCCGGATGGCTGTCCGGCGCCCTCGATCATCGGCCGGGGGGAGGGGCCGATCGTCAGAGAAAAAGCCGAAGAATCAAAGACGTAGATCCATGCCCGCGCGTCGCGCGACCGGGTGGGGACCGCGGAGCCTGTTGGACCTGCCCGGTCGGTTCGACACCCTCCCGGTCGTTCCGGGCTCAGCTCTCGCGGCCCTGGGGGACCGGGAGGATTTCGGAATCATCGAGAATCAAACGAGTTTTCAGCCGTCGAGCTCGGGGTAGCGCCGGAAGATCCCCTGCTGGTTGAAGGGCACGCGCCGGTCGCTCGCCAGGTAGGCGGCGATGCGCGGCCGGGAGGCGACGAGGCGGTGGAGGGCGACGACCTTCGGCGTCGCGCCGATCGCCCGCTCGGTCGCCCGCGGAAACGCGTAGGCGAGGCCCTCGACGAACTGGAACAGCGAGAGGTCGGCGTAGCTGAGGCGGTCGCCGACGAGATGGCGCGGGCCGGCGGGGTTCGTGGCCAGCACCCGCTCGAGCCAGTCCAGGAATTTCGGGATCCGGTTCTCGCGAAAATCCTCGGCCCGGCGGGCGGCCTCTGTCCGCTGGTCCTCGTAGTACAGCGCCGAGGCGATCGGGTGGTGGCTGTCATGGGCCTCGGCCACCGCATCGGCGATGGTGAGCTGGATCTGGTGGGTCCAGATCCGGTCGGCCTCGCTCTCGCCGACGAGGCCGAGGCGCGGCCCGAGATGGAGCAGGATCGCGGCGGTCTGGCCGATCACCAGGTCGCCGTCGCGCAGGTAGGGCGGCGCGAAGGGCGGGCGGGGCGGGGCGTCGAGCCCCGCCATCATGCCGTCGATGCCGTCCTCGCGGGCGACGTCGACGTACTCGGCGCCGGCCTCCTCCAGGGCGAGGCGGACGAACTCGCCACGGCCCTGGATCAGCGGCCAGTAATGCAGCTCGTAGGCCATCGGCATCACCCCTGGCTCGCGGCGCCCGTCGCCGGCGGGCGCCGGCGCGGGCTCACCAGCCGCGCATCTCGTCGTGGTTCGGGCGCCTTCCCTGCGGCGTCAACCCGTCGATCACGCCCGGCAGAACCTGGGCGAGCTGCGCCAGCAGGTCGTTCCGGTCCATCCCGGTCTGGCGGCTCAGGGTCTCGACCGTGTCGGGGCCGAGGGCCTGGGCGAGCTGCTGCGGCTGGATCGGCCGGTTGTGGCCCGGGCCGATCCACGACTCGATCATCTCGCCGAGGCCGCCGCGGTGGAACCGGTCGATGAGCTGGTCGAGGCCGCCGCCGGCGGCATCCTCCGGCTGCTCCCGGTCGAGGCGGGAATACGGCCCGGCGCCCTGGTCGAACGGGTTCTGCATGCCGCCGCCGGGAGCCGGGGAGGGCGCTCCGCCGGGCATCGAGGGGGGCGCTCCGCCGCCTGGGCCGTCGAGCATCCCGGCGAGGTCGGAATAGGGGTTGTCCGGGTCCTCGCCGCGCCGGGAGCGGGGTGCGTCGTCCCGCGGATCCGGCGTGCCGTAGCCGTGCGGGTCCGGGGCGTAGCCGTCGTCGGGCCCGGATTGCGGCGCCGGCCGGCGGCCGCCGCCGAAGATGTCGCCGAAGCCGCCCTGCATCGCCTTGGCGGCGAGCAGCATCAGCAGCGCCTTGACCAGGGGCGACATCGCCCCCGAGCCGCCGCCGCGACTTTCCTCGTGCCGGCCGCCGCCGAGGACGTTGCCGAGCACCGAACCGATGACCTGATCGAGCAGACCCATGGGTGCCTCCCCTCGCGCGTGTCGCGCGAGGGTTAACTGGGCTGGCGCGAAGCGGTTGCCTCCCGATACGCCCCGCCGGACGGCGACGCGCCTAAGCGGACCTGCGTCGGCAAGCCAACGCAGGTCCGCTTAGGTCGCTGTTCTGTCGCAGATTTCCGTCGCAAAACCGGTCACCGCTTTTGCGAAATCTGCTTAGAGGATGCGGTCCCGGTACCGCTCGGGCGCCGTCCAGCAGCTGTCCCGCTTGCCGAACAGGCGGTAGCGGTTGCGCGCGACGAGGCGGTAGACGGGGTCGCGCAGCCGGGCCGGGACGAGGCGGAGGATCCGGGCGAGCCGCCAGGGAAACCCGAGCGTCTCGTAGATGTGGAGGATCGCGTCGCTGTCCCGGCGCACGCGGCTGCCATCGACGACGAGCAGGCTCGCCGGATCGTCCGGATCCAGGCCGTGCCGGCGGCAGAGCGACCGGCCGGCCTCGCCCTGCATCGCCGCGAGGCGGAACGTCGCCGCGCGGTCCCGCTCGAGGACGAAGCGGGCCTGGGCCGAGCACAGCACGCATTCGGCGTCGAACAGGATGATCGGGCCGGGGGGAGGCGTGGTCACGCGAGCCTCGCTCCGCGCCTCACCGCCCGTCGCCGGCCCCGTTGCCGCCGCCGGTGGCGCGCCGGTCCTTGGCGTCGAGCTGGTCGAGGGGGTTGGTGCGGGCGCGCGCGTTGCCGCTCAAGCCGGTATCGCCGGGCATCACCTTCGTGTCGGGCTTGATCGCCTGGGGCGGCGCGATCCCGGAGGCGTCCTTGCGCGCGGCGTCGGGGATGTCGGCCTGGGTCGGCTGGTCGCGCCGGTCGGAGATCGCGAGGGCCGGGGCGGCGCTGGCCGTCAGGAGGAGCAGGGCGGCGGCGAGACGGGCGAGCGGGGGCGTGGCGGGCCTCGTGGCGGGTCTCATGGCGAGTCTCCTGCGGGGTGTCTCGCAGGGGCAAAGCGGCCCGAAGCTCTGCGGTTCCGGCCGGGTCCCGGGAAATCCCGAGGGGTCCCGAAGGTCGCCTCATGCGAAAAGGACCGCCCCGGCGGGGCGGTCCTTCGCGGTTACATGTTGATCAGGGCGTTGGCGGTGCCGACCACCGTCATGGCGAGGCCGCCGGCCAGGACACCGATCATGCCGTAGGACACGGCGCGCAGAAGCTTCATCTCGCTCATTTCCGTCTCCTTGGGGTTAGCAGCGGTAGCCGCCGGAGGTCTGGCCGTACTGCTTGACCGGGAAGTTCTGCTGCCGGGCATTGCCCTCGGCGGCCGAACTCATCGGGCAGGAGCCGTAGAACGGCACGCTGTCGTTGGCGGGCCTTCCGATCGAGCCGGTGGTCTCGACGTCCTGACTCCAGAACGGGTTCGCGGGAGCGTTGGGGCTGAATGCCATGGCGGACGAGATCGGAGCGGCGCCAAGGACAATCGCGGTGACGACGGCGGCGATACGGGTCTTCATGTGGTATTCAGTCTCCTTGTCGCAGTGCCGGCCGAGGGTTCGGCCTGCCTCTGTTGCGATGATTGGAATATAGTCAGCCCGTCCCCGCCGGGATGTGTCCTCGCGCACGCGGCGGAGCGGAACAAGAACTCACCGGCCGCCGTGGGTGGGCCGCAGCTCCCCGGCGCCTTCCCGTGCGGGAGGAAGCGGGCCCGCGTAACCCCGTGCCCGCCCGCCTCGCACGGGCCCGCCCGCGTCACATCCCGCTACCACCGCGGCCCGCTTCCCTGGAGCTAGTCTAAGCGGCGACACCCGAGCGATGGCTCATGCGAAACGAGGTTCCTGCTGCCGATGGCCAAACCCGTCCACTCGATGATCCGCGTCCTCGACGAGGAGCGCTCCCGCGCCTACTACGCCCGCGCCTTCGGCCTGGAGCTCGCCGAGCGCGTCGGCTTCGACGGCTTCGCGCTCGTCTACCTGCGTCACCCGTCGTCGCCGTTCGAGCTGGAGCTGACGGTCAATTTCGACCGCACCGAGCCCTATGACCTCGGCGACGGCTACGGCCACCTCGCGGTGGTGGTCGACGACGTCGATGCCGAGCACGCCCGCTTCACCGAGGCCGGCCTGCCCGCGACCCCGGTCAAGGACTTCCAGCACCAGGGCAAGACGCTCGCCCGCTTCTTCTTCGCCACCGATCCCGACGGCTACAAGATCGAGGTGATCCAGAAGGGCGGCCGCTTCGGCTGATCGCGACCCCGCCGGCCGGGCAAGCGCGCGGACAGACGCGCCCCGGCCGGCCTGCCGACGAACCGTCACACGAGAATCGAGAGGAGACACCCGATGAGAGAAGTCGATCCGCGCACGCGGTTCAGCCGCCGCGGCTTCCTGCAGAGCGCCGCCGTCGCCGCTCCGGCCGCGGCGCTCGCCACCGGCGCCGGGCTCCACGTTTCGGAGGCCTGGGCCGAGAACGGCGCGGCGCTGGCGCCGGCCGAGCTGAAGACCCTGGTGAAGATGGCGCGGGACATCTACCCGCACGACTTCCTCGGCGACGTCTACTACATCACGGCGATCAAGCCCTGGGACGGCAAGGCCGCCGCGGATCCGGCGGTGAAGACGCTGCTGACCTCCGGATTGCGCCGTCTCGACGAGGATGCGCAGGCCCGCCACAAGGTCGCTTACGCCCAGATCGGCTGGGAGGCCGACCGGGTCGCGGTGCTGGAAGGCATCAGCCACACCGACTTCTTCAAGAAGATTCGCTCCGACCTCGTCGTCTCGCTCTACAACCAGCCGGAGCTGTGGCCGAAATTCGGCTACGAGGGCCCGTCGGCCGACAAGGGCGGCTACATCCACCGCGGATTCAACGACATCGACTGGCTGCCGAAGGTCTGACCGTCCGGCCGCCTGAATACATCTGCCGTCAATAAAAGAACAATCGATGAACAGCCGCGCCGGCCCGGCCGCGACCGGCCGCGCGGACCGGAGGAAACCATGGCCACTTTCGACCTGAACGACGACAGCCTCGTCGTCATCGTCGGCTCGGGCGCCGGCGGCGGCACGCTCGGCACCGAGCTCGCCCTCAAGGGCATCCGCTGCGTCATCCTCGAGGCGGGCGCCCGCCACAACATGGAGGATTTCGTCAACGACGAGTGGGCGAGCTTCGCCCAGCTCGCCTGGACCGACATGCGCACCACCTCGGGCTCGTGGCGGGTGGCGCGGGACTTCCCCAACCTGCCGGCCTGGATCGTCAAGGCGGTGGGCGGCTCGACCGTGCACTGGGCCGGCGCCTCCTTGCGCTTCGAGGAGCACGAGTTCCGCATCCGCGACCATTACGGTGCGATTCCCGGCGCCAACCTCCTCGACTGGCCGCTCACCCGGGCCGAGCTCGACCCCTGGTACGAGAAGGCCGAGGACCGGATGGGGGTGACCCGCACGAACGGCATCCCGGGCCTGCCGGGCAACAACAACTTCAAGGTGCTGGAGGCCGGCGCCCGCCTCGTCGGCTACAAGGAGGTCCATACCGGCCGGATGGCGATCAACAGCCAGGAGCGGCACGACCGCGGCGCCTGCCAGCAGATCGGCTTCTGCTTCCAGGGTTGCAAGTCGGGCGCCAAGTGGTCGACCCTGATCGCCGAGATCCCCCGCGGCGAGGACACCGGCAACCTGGAGGTGCGCCCCAACTGCATGGCGTTGCGCATCGAGCACGACGCGTCCGGCAAGGTGACGGGCGTGGTCTATGCCGACGAGAAGGGCACTCTCCAGCGCCAGAAGGCCCGCATCGTCGCGGTGGCCGGCAACTCGATCGAGAGCCCGCGCCTCCTGCTCAACAGCGCCTCGAACCTTTTTCCGGACGGGCTCGCCAATTCATCGGGCCAGGTCGGGCGCAACTACCTCCGGCACATGACCGGGAGCGTCTACGGCGTGTTCGAGAAGTCGGTGCACATGTATCGCGGCACCACCATGGCGGGCATCGTCCGCGACGAGGCCCGGCACGACCCGCGGCGCGGCTTCGCCGGCGGCTACGAGATGGAGACGGTCTCCCTCGGCGTGCCGTTCATGGCGGCCTTCCTCAATCCGGGCGCCTGGGGCCGCTCCTTCACCAGCGCGATGGAGCAGTACCCGCGCATGGCCGGGATGTGGCTCGTCGGCGAGGACCTGCCGCAGGAGACGAACCGCATCACCCTCGACCCGACCGTCAAGGACAAGCACGGCATGCCGGTGGCGAGCGTGCATTTCGACGACCATCCCAACGACGTCGCGATGCGCAACCACGCCTACAAGCAGGGCGCGGCGATCTACGAGGCGGTCGGTGCCACCGTCACCTACCCGGTCACGCCCTATCCGAGCACCCACAACATGGGCACCAACCGGATGAGCGCGAAACCGCGGGACGGCGTGCTGAACAAGTTCGGCCAGACCCACGACGTGAAGAACCTGTTCGTCTCCGACGGCAGCCAGTTCACCTCGGGGGCGGCCTGCAACCCGACCCTGACCATCGTGGCGCTGGCGCTCCGCCAAGCCGACCACATCGCCGGCGCGATGCAGCGGCGGGAGATCTGATGCGCTTCGCCCTCCCGTCCCTCGTCCTGCTCGCGGCGCTCGCCGCGGGCCCCGCCCCGGCCCAGGACTCGGCCACGCCCGCCGCGCCCTCGCGCCAGCCCGGCGGGGCCGCGGCCTACCCGAACAGTCCCGGCGGCCAGCCGGCGGCGGAGCGGGGCGGCCGCCCGGTCGCGACCGACCACGCCGCCTGCCCGGGCCCCGGCCCGTGCCCGGCGGCTCCCGGGCCGTCCGGCGCCGCGGATGCGAGCCGGACGGCCACGCCGAGCAGCTCGGTCGGCCAGGCCGGCCCGGTGCCGAGCACCGCCTATCCGGACGCGCCGGGCGGGATGCCGTCGAACCGCCCGGACGGCACCGCGCCCCGGTGAGACGACCGGCGGGGCCCCGATGCCGGGCGCGGCGGAACTGCGCCCGGCATCATGCTTCTGCCAATCGACGCTGGAAAACCTGACGTCGTCGCTTGGATCGGCGACGTGTTCGTGAAATCGAACATTTAGGGAGAAACCGTACGCTTTATATTAAGGCGGCGGTAAGGGGCGGTTGTACATCGTCGCAACAGGTCCAGCCGGTTGCCATCCCCCGATGATTTCATCCAGCCGCGCCCAGAAGACCGATCGAGCGCCTGATCAAGAGACGACGCACATCGACGCGCAAGTCACCGCGATCCTGACGCGGGTTCGTCTTCGGCCCGGGGCCGAGGAGGGCTTCGCGCGCTGGCAGGCCGCCCTGACCCGGGCCGCGGGCGAGGCGCCGGGCTTCGTCAGCCTCGAGGTGGTTCCGGTGGCGCCGCAGGCGCCGGATTGGCACGTGGTGCAGCGCTTCCGCGACGCGGCGGCCCTCGCGGCTTGGCGCGACGGGGCGGCGAGGGCGGAATGCCTGGCGCGGCTCGCGCCCCTGCTGCATCCCGGCCATCCCACCACCCCGGACGAGGCGGCGCCCGACTTCCACGACCTCGCCTGCGTGACCGAGGTGATCGCCACCCGGGTCGAGCTGGAGCGGGAGCCGGCCTTCCGCGCCTGGGCCGAGGCGGCGCAGGCCGCGCAGGCGCTGTTCCCCGGCTATGCGGGCACGCTGGTCCAGGCGCCGATCCCGCCGCAGATTCCCTACTGGACCACGCTGGTGCGCTTCGCGACGCCGGCCGAGCTCGATGCCTGGCTCGCCTCGCCCGAGCGCCAGGCCCTGCTCCGCCAGGCCGATCCCGCGGTCGCGACCTGGACCAGCCGGCGGCTCGCGGCACCCTTCGCCGGCTGGTTCCCGGAGGAGGGCGGCGCGACCCCGCCGGCCTGGAAGCAGACGGCCCTGGTGCTGCTCGTGCTGTTCCCGGTGGTGATGCTGGAGATCCGCTTCCTCAGCCCCCTCACGGCCGGGCTGCCGGTCGCGGTCGCGACCTTCATCGGCAACGCGATCAGCGTCGCCCTGGTCTCCTGGCTGCTGATGCGGATCGCGACCGCCGCGCTCGGCTGGTGGCTGGCCCCGGCGCCGGACCGTCGCCGGCGGATCGAGACTCTCGGCGCCGGCGTCATGCTGGGCCTCTACGCGGCCGAGATCGCCCTGTTCACCCTGCTGCCCTGACGGCGAAAGGAATCCCCGATGACGGACGACGACAAGACGTTCATGGCGCGCGCCATCGAACTCTCCGAGAAAACCTCGCTCATCGACAGCGCCGGCGGGGTGTTCGGCAGCGTGATCGTCCAGGACGGCAAGATCCTGGCCGAGGGCGCGAACCGCGTGGTCGCCGAGAACGATCCGACCTGGCACGGCGAGATCGAGGCGATCCGCAAGGCCTGCAAGGCGCAGGGCAGCTTCAAGCTCCGCGACGCCACCCTCTATACCAGCGCCGAACCCTGCCCGATGTGCATGGCGGCGGCCTACTGGGCCGGCATCAAGGAGATCTACTACGCGTCGACCAACGAGGACGCCCTGCGCTACGGCGATTTCGACGACAGCATGATCTACGGCGAGCTGAAGAAGCCGGTGAACGAGCGCTCGATCCCGACCCGCCAGATCATGCGGGCCGAGGCGGTCGAGGTCTGGAAGAAGTACCACGAGAAAGCCGACCGCGTGCCGTACTGACGGTTTCGGCTATCCGTCGACGATCGCCGCCGGGTCCGCAACGAGCCGGGCCCGCGCCAGGGCCCGTCAGACTGGCTCCCCACAGAATCAACACACTCCGCGTCATTCCGGGGCCGCGAAAGCGGAGCCCGGAATCCAGAACCGCAGGATGTTCAGAATAGAGCGGACCGTCCTCCGCCTCATTCGGCATCACCTGAGTGTCTGGATCCCGGGCTCCGCTTTCGCGGCCCCGGAATGACATGCAGGGTGTTGTTTCCTTCGGCTCCAATCAAAAAGGCTCCCGTGCGATTTCCGATCGATTGCTTCAGGCCTTCCTCGCGGGATCGCTTTGCAGCGCGGAAGTCGGCCCCGTCTCACGCCCGCCCCTGCACCGGCAGGTCGGCGAGCGACGGCCGGGACCGCTCGATCAGGGCCGCCGCCAGCATCGCCTCCAGGCGGATCAGGTCCTCGTCGGGCTCTGGCTGCCAGCCGCAGCCGCAGCGCGGCGTCGGGCCGTGCAGGGAGGCGATCTGGCGGTAGAGCGTGCCGACCGTGCGGGCGGCGGCCTCGAGCGCCGCCATCGGCGGCAGCGGGCCGCGCTCCAGGGCGTCCCAGAAGGCGAGCGTCAAGGCCTGCTCCAGGGCGGCCTGCCCGCGCGCTTCGGCGTCCTCCCGCAGGCGCTCGCCCTGGTGCGGGGTCATCGCCCGCCTCCCGACTCGCTGAAGAGGCCGACCAGCCGCTCCCAGGGCAGGCCGACCGGCGGCCATCCTTCGCGGATCAGGCCCGCACAGCCGTGAATCAGGATCAGCGCTCGCGCCATCGCGGCCTCCATCTCGGATCGTGCCGGGGTTCGGCGCGCCCTGAATGCAGCACCTCGTCTGTGCGCGCAAGATCTCCGTACGATATTGGAGGATTTCTACTTTGAGGTGATCAATCTATATTGTCAGGTGAATTATGAAAATTCCAAACTGCGTGCCGCCCCGATGGCGGATTGGCAGCGGCGCCGGGAGCGGCTACTGGGGCGCCGACGCAGGTCCGGGTTCCTCGCCCGGCTTCCTCGCCCAGACGGGACTTGTGCCCGACCCCTCGCCCGAAGGCTCCGACCGATGACCGATACCCCGCCCGACCGCCTCAGCACCGATCCGCGCAGCCCCTTCCACGACGCCGCCCTGCTGGAGCGCGGCGTCGGCGTGCGCTTCAAGGGCGTCGAGAAGACCAACGTCGAGGAATACTGCGTGAGCGAGGGCTGGGTGCGCCTCGCCGCCGGCAACGCCAAGGACCGCTTCGGCAATCCGATGACCGTGAAGCTGAAGGGCCCGGTCGAGCCCTATTTCCGCGCCCCCACCCCGGACACGGCGAGCGAGTAGCCGCGCCCCGCGAGGACGCTTCGCCCTGCGAGGACGCTTCGCCCTGCGAGGACGCTTCGCCCTGCGAGGACGCTTCGCCCTGCGAGGAATTTCAGCCCCGCGGGGATGCCTCCGCCCGCAGGGCGGCGAGGTCGAGGCGGCGGGTCACCATCTGCAGCCCGCCGTCCCCGTCCCGCGGCCACTCGGCTTCCGGCCGGTCGCGGTACAGCTCCACCCCGTTGCGGTCCGGGTCGTCGAGATAGAGCGCCTCGCTGACGCCGTGGTCGCTCGCGCCGGTGAGCGGGATGCCGGCGGCGTCGAGCCGGGCCAGCGCGTCGGCGAGCGCCGCCCGGGTCGGGTACAGGATCGCCGTGTGGTAGAGCCCGGTGCTCCCGGGCGGCGGCGGCGCCCCGCCGGCGCTGTCCCAGGTGTTGAGCCCGATATGGTGGTGGTAGCCGCCGGCCGACACGAACGCGGCCTGGGTGCCGTAGCGCTGCATCAGCGCGAAGCCCAGCACCCCGCAATAGAAGCCGAGCGCCCGGTCGAGGTCGGCCACCCGCAGGTGGACGTGCCCGATGCGGGTCCGCGGGTCGATCGGTGCGCTCATCGGCTCGGTCTCCAGTGACGACAGGCTGGTGTCAGGTCGCCTGCGCAGACTGCAACGTTTGAGAATGTCCGGAAATCCGGCATCTCGTAGCATCACTTCACACTCTCAGAGTGAGATCGAGCCGTGCCCGACCGGCTGACCGGAATGCAGATCTTCGTGCGCGTCGCCGCGACCGGCAGCCTCTCGGCGGCCGCGCGGGCGCTCGGCCTGTCGCAGAGCGGCGTCACCAAGCACGTCGCCGCCCTGGAGGACCGGCTCGGCGCCCGGCTCCTGCACCGCACCACCCGCCGCCTGACCCTGACCGAGGCCGGCCGGCACTACCTGGAGGCCTGCGAGCGCATCCTCGCCGAGATCGACGAGGCCGAGGCGGCGGCCGGCGCCGAGACGGCGGAGCCCCGCGGCACCCTGCGGCTCAACGTGCCGGTCTCGTTCGGGGTGCTGCACGTCGCCCCCGCGCTGGCGGAGTTCGGGCAGGCCCATCCGTCGCTGACGGTCGAGCTCGGCCTCAACGACCGGCCGGTCGACCTGATCGAGGAGGGCTGGGACCTGGCGCTGCGGATCGGTCACCTGCGCGATTCGAGCCTGGTCGCCCGCTCGCTCGCGTCGTGCCGGATGCGGGTCTGCGCCTCGCCGTCCTACCTCGCGGCCCATGGCCGGCCGCGCCGCCCGGAGGACCTGACGGCCCATAACTGCCTCGGCTACACCCTGGCGAGCAGCGACGGCTGGCGCTTCGAGAGCGGCACCGTCGCGGTCTCGGGGTCGCTGCGCGCCTCGAACGGCGCCGCCCTGGTGGCCGCCGCCGCCGCCGGGCTCGGGGTGATCTACCAGCCGACCTTCCTGGTGGTCGAGGCTTTGCGCCGCGGCAGCCTGGTGGCGCTCGACCTCGGGACCATCCCGTCCCTGCCGATCCACGCGGTGATGCCCTCGCGCCGCCGCCCGCCCGCCAAGGTCCGGGCCCTGGTCGAGTTCGTGGCGCGCCGCTTCGCCGACCCGCCCTGGGATCGCGGCCTGCCCGCGCCGCTCGGGGCCGACGACCCGCTGCCTGCGCCCGCCCTCGTGCCGGAACCGACCGGGCGGCGCCCGGCCCAAGCCGGTCCGATCCAGGCGGATCCGGTCGAAGCGAGGCTGTCGTGAGCCGGCGCTCCCTGACTGACGGCCTGCCGGCGGAGAGCGGCTCGGTGGTCGGCCTCGCGTCGCGCCCTGGCGCCGATCTGTCCGGCCTCGACTTCCCGGACCGGGATTTCCTGCGGCTGATCGAGGGTCACGGCCTGACCGGCAGCTGGACCTGGGATTTCGCCCGCAACGAGCAGGTCTGGTCCCCGGGCCTCTACCGGCTGCTCGGCGTCGAGCCCGGCAGCGTGCGGGCGGACTTCGGCCTGTTCCTCAGCCTCGTCCATCCGGAGGACCGGCCGCTGATCGAGACCAACGGCGCGGTGATGCGGGAGGGGGTCTTCAACGACCACACCGTCCGGGTGATCCGGCCGGATGGGTCGCTGCGGGTGCTGGCGAACCGCGGCACCGCCTACTTCACTCCCGACGGCCGGCCCCGCGCCGTGGCCGGGGTGGTGCTGGACGTCACCGACGCCGAGCGCATGGCCGGCCTGCACCGCGAGGAGCAGCGCCGCAGGCGGGCCCTGTTCGAGCAGGCGCAGACCTGGATGCACGCCTCGCCCTACTCGGATTCCCTGCGCATCGCCTCGCGCGAGCTCCTGAGCCTCACCGGCTTGACCCAGCAGGATTTCCACGAGGACTGGACCCGGATCCTGGTGCCGGAGGAGCGCGCCCGCACCCACGATCACGTCGTGGCGCGGGTCACGGCCGGGCAGCCCTTCGTGGTCGAGAACCACCTGGCGCTCGCCGGCGGCGAGCCCGGCCGGTTCCGGGGCGTGTTCGTCCCGGTGCGCGGCGCCGACGGACGGATCGAGACCTGGGCCAGCCTGAATTCCCGCATCGACGGGATCCGGCCGGCGCCCACGGGTGCGGTGCGGCAAGGCCTGGAGCAGGCCGTCCAGGGCGCGCATCTGCGCGCCGCCCGCGGCCTGCTCGACTGGTCGATGGCCGACCTCGCCGCGGCCAGCGGCCTCTCGCTCTCGACCATCCGGCGCCTGGAGGAGGGCACCGAGGGGCCGGCGGCCCGCAGCCGCCACGCCGCCATCGAAGCCCTGCGCCGGGCCGGCATCGGCTTCCTCCTCGTCGAGGGCGACACGATCGCGGTTGCCAAGGTGCGGTGAGCCGCACGGGGTGGTCCAGAGGTGCAGTGAACCGCACTCGGTCGTCGAAAGCTGCGGTGAGCCGCACGAGGTGGTCAAGATGCGCTGACGAGAGCCCTTTCCGGCCCCCGCAGGGCTTGCCATATGGGTCCCATGCCCGCCCCGAAGAAGCCCCGCTTGTCGACCGGCAAGGCCTCGAAGCCCGAGTTGAAGCCGCTCGACCCGTTCCTCGCCGAGCTCCTGAACCCGGCGCTGAACCGCGACCGCCTGCCCGTCGTGGAACCGCCGCCGCCCGAGCCGCCGAAGCGCGGGCGCCCGCGCAAGGACCCAGCCAAAGACTCGGCGAAGAGCGCGGCCGTCGCGACGAAGCCCGCCCGTAAGGCCAAGTCGCCCGAGGCCCCGGGCGGCTTCGGCGAGGCGCCGCAGGCCACCTTCGCGCACGGCAGCGCGGCCGATGTCGAGCCGGCGCTCGCCCAGGCGCTGGGCTTGCGCGAGGCCGACGGCGAGGCGGTGGAGGAGCGCGGATCGCTCGCGACCGAGGGCGTCTCGGCGACGGTCGACGCGCTGACCAAGCTCCTCACCGAGGGCAACCCGCTGTTCAAGAACGGCGAGCTGTGGCGCCCGCACCGCCCCGAGCGGCCGCAGAAATCCGAGGGCGGCGTCCCGTTCCGGCTCAAATCCGACTTCACCCCGGCGGGCGACCAGCCGAGGGCCATCGCCGAGCTGGTGGCCGGCGTGACGGGGCACGAGCGCGACCAGGTGCTGCTCGGCGTCACCGGCTCGGGAAAAACCTTCACGATGGCCAAGGTCATCGAGGAGACCCAGCGCCCGGCCCTGATCCTCGCCCCCAACAAGACCCTGGCGGCGCAGCTCTACGGCGAGTTCAAGAGCTTCTTCCCCGACAACGCGGTGGAATACTTCGTCTCTTACTACGATTACTATCAGCCCGAAGCCTACGTACCCCGCTCCGACACCTTCATCGAGAAGGAATCGTCGATCAACGAGCAGATCGACCGGATGCGCCACTCCGCCACCCGCGCGCTCCTGGAGCGCGACGACGTCATCATCGTCGCCTCGGTCTCGTGCATCTACGGCATCGGCTCGGTCGAGACCTACACGGCGATGTCGTTCACGGTCAGCCTCGGCGAGAAGATCGAGCAGCGCCAGCTCGTCGCCGACCTCGTGGCGCTGCAATACAAGCGCATCCAGTCCGACTTCGCCCGCGGCACCTTCCGGGTGCGCGGCGACGTGATCGAGCTGTGGCCGGCCCACTTGGAAGACCGCGGCTGGCGCATCGGGCTGTTCGGCGACGAGATCGAGTCGATCTCCGAGTTCGATCCGCTCACCGGCAAGACCCTCAACACGCTCAAGTTCGTCAAGGTCTACGCCAACAGCCACTATGTGACGCCGCGCCCGACGCTGCAGCAGGCGGTCAAGGGCATCAAGGACGAGCTGAAGTGGCGGGTCGAGGAGCTGACCCGGATGGGCCGGCTGATCGAGGCGCAGCGCCTGGAGCAGCGCTGCACCTTCGACCTCGAGATGATCGAGGCGACCGGCGCCTGCAACGGCATCGAGAACTATTCCCGCTACCTCACCGGCCGCAAGCCCGGCGAGCCGCCGCCGACCCTGTTCGAGTACCTGCCCGACAACGCCCTCGTCTTCACCGACGAGAGCCACGTCACGGTCTCGCAGATCGGCGGCATGTACCGGGGCGACTTCCGCCGCAAGGCGACTCTGGCCGAGTACGGCTTCCGGCTGCCCTCCTGCCTCGACAACCGCCCGTTGCGGTTCGAGGAATGGGACGCGATGCGCCCGCAATCGATCCACGTCTCGGCGACGCCGGCGAAGTGGGAGCTGGAGCAGACCGGCGGCGTCTTCGCCGAGCAGGTCATCCGCCCGACCGGCCTCGTCGATCCCGTCATCGAGGTGCGCCCGGCCCGCTCCCAGGTCGACGACCTGCTCGGCGAGGTGAAGGAGGTGGCGGCCGCCGGCTACCGCACGCTGGTGACGACGCTCACCAAGCGCATGGCGGAGGACCTGACCGAGTACCTGCACGAGAACGGCGTGCGGGTGCGCTACATGCACTCCGACATCGACACGCTGGAGCGGATCGAGATCATCCGCGACCTGCGGCTCGGCGCCTTCGACGTGCTGATCGGCATCAACCTGCTGCGCGAGGGCCTCGATATCCCGGAATGCGCGCTCGTCGCGATCCTCGACGCCGACAAGGAGGGCTTCCTGCGCTCCGAGACCTCGCTGATCCAGACCATCGGCCGGGCCGCCCGCAACGCCGACGCCCGCTGCATCCTCTACGCCGACCACGTCACCGGCTCGATGGACCGGGCGATGGCCGAGACCGAGCGCCGGCGCAAGAAGCAGCTCGCCTACAACGAGGAGCACGGCATCACGCCGCAGAGCGTGAAGCGCAACATCGCCGACATCCTGGAGAGCGTCTTCGAGCGCGACCACGTCCAGGTCGATACCGGGCTGGCGAAGTCCGCGGTGACGGTCGGCCACAACCTCAAGGCGGTGATGGCCGACCTCGAGAAGCGGATGCGGACAGCCGCCGCCGATCTCGACTTCGAGGAGGCGGCGCGCCTGCGCGACGAGCTCAAGCGGCTCCAGGCGACCGAGCTCGCCATCGCCGACGACCCGATGGCCGGCCAGGCCGAGGTCGAGCGCGAGGCCGGCCGCTTCGGCGCCAAGCGCAGGCGGCGCGGTCCCGACTCCTTGAGCCCCGCGCCCGTGGGCTACGGCCCCGGCGGCAAGGGCACCTCCGACGAGGGCACCCGCATCCGCGAGCCCGACCTCGACGAGATGGGCCCGGGTACCGACCGCGAGGTGCCCTTCACCTACGCCGAGCGCCCGACCGGCCGCTCGACGCAGGGCTTCCCGGGCCAGCGGCCGAAATACAAGGGGCGCAAGGGCCGGGGGTGAGAGCCTGGATTCAGATCGACTGTCCGCTTCACCTTCCATCTCGGAGAGTGCTTGAGCGACTGCGTCGGTCGATCCGCCAAACCGATCGACATCTCTCGGTGTCATCCCGGGGGGCGCGAAAGCGGAACCCGGGATGACGCAGGGGATTTGAATTCGGTCTGCCGACTGGAACAGCGTCCGCAAGTCGGAGCGGATCCGGCGGAACCAGTCGGCGTCTCGCGTGTACATGCCCCTCAACGAGAGGAGTGCGTGGGATGAAATCGATCCTGGGGGCCGGCATCGTGGCGGCTCTTCTGGTCCCCGCGCCTGTGATGGCGCAGGCGGCACAGACCACGGTGGGCCCCGGTGGCCTGCGGCTGCCTCAGGTCATCGCCGGCCAGCCCCCGGCACCCGCTGCCGGCAGCGACGGCGCTGTCGCTCCCCCGGCCCACGTCGATTCCCTGGCGGACGACTTCCACCGGCCGCTCTCCGCGACCGCGGAGCCGCCGCCGAACCCGCTCTTCGCCCGCGAGCCGGAGCCCGCCCGGCACTAGCGGATCGTCGTTCCGCCGGCCGCGAGACCCGCTTTGCCCGGGATGCCGACCCTGTCCGATACGACGCCCGGGGATCCCCGTCGCTCGGAGGACCATGCCACGCTGATCGGGGGCCTGCGAAGCCGTGGAATGATGCACGACGCCATCGCATTGCCCCACCCCGGCAAGAGATCGCCCGTTCCGGGACGGCGCGACGGCCAAGCCGGTGCCGCAACGCCGTGCGGCCGCGGCACCGAAGCCGATGCAGCGTTCCCGAAAGACCCCGCCCGAAAGACCCCGATGGGCTCTTCTTGGGTGGCGACCGCGTTCGCACCCTTCACGACACTGACGCCGTCGGTGTCGCCGTGGGTCGGCCCGAGGACGCCGCCGGATGCCGGGCCATCCTCCCTCGATCGGCCGCTCCAGGAAAGCGTTCACCCGTTCGTCGATCTCCCGGCACAGCCGGCTGACCTGGCTCTTGGAGATGCCCGTTCCGCCCAGCGCCTGGAAGAGATCATCGACCGCGCGTGTCGAGATGCCCTGGATGTAGGCCTCCTGGATCACCGCGGTCAGCGCCTTCTCGGTCATCCGGCGCGGCTCCAGGAAACTGGGGAAGCAGCTGCCCGTCCGCAGCTTCGGAATGCGCAGCTCGACCGTGCCGGCCCGCGTCTGCCAGTCTCGGTCACGATACCCCCCGGATCAAGTCCGGGGCAAGCTGTTGCGCTGGGCCAGCCGCTCCGGGCTCTTCTCGCCGTGGGCCGCGCCGGTCAGGCCAGCCACCTCCAGTTCCATCAGGCGCTGGCGGCAAAGCCGATCATCTCGCGCAGCACGTCCGCGTCCGCGCTCTTCTCAGCCAGCGCCCGCAGGCTCATCATGGCATCGGTCATCGGGGGTCTCCCGGGCTCGGGGTTGGTGTTCGCAACCCGATCCTAACCCGTCACCCCCGCGGGAGATCCCGCCTGCTACAGCGCTGTGAAAGGCCCGCAGGCGGGCTCTCCCGCTCTCGCTCAGCTACACCACTCCAAGGGACACGACCCGTCGACCGCTCCGATGCAGCGCGTCTTGTGCGGCGCAGAACGATCTCCTAGGACGAGTCGTCATCAATTTTCCCATGTTCGAAATAGAATATTTCAAACATGCGGAACGCCTCGAAGTCTACGCCATGATAAAACGAGAGGACGTCGCCGCCGGCAACAGCGGTGATCGTGAGGGTTTGGCACGCGACCGGCGGTCGGAGCCGCCCGCGACGATCGCCTCGACCGTCCTGATGCATGGGGCCCGCGAGGTGACGATCCTGCATGCCGGCGAGCATTACCGGCTCCGGATCACCGCCAACAACAAGCTGATCCTCACGAAATGACCGACCCTTCCACTCCGCGGCTCTGGCGCCGCCGCGCCCTCCTCGCCGGCGCCGTCATCGCCGTCGTTCCCGGGGTTTCGCGAGCGGCCGAGCCGGCGGCCCGCATCGCGTCGCTCGGCGGGGCCGTCACCGAGATCCTCTACCGGCTCGGCGCCGCCGAACGGGTCGTGGCCGTCGATACGACGAGCCTCTTCCCGGCAAACGTCCTGCGCGAGAAGCCGAATGTCGGCTACCTGCGGGCCTTGTCGGCCGAGGGGCTGCTCTCCCTCGGCCCGGACCTCGTCATCGCCGCGGAGGGCGCCGGGCCGCCGGAGGTGCTCGCCCTGGTGCGGGAGGCCGGTGTCCCGGTGTCGATCGTCAGAGAGCCGCCGACGCCCGAGGGTGTCCTCGACAAGATCCTGACCGTCGGCCACCTCGCCGGCCTCGCGCCGGCGGCCGAGAGGCTGGCGGCGGAGGTCGGCGCCCGGTTCGGCGAGCTGGCGCGAGCGCGGGCCCGGGTCGACCGGCGGGCCAGGGCCCTGGTGATCCTGTCCGTCGCGAACGGCCGTATGATGGTCGGCGGTCGCGGCAGCTCCGCCGACGGCATCCTGGCGCTCGCCGGGATCGACAATGCCGTGACGGGCTTCGACGGCTACAAGCCGATCAGCGACGAGGCCGTCCTGGCTGCGGCGCCCGACGCCGTGGTGATGATGCAGAACGGGGCCGACGCGCCGAGCCCGGACGGCGTCTTCGCGCCCGGCACGGCGCTCGGACAGACCCCGGCCGCCGTGAGGCGCACGCTCGTGGCGGTGGACGGCCTCACCCTTCTCGGGTTCGGCCCGCGCACCCCGGACGCCGCGCGGGACCTGATGCGGGCGATCTATCCCGACCTGCCCCGTGACTAGGGCGCACGCGCCGATGCGGGCACGGCGGCGGAGCGGCCTGATCTTCGGCGGTCTCACCCTGCTGGTCGCCGCGGTTGCCATCCTCTCCGTCGGCGTCGGGGCGGTCCCGATCCCGCCGTCGCGCATCTTGAAACTCGTGCTCCATGCGAGTGCCGATCCGGCTTCCGCGCGCGACGCCCTCGTCATCCTCAACATCCGCCTGCCCCGCACCCTCCTCGGCCTCATGGTCGGAGCAGGCCTCGCGGTCTCCGGCGCGCTGATGCAGGGGCTGTTCCGCAACCCCCTGGCCGACCCGGCCCTCGTCGGGGTCTCGGCCGGGGCGGGCCTCGCGGCGGCCACCATCATCGTGCTGGGCGACGGCGTTCTGCGGAGCCTCGGCCTCCCGGGACCTCTGCCCTACGCGGTCCTGCCGGCCGGGGCGTTCCTGGGCGGGCTCGCCGCGACGCTCGGCCTCTACCTCGTGGCGACCCGGTCCGGGCGGACCTCGGTGACGACGATGCTGCTGGCCGGCATCGCCCTCGGAGCGCTCGCCGGGGCGATGACCGGACTCCTGGTCTTCGCCAGCAACGACCGGCAGCTGCGCGACCTCACCTTCTGGTCGCTCGGCAGCCTCGGGGGGGCCAGCTGGACCAAGGTCGCGGCGACGGCTCCGGCGATCCTGCCGGTCCTCCTCGCCGTGCCCTTCCTGGGGCGCGGCCTCAACGCCCTCGTCCTCGGCGAGGCGGAGGCCTTCCACCTCGGCATTCCGGTCGAGCGCCTCAAGCGCGCGGCGATCCTGCTCGTCGCCGTGGCGGTCGGCGCGGGCGTCGCCGCGGCCGGCGTCATCGGGTTCGTCGGTCTCGTGGTGCCGCACGCGCTGCGCCTCGTGATCGGCCCCGACCACCGCCGCCTCCTGCCCGCCGCCGCGCTGCTGGGCGGCGCGCTGCTCGTCCTGGCCGACGTCGCGGCGCGCCTCGTCGTCGCGCCGGCCGAGCTGCCGATCGGCATCGTCACCGCGCTCGTCGGGGCGCCCGTCTTCCTGTGGCTGCTGCTCTCCGGACAGAGAGGCTTCGATGGCTGAGCCGCCGCTCCTCGCTTGCCGCGACCTCGGCTTTACGACGGACGGGAAGATCCTCGTCCAGGGCGTCTCGCTGGCGGTCGAGCCCGGCACGCTGCAGGTGATGATCGGGCCGAACGGCGCCAGCAAGTCCACCCTGCTGCGTCTCCTCTGCGGCGAGCTGCGCCCGACATCGGGCAGCGTGGCCTATGCCGGGGAGCCGGTCGCCGGGATCCCGGCCTGGCGTCTCGCGACCTTGCGCGCCGTTCTGCCCCAGCAGGCCCGCGTCGCCTTCCCGTTCGCGGTCGCCGAGGTGGCGCGGATCGGCCTCGACGGGATCGGCCGGGGCCTGACCCGCCGCGACCGGGAGGCGATCCTGGTGCAGGCCCTGAAGCAGGCCGGTATCCTGCACCTTGCCGAGCGTCCCTATCCTGGCCTCTCGGGCGGCGAGCAGGCCCGCGTGCAGTTCGCGCGCGTGCTCTGCCAGCTGGCCGCCGGCCGCACGGTGGCCGCGGGACAGGTGCTGTTCCTCGACGAGCCGACGGCGAGCCTCGACCTGCGCCACCAGGGCGCGATCCTCGACGCCGTGGACGACCTGCGCCGCACGGGGGTCGGCGTGGTGGCGATCCTGCACGACCTCAATCTCGCGGCCGTCTATGCCGACACGTTGCTGGTGCTCGACGGCGGCCGGCTCGTGGCGCGCGGCGCCCCCGGTGCGATCCTGCGCGACGACCTGATCGCCGAGGTTTTCGGCGTGCGATGGCCCGTCGGGCGGGTTCCGCCAGGCGGCAAGCCCTTCATCCTGCCGACCCGTGTGTTGCCCAGCGGCAACTGAACGACAAGTTTGACGATCTGTCTGGAATGCTTACGAACGCGCGCCACCGTAACTTCGAGCTGTAACAATCCGGCTCTTCTCTTCACGCATTGACGCCGAGGCGGCCGGGCTCGCATGACGAGTCTCAGCCAGCCAGCTCTCCGCCAGCCAGCCAACCTCTCGACGTTGCGCCCTGCCTCGCGGAACTGGTGATGATCTCCCGCCGTCCCCTCCTGTCGTGCCGACCCGGTCTCCTGATCGGCGTCTCGCTCCTCTGCCTCGGATCCGCCCATGCGCAGATCGCGGCACCGCCACCAGTGGCCCCTGCGCCGGAGGCGCCGATCGCCCTCGACACCATCACGGTGACGTCGACGAAGACCGAGGAATCGGCGATCGACGCCCTGTCGGGCACGAGCGTGGTCACGCGCGAGCAGATCCGGCGCCTCCAGCCGAGCCGGCTGTCCGATGTGCTGCGCGACGTGCCGGGCGTGACGACGCAGGAGAACCAGAACGATCCGGCTCAAGCCATCAACATCCGCGGCCTGCAGGATTTCGGGCGGGTCAACATGCTGGTCGACGGCGCGCGCCAGGACTTCCAGACCTCCGGGCACAGCGCCAACGGCGTCTTCTACCTCGACCCGGAGCTCGTCGGCGGCATCGACATCACGCGGGGTCCCACCTCGACCATCTACGGCTCGGGCGCGATCGGCGGCGTGGTGGCCTTCCGCACGCGCTCGATCGACGACATCCTGACGCCGGACGAGACGGCCGGTGCGGTGCAGAAATGGGGGTTCGGCACCAACGGGCAGAGGTTCCTGAACTCGACCGCTCTCGGCGCGCGCATCGGCACCGCCGCCGACGTCTTCGGCCAGTTCGTCTACCGCAACAACACGCCCTACCGCGACGGCATCGGTAACCTCGTGCGCGACACCGGCAACGAACTGACCTCGGGCCTCGCCAAGTTCAACGTCCGGCCCGCCGACGGCCACGAGGTCAGCGGCACGGCCCTGATCCAGAACTTCGACTTCGCCAATAACGGCTCCAGCAACGCCGGCGCCCGCTTCGCCAACGCCGTTCAGGCCGACACCTACACCCTCGGCTACCGCTTCGCCCGCCCGGACGTGCCGCTGATCGATCTCAGCGCGAAGGGCTACTATACCACGACGCACAACACCCTGACCTTCCTGAGCGACACGGCGAGCGGCCTCTACGGCAACCTCGGCGTGCGGGCGGGCAACCAGATCAACTACGACATCGACACGTCGGGGTTCGACATCCACAACACCGCCCGTTTCGACACCTGGGGCGCGAGCCATGCCCTGACGCTCGGCGGGGACATGGTCTTCGACAGCGTTAGGACGACGGATCGGGCCGGCGGCTTCGGATCCGCCTTCACCCCTTCGGGAGAGCGCAACCTCGCGGGCGCATTCGTCCAGGACGAGATGCGCTACGCCTCCTGGCTGCGCGTGATCGGCGCGCTCCGGTACGACCGCTACGATCTCTCCGGCGGCGCCTACCGATCGAGCGGCGACCGCCTGTCGCCCAAGATCACCGTCGGCGTGTCGCCGTTCGCCGGCATCGAGTTCTACGCCACCTACGCCGAGGGCTATCGCGCGCCGTCGATCACCGAGACGCTGGTGCAGGGCATCCATCCGTTCCCGGCCTTCAACATCCTGCCGAACCCGACGCTCCGGCCGGAGGTGGCCCACACCATCGAGGGCGGCATCAACCTGAAATACGGCGACGTGGTCCAGCCAGGAGACGTTCTGAGAGCCAAGCTCAACGTCTTCAATAATATCGTCGACGATTACATCAACATCTCGCCGGTCGGCCCGACCTATTTCGTCCCGGCCATCCCCGGCATACCGGCGTCGGTCTGCGCGCGGCTCCCAGGACGGTTTCCGTGCGTGATCCCGGTGCAATCGCTCCAGTACCTCAACATCGCGCAGGCCGAGCTGTCGGGTGTCGAGATCGAGGGCGCGTATGACTGGGGTGGGGGGTTCGTCTCGCTCGCCGCCACGCACACCGACGGGCGCAACAAGGCGACCCGCGAGACGCTGCTGACCGTTCCTCCGGATCGGATCAGCGCGACGCTCGGGCTGCGCTTCCTCGACGAGCGCGTCACGGTCGGGAGCCGCCTCACATTCGTGGACAGCCGCCTCGACGTGCCGGCCGGCACCACGATCCTGGCGACGAAGGCCTACGCGCTCGTGGACTTCTTCGCCTCCTACCGCGTCGACGATCGCATCCGCGCCGACGTCATCGTGCAGAACGCCTTCGACAAGCGTTACACGCAGTACCTCAACCTGCTGCCGAGCCCCGGCCTGACGGCCAAGGCCGCGCTCAGCATCAAGTTCGCGACGCGGTGATGCCGAAGCGGCCCGCGCCCTCGGATGCCGGCCTCAGGGCTTGCCCGAATCCAGGCGTGGCGCCGGCCGCGTCGCGCCGCAGGGCGTGCGCGAGAACCGGACCGGTGGCCGCGTCGCGAGGAGCGACCCCTCCGTCGGATGGTCGATCGCCTCGAAGAAGCCGGTGGCGGCGAGATGGGGATCGTCGAGCAGGTCCTCGATCCGGTTGACCCGCGTGCAGGGCACGTCGAGGGGCGCGAGGCGCGAGAGCCACGCCTCCGTCGTGTCCTGGGCGAGGCAGCCGGCCAGGCGCTCGTAGAGGGTGTCGATCATCGCGGCGCGGGCGGCGTCGGACCCGAGGGCTTCCTCCTGCGCCCAATCCTCGCGGCCGGCGGCGCGGAAGACCGCGCGCCAGTGGCTCGCATTGTAGGGCAGGACCGCGATGTGGCCGTCGCGGGTCGGGTAGGGCCGGCGGTGCTTCGAGAGGAGGCGCGCGTAGCCGGACGGGCCGAGGGGCGGTCGGAAGGTGAGGCCGGCGAGGTGCTCGACGGCGAGGAACGACACCATGGTCTCGAACATCGGCACCTCGATTGCCTGTCCCTCTCCCGTGCGGGCGCGGTGGAACAGGGCGGCGGTGATCGCCGTGGTGACGTAGAGCGACGCGGTCTTGTCGGCCGCGATGGTCGGCGCGTAGCGGGGCTCGCCCCCGGCCCGCCGCTCGAGATCGGCCCAGCCGGACGCCGCCTGGACGATGTCGTCGTAGGCCGGCCGGTCCCGGTAGGGCCCGTCCTGGCCGAAGCCGACGATCGCGCAGGTGATCAGCCCCGGATTGATCGTGCGCAGGCGCGCGTCGTCGAGGCCGAGCCGGGCGGCGGCCTTCATCCGCATGTTGTGGACGAGGATGTCGGCGCCCCGGACGAGGTCGTCGAGCCGGGCACGGCCGGCCTCCTGCTTCAGATCGAGGACGACGCTGTCCTTGCCGCGATTGCAGTTGAGGAACGCCGCCCCCATGCCGGGCGAGCGGGCCGGACCCGGCGCGCGCAGGATGTCGCCGCCCGGTCCCTCGACCTTGACGATCTCGGCGCCGAGCTCGGCGAGGATCTGCGTCGCGAAGGGGCCCGCGACGACCGTGCTCAGGTCGACGACCCTGATGCCTGCGAGCGGACCCGGCATGCCACTTCTCCTTATCGTTGCGCGGGCCCCGGCGCTCAGCGCGCCGTGAAGCCGCCATCGACGGGCAGGGCCACGCCCGTCACGTAGGAGGCATCGTCCGAGGCGAGCCAGAGCACCGCGTGTGCGGCCTCCTCCGGCCGGCACAGGCGCCCCATCGGCACCGCGGAGACCATGCGCGCCTCGGCGGCGGCGGCCTCCGCCGGATCGCCCGAGCGGCCGGTGAAGCCGAGCTTCATCGGCGTCTCGGCGAGGCCCGGGCAGACGACGTTCACCCGGACGTTGTCGGGTGCGAAGGTCTGGGCGAGGGACTTCGTCAGCCCGACCACCGCGAACTTGGCAGCCGAGTAGATCGGGCTCCACATCGAGCCGACGAGGCCCGAGACGGAGGCGGTGAACACGATCGACCCACCGCCGCGCCGGCGCATGTGCCCGATCGCCTCGCCGGCGGCGAGGGCCGCCGAGGTGACGTTGAGGTCGATGGCGAGCCGGTAGGCCGATACGTCGAGGTTCTCGATGCCGCCGGGCCCGGGGATGCCGGCATGGGCCCACAGCACGTCGATCCCACCGAGCGCGGCGGCGGCGTCGTGGATCGAGCCCCGCATCTCCTCGGGTTGCGAGAGGTCGGCCCGCACCGTCGCGACGTCATGGCCCTGCGCCGCCATGTCGGCGGACAGCCGCGCGAGCCCCTCGGCGTTCACGTCGATGGCCGCGACCCGCGCCCCCTCGCGCAGGAAGAGCTCGACGCCGGCGCGCCCCATCCCGGAGGCCGCGGCCGTCACCACCACGAGCTTGTTGGCCAGTCGCATGGTCGTTGATCCTCAGCTTGCGTCGATGCCGTCGGGGCGGCGCCCGCTACTTCACGAACGGGCATCCGCCGTCCTTCAGGGGACGGAAGGCCTCCGGACCCGGGATAGTGGCCAGGACCTTGTAGTAGTCGTAGGGCTTCTTCGATTCGTCCGGCTTCTTGACCTCGACGAGCATCATGTCGTGCAGCACGCGGCCGTCCTCGCGCAACATCGTCTTGCCGAAGAGCGGGTCGTCGAAGGTCCCCGCCTCCCGCATCGCCTTCACCACCGCGGCCCCGTCCTTGGCCGACCCGACCTTCGCGACCGCCCGAAGGAACGCGATCGTGGCGGAATAGGCCCCGGCCTGGTTCATGGTGGGGTAGCGACCGTTGTTGCGGGCGGCGAAGCGCTCGCCGAAGGCCCGCGTCGCCGCGTTCAGGTCCCAGTAGAACCCTGTCGTCAGGCGCAGGCCCTGGGCGGTGCGCAGGCCCAGCGAATGGATGTCGGAGAGGAACAAGAGCATGCCGGCGAGCTGCTGCCCGCTCTGGACGATGCCGAACTCCGCCGCCTGCTTGATGGCGTTGATCGTGTCGCCGCCCGCATTGGTCAGGCCGATCACCTGCGCCTGCGAGGCCTGGGCCTGGAGCAGGAACGACGAGAAGTCCTTGGCGTCGGTGGGATGGCGGACGGTTCCAGCCACCCGGCCGCCCTCGGCCTTCACCACGGCACTGGCGTCGCGCTCGAGCGCATGGCCGAGCGCGAAATCGGCCGTGATGAAGTACCAGGACTTGCCGCCGGCCCTCGTGATCGCCTCCGCGGTGCCGTGGGCGAGCGCCCAGGTGTCGTAGGTCCAATGCACGGAGTTCGGCGTGCAGGATTTGCCGGTCAGGTCCGAGGAGCCGGACGCGGTGAACAGCGCGACCTTGTTCTTCTCCCGCACGAGCGGCGCGAGGGCGAGGGAGATCGCGCTCGTCGGCATGTCGACGACGGCGTCCACCCCGTCCGAGTCGAACCACTTGCGCGCGATGGTGCTCGAGATATCGGGCTTGTTCTGAGCGTCGGCCGCGACGACCTCGACCGCAAGGCCCTTCGCCTCCGGCAGCTTGGCGAAGTCCTCGACGGCCATCCGGGTCGCCTCGGCGGCCCCCGCGCCGCCGATATCCGAGAAGATCCCGGACATGTCGGCGAGGACGCCGATCTTGACCGGGACCTGCGCCAGGGCGGCCGAAGACAGCGTCGTCGAGGCGGCGAGGGCGAGCGTCCCGAGGGTACGGCGAAGCGACATGCATTCCTCCCTGCGGCGGGCCGACTTGTCGCGGCCGTCCGCTTCACGGCACCGATCGTCGCGGCCCGCTAAATTCTTATGTAGGAATTTTTCATTCCTGCTTATGAATAAGTCAAGCGCCCTCGGAGGCAGAGGGGGAGGCGGGATGCGTGTGGTGCCCCGAAGCACCGGCCGTTAGGTTGCGCAGCCATGAACCCGGGCGGCGGTCGAACCCCGCACCGGCACGGGGCGACGGGACAGATGCAGGTCAAGCAGGCGGCCAACGTTCTCGAACTGATGGAGTATTTCGCCGAGCGGCGGCGGCCGGCCACCCTCGCCGAGATCTCGGACGATCTCGGCTGGCCGCGCTCGAGCACGTTCAACCTTGTCGGGACGATCGTCGAGCGGGGCTATCTCTACGAGCCGCGGCCGCGGGCCGGGTACTACCCGACCCCTCGCTGGCTCACGCTCGCCCTCACTGTGGCGGAGGCCGAGCCGCTGCCGGGCGTCGTCGACGACCTCGTGGCCGATGTGGCGGCCGCCACCGGCGAGACCACGGCGGTCGGCACCCTGACCGGCATCCACGCCCTGTTCCTCGTCGTGGCGGAATCCCGGCACCAGGTGCGCTACCATGCCCGGGTCGGCGACCGGGTTCCGGTCCATGCCAGCTCCGCCGGGCGGGCGATCCTCGCCCAGTATCCTGCGGCCTCGCGCGAGGCGATCTACCGCCGGGTCGCGTTCGAGCGCTTCTCCGACACGACGCCGTTGGGCGTGGAGAACGTGGAGCGTGCGCTGCTGGAGGCGGAGGAGCGCGGCTATCACCAGAGCGACTCGGAGTACATCGCCGACCTCGCCGGCGTCGCCCTCCCGCTTCCCCTCGGCGACCGCCGGCTCTCGATCGTCGTCGCGGGGCCGACCTCGCGCTGCCTCGCGCGGCGGCCCGAGACCGCCGCCATCCTGAAGGCCGCCCTGTCCCGCCATGGCCTCGCGGAGCCCGGCCCTCAGGCCCAGTCGAGGTAGGTCCGCGGGCAGGTGCCGAGGACCCGCTTGAACATCGCCGTGAAGGCGCTCGGGCTGTCGTAGCCGACGTCGAGGGCGACGCTGGTGACGGAGGCGCCGCCGCCGAGGCGGGCGAGCGCCTCCATGAGCCGCACCCGCTGCTGCCAGGCCGAGAAGCTCATCCCGGTCTCGCGGCGGAACAGGCGCGTGATCGTCCGGCGGCTCAAGCCCGTGAGGAGCGCCCACTCGTCGAGAGTCCGGGTCTCGCCGGCGCGGGAGAGCACGCTCTCGCAGATCCGGCCGAGACGGTCGTCCTGCGGCACCGCGACGTGGAGCGAGGAGGCGGGCATCCGGCCGATCTCCGCGAGCAGGAGGTCGACGAGCCGGCCCTCCCGTCCGTGCTCGTCGTAGAGGACCGGCATCGCCAGCACCTCGGCGAGGAGCGCCCGCAGGAGCGGCGTCGTGCGCACCAGGCGGCAGGCGCCGTGACCGGCCGGCATCGCGTCGGCCTCGACGTAGAGGGTCTGCACCTCCACATCCGCCCATGATCGGGACTGGTGCACCACGCCCGGCGGGATCCACAGCCCGTGATCCGGCGGGACGACGAAGCACCCCTCGTCGGTCAGCATCGCGGTGACCCCGGTGACGCCGAGGATGAACTGCCCGCGCGCATGGGCGTGCCGGGTGCTGGTGCTGGTATCGGGATAGAACGCCCCCATCCCGCCCACCCGGCGCGGCACGGCCTGGAGGCTGGCCGAGAGCGCGCGGGCCGCCCGCGGGTCGGCGGCCCGCCGTCCCTGCGGGATCGTCTCGCACCGCTCGGCCTCGAGCGGGAACGGCTTCCTCATCCTGCGCTCCTTGGACGGACGATCGACCAGGCCGGGGGAGGCAACCTGCATACCACGCTCGGCCGCCATCGCAGCCCGCCGGCTGGCCCGATCGCGATACTCGGCGGCCCGGATGCGACGGCGGGCCGGTATTCGCTCGGCTAGGCTCTCACGATCGCTCAACGATCGGGAGAGGCCGGGATGGATCGCCGCCAGTTCACCGGGGGATTGCTCGCCGGCGCCGCGTCCCTGCCGCTCGGCGCGGGACGGGCGGGGGCGCAAGGTCGCGGCGGCACGCTCAACGTGATCATCCAGCCCGAGCCGCCGATCCTCGTCACCGCCCTGAACCAGCAGCAGCCGACGCTGACCCTCGGCGGCAAGATCTACGAGAGCCTGCTCAAATACGCCCCGGACCTGAAGCCGATGCCCGGCATGGCGCGGTCCTGGGAGATCTCGCCGGACGGGCTCACCTACACGTTCCGGCTGTTTCCCGGCATCACCTTCCACGACGGCACGGCGATGACGGCGCAGGACGTCGTGTTCTCGTGCATGACCCTGCTGATGGAGACCCATCCACGGGCGCGCAACACCTTCCGCCGCGTGGCGCGGGCCGAGGCGCCCGATCCCCTGACCGTGGTCTTCACGCTGAAGGAGCCCTTCGCGCCGTTCCTCGGCTCGTTCGACTGCACCACCGCGCCGATCGTCCCGAAGCACGTCTACGAGGGCACCGACTTCCGCAAGAACCCGATGAACGACAAGGCCATCGGGACCGGCCCGTTCAAGCTCAAGGAATGGGTGCGCGGCTCGCACGTCCACCTGGTGCGCCACGACGGCTACTACCGCAAGGACGAGCCGCACCTCGACGAGATCATCTACCGGGTCATCCCCGACGCGGCGTCGCGCACGCTCGCCCTCGAGAACGGCACGGTGCAGCTCGCGCAATGGTCCGACGTCGAGTTCTACGACGTCGCCCGCCTCAAGGCCCGCCCGAATCTCGCCGTCACCAATGCGGGTTACGAGTACTTCGCGCCGCTGCAATGGCTCGAGATGAACAACCGCGTCGCGCCGCTGAACGACCGGCGCTTCCGCCAGGCGGTGATGCACGCCCTCGACCGCGAGGCGCTCGCCAAGCGCGTCTATTTCGGGCAGGCGAGGGTCGCGACCGGGCCGATCGCCTCGAAGACGAAGTTCTACGACCCGAACGTCCGCAAGTACGAGTACAGCCCCGACAAGGCGAAGGCTCTGCTCGACGAGATGGGTCTCAAGCCCGGCGCTAACGGCAAGCGGGTCGAGATCAAGTTCCTGGTGCCGCCCTACGGCGAATCCTACCAGCGCTCGGCGGAGTTCTACCGCCAGTCCTTCGCCCGCGTCGGCATCGACCTCGTGCTCGAAGCGACCGACATGGCGGGCTGGGCCTCCCGGATCGGCAACTGGGACTACCAGATGACGACGAACCTGCTCTACCAGCTCGGCGATCCGGCGCTCGGCGTCTCGCGCACCTACGTGACCTCGAACATCGTCAAGGGCATCCTGTTCTCGAACACGCAAGGCTACTCGAACCCCGAGGTGGACCGGCTGTTCGACGAGGCCGCGAGCGCGCTGGACGAGAAGAAGCGCCAGGAGCTCTACACCAGGGTCCAGCAGATCCTGGTCGAGGAGGTGCCCGTCGCCTGGACGCTCGAGATCGAGTACCCGATCATCTACGACAGGAGCCTCAAGGACGTCGTGACGACGGCGATCGGCTCGCACGAGACCTTCGGCGCGGTGACGAAGTCGTGACCGGGATCAGGCGCGCCGCCGGAATCGGAATCGCGCTCGGTGCCTGGATCGTCCGGCTCGTCCTGGTGGTCCTGGTGATCGCGACCTTCAACTTTGCGCTGGTGCGGGCCGCGCCCGGCGACCCGGCCCAGGTGATGGCCGGGCAGTCGGGCGGCGCGGACGCCAAGCTGCTCGCCGACCTGCGCGCCGAGTACGGCCTCGACCAGCCCTACGCGGTGCAGCTCGTGCGCCATCTCGGCCGGGTGGTGCGGCTCGATCTCGGCACCTCGACCCAGCAGCGCCGGCCGGTCCTCGACCTGATCCGCGAGCGCCTTCCCGCCACCCTCCTCCTCACGGTCACGGCCTTCGCCCTCGCGCTCCTCCTCGGCTCGACCCTCGGCGTGATGGCCGGCCTCGCGGCGGGCAGCGCCGCCGACACCGCCTTCACGGTCCTGTCGCTCGTGCTCTACGCCATGCCGGTGTTCTGGCTCGGGCTGATGCTGGTCCTGGTCTTCTCGGTCTGGCTCGATTGGCTGCCGCCCTTCGGCTACGGCACGATCAACGCCCGGCTCGGCCCCCTGGGCCAGGCCCTCGATCTCCTCAGATACCTCGCGATGCCGGCGGCCTCCCTCGGGGCGATCTACCTCGCGATCTACGCCCGGCTGATGCGGGCCGCGATCATCGAGGTGGCGCAGCAGGACTTCGTGAAGACCGCCCGCGCCAAGGGCCTCACCGGGGCGCAGATCGTTCTCGGGCACATGCTGCGCAACGCCCTCGTGCCGGTGGTCACGGTCGCGGGCATGCAGGCCGGCGCCCTCGTCGGCGGCGCGGTCGTGGTCGAGACGGTGTTCGCCTGGCCGGGACTCGGCCGGCTCACCTTCGACGCGCTGCTGCAGCGCGACTACCCGGTGATGCTCGGCGTGTTCCTCATCCTCTCGGTCATCGTCATCCTGTTCAACCTCGCGACGGATCTGGCCTACCGGCTCATCGATCCGCGCATGCGGGCGGGGAGCGCCTGAGATGGACGCGCTCAAGGCTTTCCTGCGCCACCCGAGCGGCATGGCCGGGCTCGTGCTCATCCTGGCGGTGCTGGTCCTCGCGGCGAGCGCCCCCGTCCTCTACCCCGAATCCCCCTGGGAGATGGTGGCGACGCCCTTCGCCCCGCCCGGTGAGGACGGGATGCGGCTCGGGGCCGACACCCTCGGGCGCGACGTCGCGGCGGGCATCGCCCACGGGGCCCGGGTCTCGCTCCTCATCGGCGTCGCCTCGGCGCTGGCGGCGCTCGTCATCGGGGTGACGGTCGGGGCGCTCGCCGGCTATGCCGGCGGCGGGCTCGACGCGGCGCTGATGCGCATGACCGAGCTGTTCCAGACGATCCCCGCCTTCGTGCTGGCGATCCTGCTCGTCGCGACCTTCACGCCCTCGCTCGCCACCATCGTCGCCACGATCGGGGCGGTGTCCTGGCCGCCGCTGGCGCGGCTCACCCGGGCCGAATTCCTGCGCCTGCGCCGCCGGGAATTCGTCGAGGCGGCGATCTGCCAGGGCGAGCGCACCGCCAGGGTGGTGTTCGGCCACGTGCTGCCGAACGCGGTCTCGCCGATCCTCGTCACGGCCTCGCTCACGGTGGCGAGCGCGATCCTCATCGAGAGCGCGCTCTCCTTCCTCGGCCTGGGCGATCCCAACATGATGTCCTGGGGCTTCATGGTCGGCTCGGCCCGCAGCTCGATCCGGCAGGCGTGGTGGGCGAGCGTGTTCCCGGGCCTCGCGATCCTCGTCACCGTGCTCGCCATCAACCTGTTCGGCGAGGGCCTGAGCGACGTGCTCAACCCGCGCATCGCGCGGCGCCGGGGCTGACGACCATGACCGACGCCAAAGCTCCCGTATCCACGGCTCCCGTCCTCGCCGTCGACCGGCTCACCATCGCGCTGCCGCGGGGCGGCGACCGGGCCCACGCGGTCGAGGACGTCTCCTTCGCGATCCAGCGCGACGAGGTGGTCTGCCTCGTCGGCGAGTCGGGCTCCGGCAAGTCGATGATCGCGCACGCGATCCTCTCCCTGCTGCCGTCCGGGGTGCGCGTCGCCGGCGGCGCGGTCGCGGTGAACGGGCGCGACGTCGCGCGGCTGTCGGGCTCCGACCTGCGGGCCTTCCGCGGCGGCGAGGCCGGGATGATCTTCCAGGAGCCTTTGTCCTCCCTCAACCCCCTGAAGCGCGTCGGCGCCCAGGTCGCCGAGACGATCCGCACCCACCAGGGCGCGCTGCCGCGCGACGCGATGCGGGCCCGGGTCGAAGGCCTGCTCGCCCAGGTCGGCCTGCCGACGCCCGGGCTTCTCGCCCGCTCCTACCCGTTCGAGCTCTCCGGCGGCCAGCGCCAGCGGGTGATGATCGCCATGGCGATGGCGAACCGGCCGGCCCTCCTCGTCGCCGACGAGCCGACGACGGCCCTCGACGTGACGACCCAGGCGCAGATCCTGCGGCTGATCGACGATCTCAGGCGCGAGCGCGGCATGGGCGTGCTCCTCATCACCCACGATTTCGGCGTCGTCGCCGATGTCGCCGACCGGGTCGTGGTGCTGCGGGGCGGGCGCGTGGTCGAGACCGGGAGCGCGGAGGCGGTTCTGCGCCGGCCCCGCGATCCCTATACCCGGGCGCTGATCGACGCGGTGCCCCGCGCGCGGCTGCGTCCGCCTGCCCCCCGGCCGGAGGGAGCGCCGGTCCTCTCCGTCGAGGACCTGCGCAAGACCTTCACGGTGCGGCGGGGCTTGTTCCAGCCGCCGCGCCGGGTCGTCGCCGCGGACGGCCTCTCCCTCCGCCTGCACCAGGGCGAGACCCTCGCGGTCGTGGGCGAATCCGGATCGGGCAAGTCGACCCTCGGGCGGATGATCATGCGCCTCACCGAGCCCGATCGCGGCGCGATCCGGCTCGGCGGCGAGGACCTGCGCTCGCTCGACGGCGAGGCGCTGCGCCAGGCCCGGCGCGGCCTCCAGATCGTGTTCCAGGATCCCTTCGCGAGCCTCGACCCGCGCCAGAAGGTCGGGGACGCGGTCGCCCGCGGGCCGATGGCCTACGGCACCCCGCGCCGCGAGGCGATGGCGGCCGCCCGCGCGCTCCTGGAGCGGGTCGGTCTCACGGCGGCGGCGGCGGAGCGCTATCCGCACGAATTCTCCGGCGGGCAGCGCCAGCGCATCTGCATCGCCCGGGCGCTGGTGCTGCGGCCGCAGGTGCTGATTGCCGACGAGGCGGTCTCGGCCCTCGACGTCTCGGTCCAGGCCCAGGTGCTGGCGCTGCTCGCCGAACTGCGCCGCGAGATGCGTCTCGCGATGATCTTCATCACCCACGACCTGCGCATCGCCGCCGAGATCGCCGACCGGGTGATCGTTCTGCAGAAGGGTCGGATCGTCGAGGAGGGGGCGACGCGCGACGTCTTCTCCGCGCCGCGCGAGGCCTATACCCGCGCCCTCCTCGACGCGATTCCGGGGCGGCGCTTCTTCGAACATCCCGGATTCACGCGCGAGCCCGTCGCGCCGGAGGTCGCATGACAGACGAGACGCAACCCCGCACGACCCTGACCGGCCCCGAGCGCGACGCGCTCTTCGCGGCAGTCGATGCCGGCTTCGAGCGCCAGATCGCCGACACCATCGCCTTCGCGGCGATCCCTTCGACCCGCGGCCAGGAGGGTCCGTGCCAGGACAGGATGGCCGACCTCCTGCGGGCGCGGGGCTACGCCGTCGACGACTGGCGCATCGACCAGGACGATTTGCGCCACCTGCCCGGCTTCGGCCCGGTCGAGACCGACTTCTCCCGCGCCCGCACGGTGGTCGGGACCTACCGGCCGGAGCGGGCGCAGGGCCGCTCCCTCATCCTCCAGGGCCATTGCGACGTGGTCCCCGCCGGCCCCCTCGACATGTGGAAGCGCCCGCCCTTCCAGCCCGTCGTGGAGGATGGCTGGCTCTACGGCCGCGGCGTCGGCGACATGAAGTCCGGCACCATCGCGGCGCTCTACGCCCTCGACGCGCTCGAGGCCGCGGGCCTCGCGCCCCAGGGCCGCATCCACGTCCAGTCGGTGATCGAGGAGGAGAGCACCGGGCTCGGCGCCCTCTCGACGCTGCAGCGCGGCTACCGGGCGGAGGCCTGCTTCATCGTCGAGCCGACGAACGGGCGCCTGATGCGGGCGCAGACCGGGGTGATCTGGTTTCGCCTCAAAGTCCGGGGCGAGCCCGCCCACGCGGCCCATGCGGCGGCCGGCTTCAACGCGATCAAGGCGGCCTATCACGTCATCCAGGCCCTGGAGGGCCTGGAGGCGGAGTGGAACGAGCGGGCGAAGGACCATCCCCGTTTCGGCACGCTCACGCACCCGCTCAACCTCAATGTCGGCATCATCCGCGGCGGCGAATGGGCCTCGAGCGTGCCGGCCTGGTGCGACGTCGATTGCCGCATCGGCCTCCTGCCCGGCTGGAGCGTGGCCGCGTGCCAGCGCGAGATCGAGGCCTGCGTGGCGCGGGCCGCAGCCAGCCATCCCTTCCTCGCCCAGAGCCCGCCCGAGGTGGTGTGGTCCGGCTTCCTCTCGCCCGGCTACGAGGTGACGGGGGCCGAGGCGGCGGAGGCCGTGCTCGCCGAGGCGCACGGCGCCGGCTGGGGCGGCCCGCTCGAGGATTCGCTGTTCACGGGGCTGACCGACGCCCGCTTCTACGGCCTCGATTACGGCATCCCGGCCTTCTGCTACGGCGCGACGATCGAGAACGCCCACGCCTTCAACGAGCGCGCGAACGTCGAGTCGCTGCGCAAGCTCACCCGCACCGTCGCGCTGTTCGTCGCCGGCTGGTGCGGCGTGGCGCCGATCACCGGAGGGACGCGATGACGGAGATAGCCGGGCAGAACCCTCCGATCCGGACGCAGGACGAGCTGCGGGCCGAGTACGGGCCGATCAACCCGCTCGCCGAGAAGAAGGTCCTCGGATACATCGACGGCTTCTGCCGCGACTTCATCGCGCTCTCGCCCTTCCTGGTGCTCGCCTCGAGCGACGGCGAGGGGCGCTCCGATGCGAGCCCGCGCGGGGACGCCGCCGGCTTCGTGGCGGTGCTCGACGAGCGCACGCTGCTGATCCCGGACCGGCTCGGCAACAAGCGGGTCGATTCCTTCGCCAACATCCTGCGCTACCCGGCCGTCGGGCTGATCTTCATGGTGCCGGGGATCAACGAGACGCTGCGGGTCAACGGCCGCGCCAGCCTCACCCGCGACGCGGACCTGCTCGCGCCCCTTGCCGCCCAGGGCAAGGTCCCGCCGGTCGGTCTCCTCGTCGAGGTGCAGGAAACGTTCTTCCATTGCGGCAAGGCGCTGATGCGCTCGAAGCTGTGGGATCCCTCGCTCCACGTCGAGCGCAGCAGCTTCCCGACGCTCGGCCGCATCATCGCCGAGCAGACCGCCTCCGTGACGGTCGAGGCGGCCGAGCGGACGATGGAGGAAGGCTACCGCACGAGGCTGTACTGATGACCCAGAACGACTGGCGGGCGCGGGCCGGCACGCCCTTCGCGTGCGAGAAGACCCCGGTCGCGGCCCGGCGCGGGATGGCGGTGACGAACCACCCCCTCGCCTCGGCCGCTTCCCTCGAGATGCTGGCCGCCGGCGGCAACGCGATCGACGCCGCCGTCGCGGCGCTCTTCGCCCTCACGGTGGTCGAGCCGATGATGGTCGGCATCTTCGGCGGCGGCGTCGCGGTGATCCGCCTCGCCGACGGGACGACCACGACGATCGACGGCCTCGCGACCGCGCCGGCCGCCGCCCGGCCCGACGCCTACGACCCCGTCTCCGACACCTGGCCGGACTACATGGAGACGCGGGGGCGTCGCAACTTCATGGGCGCCTCCGCGGTCGCGGTCCCGGGCACGCTGAAGGGCTGGTGCGAGGCGCTCGCCCGCTACGGCCGCCTGCCGCTCGCCGACGTGATGGAGCCGGCGATCCGGCACGCCCGGCGCGGCTTCACGGTCACGCCCTACCTCGCCGCCTGCACGGCGGAGAACGCGCCGCTCCTGGCGCGCGACGCCGCGATCGCAGAAATCTTCCTGCCCGGCGGCGAGCCGGTCGCGGCCGGAGCGCGCCTCGTCCAGGGCGATTACGCGCAGACGCTCGCCACCATCGCCCGCGAGGGGCCGGACGCGCTCTACGGCGGCGGCCTCGGCAGCGAGATCGGTTCGGCGCTCCGGGCCGCCGGTTCCTACCTCGCGCCCGCCGACCTCGCGGCCTACCGCACGGTGGAGCGCGCACCGGTGCGGGGGACCTATCGCGGCGTCGAGATCATCGGCCCGGCGCCGCCGGCCTCGGGCGGGGTCCACATCGTGCAGATGCTGAACCTGCTCGAGGCCTACGATCTCGCCGCCATGGGCTTCGGCACGCCGGACACGCTTCACCTCCTGCTGGAAGTCCTGAAGATCGCCGCCGTCGACCGGCGCGCCGCCACGGCCGATCCGGCCTTCGTCGACGTGCCGGTGGCCCGGCTGACCGCGAAGGACTACGCCGCCCTGCGCCGCCAGGAGATCGACCCGGCGCGGGCCGGCCGCTACGCGCCGGGCGTCGGCAGCAACGAGTCCCAGAACACCACCCACGTCACCGTGGCGGATGCGGACGGCGCCATCGTCACCTCGACCCAGACGATCAACAGCCTGTTCGGCGCCAAGATCATGATCCCCGGGACCGGGATCGTGCCGAACAACTACATGTACCTGTTCGATCCGCATCCCGGCCACGCCCTGTCCCTGGCGCCGGGCAAGCGGATCACGAGCGGCATCTCGGCCCTCGTCGGCTGCCGCGCAGGGAGGCCGGTCTTCGCCCTCGGGCTGCCCGGCGCGCACCGGATCCCCGCCGGCGCGCTCCAGGCCGTCCTCAACCTCGTCGATCACGGCATGTCGCTGCAGGAGGCCGTCGAGGCGCCCCGCGTCTTCACCTGGGGCGAGGAGGCGGAGATCGAGGACGGCGTCCCGGAGACCGTGCGCGCGGCGCTTGCCGCCCGCGGCCACCCGGTGCGGCCGGTGGCGCATGTCGGCGGCGGGATGTGCGCGGTCGGCTTCGAGCCCGACGGCACGATGACGGGGGCGGCCTGCTGGCGGGCCGACGGTTCGCCGGCGGGGCTCGGCGGCGGGCTCGCCCGCGCCGGCACCTCGTTCTGGCCCGACCCGCGCCGGGCCGCTCCGTCGGCCTGACCCGTCCGGGTCATCCGGCGGCGCATCACGTCGCCGCGTCGCGCTCGGCCGGGTCCGACCGATGGTGGTGGCGGATGAAGGCCCTCACCGCCGGCGCCGGCTCGTTGCGGCGGTAGGCCACCGCGAGATCCGAGGTCGTCGTCGATCCGGTGACCGGGCGGTAGACGAGGCCGGGCAGTTGCAGGCAGGTCAGGGATCGCGGCACGAGCGCGACCCCGAGCCCGACCGCGACCATGCTGGCGATGGTGGTGAAGTCTCGCCCGGTGGCGCTGATCGTCGGCTCGAAGCCGCTCTCGCGGCAGGCGGTGACGGCGTTGTGGTGAAAGCCGACATCGACGGCCTGGCGCGGCGCGATGAAGGTCTCCTCGCTCAGCGCGGTCAACGGAATCGTCTCGTGATCGGCGAGCGCGTGGGCCGCACCGACCGCGACGACGAGGGGATCGCGCAGGACGCAGGTCGTCGCGACCCCATCGGGGACCTTCACCGGGGGCGGACATAGCCGAAATCGAGGGCGCCGCCGGCGATTGCCGCGAGTTGCAGGCCCATCTCCATCTCGGTCAGCTGAAGCTCCACCTCCGGATGCGTCGTCCGGAAGCCGGCGAGCGACGTCGTGAGCACGCCCGCATAGGCGGCCCAGGCCACGTAGCCGATGGAGATCCGGCCCGTCTCGCCCCGACCGGCCCGGCGCACGGCGGCCAGAGCCGTGTCGGCTTGGTTAAGCGTCTTGCGGGCCTCCTGCAGGAAGACCTGGCCGGGCAGCGTGAGCCGGACCGAGCGCCGGCTGCGATCGAGCAGAGCGGTGCCCACCAGCGCCTCCAGGTTGAGGATCTGCTGGCTCAGGCCCGGCTGGGGGATGCCGAGCCGCTCCGCGGCTGAAGTTCCGCTGTGATTAGGCGTTGAATAAGGACCCCGTTTCCGGGGTGATCGGCGTCCAAACGGCCCCCCCAGGATACGTCATCCAGACTGCCTCCCGCACTCGGAACGGGAGGCTCGCGGAGGATGTTGGTCGTGGAGACGGTCGCGAAGATCCGCCGCGCGTACTTCGTGCAGCATAAGCCGATCAAGCAGATCTGTCGGGAGCTGAAGCTCTCCCGCAAGGTCGTCAGGAAGGTGATCCGCTCGGAGGCAACCGCCTTCCGCTACACCCGCAGCGTCCAGCCTGTACCCAAGCTCGGGCCCTGGCGCGACGAGCTCGACCGGATGCTGACGGCCAATGTCGGGAAGCCGGCGCGGGAGCGGCTGACGCTGACCCGGATCTTCGAGGCGCTGCGGGGGCTCGGCTACGAGGGCGGCTATGATGCCGTCCGCCGCTACGCCAAGACGTGGAAGCGCCAGCAGGCCAGCGTGACGGCTCCCGCCTTCGTGCCGCTCGCCTTCGCCCCGGGCGAGGCCTACCAGTTCGACTGGAGCCACGAGATCGTCCTGATCGCCGGCGTCACCACGAC
>NZ_FPCB01000037.1:0-74040 GCF_900116815.1 Methylobacterium sp. 174MFSha1.1 | reverse complement strand
AACCCGATCCCATCTCGAACTCGGCCGTTAACCGCCCCAGCGCCTATGGTACTGTGTCTCAAGACACGGGAGAGTCGGTCACCGCCAGACCTGCCAAGCACGCACACCTTCCCTCCTCACGACACTCAGATCACACCCTGGCGCGGGGTGGAGCAGCCCGGTAGCTCGTCAGGCTCATAACCTGAAGGTCACAGGTTCAAATCCTGTCCCCGCAACCAAACCAACAAAAAATCCCGCGAGGCGCGAGCCTCGCGGGATTTTTTGCGTATCGGTTCAGCCGCCGCTCAGTAATTGCGGCGCGTCACGACCCAGATGGCGTGGATCAGGCCCGGGATGTAGCCGAACAGCGTCAGCAGCACGTTTAGGATGAACTGCAGGCCGAACCCGACGGTGAACAGCACGCCGATCGGCGGGATCACGACGAGCAGGATGATGCGGATGATGTCGCCCACGGTGTCTCCGTCCTGACGCTCGGGAATGGAAAGCTCCGCTGTGAACGGCGTGGACCGCCAACTGTTCCCGATCGGGCCGCGAAACCCCTCCCGCGCGAGCACCGGGAGGGGAGGGGGCATCAGGGCCGCAGCAGCACCTTCCCCATCGCCTCGCGGCGCGCCAGGATGCCGAGGGCGGCCGCCGCCTCTTCCAGCGGGTAGACGCCGTGCACCTTCGCGGAAAGCCGTCCCTCGCTCACCAGGGACAGCAGGCGGGCCTGGTTGGCGGCATGGCCCTCGGGCTCGCGGCGAAGGAAGGCCCCCCAGAATACGCCCTGGATGTCGATGCCCTTCAGAAGCGCCAGGTTGAGCGGAATCTTGGGGATCTCGCCGGCCGCGAAGCCGACGACCAGGAAGCGGCCCTTCCAGTTGAGCGAGCGCAGGGCAGGCTCGGAATAGGCGCCGCCGACCGGGTCGTAGACGACGTCGATGCCCGCCTCGCCGCCGAGCCGCTTCAGCCCGTCGCGCAGCGATTCCTGGCTGTAATCGAGGGTGAGGTCGGCGCCGTGCGCCTTGGCGAGGTCGAGTTTCTCGGCCGAGGAGGCGCAGGCGATCACCCGCGCGCCCATCGCGTGGCCGAGTTCCACCGCTGCCAGCCCGACGCCGCCGGTGGCGCCCAGCACCGCCAAAGTCTCGCCGGGCTTCAGGCTCGCCCGGTCCTGCAGCGCGTGCAGCGAGGTGCCGTAGGTGACGGAGAGGCCCGCCGCCTGCTCGTCGCTGACGCCCTCCGGCACGCGGGTCAGGCCGGAGACGGGGGCGACCACCCGCTCGCGGCAGGCGCCGTAGCCGAGATGGACGATGACGCGCTCGCCGACGCGGAACGTCTCGACCCCCGATCCGAGGGCCTCGATCACCCCGCAGGCTTCGGCGCCCGGCGAGAACGGCAGCTCCGGCTTCACCTGGTATCGGCCGGCGATGATCAGAGTGTCGAAGAAGTTGAGCGCGGCGACCGTCACCCGCACCAGGGCCTCGCCCGGGCCGGGCACCGGATCCGGCACCTCCTCGATCACCAAATCCTCCGGGCCGCCGAGCGCCTTGCACAGGAGCGCCTTCATGCGATCAATCCTCCCCGCCGCACGCCGGCGGCCTGATGTCGAGTGGTGAGCCAGGCCGTGGTCGCTGGCAAGCCAGGACCTGCGGAGGACCTGCGCATCAGCGCCGCTCGTAGGTGCCGACGAGCAGGCCCTTGGCGAGGACGTGGCCGTGCATGGCCGCGAGCAGGGCGCCGCGGCCCGGGACGCCCTCCAGCCCGAGATGCCGGTTGAGGGCGTAGACCTGGAACAGGTAGCGGTGCGGGCCGTGGCCGGTCGGCGGGTCGGGCGGCAGGTAGCCCGCCTTGAGGAAGGTGTTCTTGCCGACCTCCTCGACCGTACCGTCGGAGCCGGGGCTCGCCAGCGCGCCCTCGGGCAGGCTGTCGTCCGCGGGGGCGAGATCCCACGCGATGGCGTGGACGATCGGCTTCGGCGTCGGGCTGTCGGCGTCCTCCACCAGCAGCACGAGGGCGGCGGTGCTGGCCGGGAGCCCGCTCCAGGCCAGCGGCGGCGACAGCTTCTCTCCGTCCTGGGTGAAGCGGGCCGGCATCGCCGCCCCGTCGGCGAAGGCCGGGCTCGTCACCCCGATGATGGCGGGAGCGGCCTCGAACTCGGCGTGATACGCGGTCTTCTTGAGGCCGGCCCGCAGCCCCGACAAAGCCTCGCCCAAAGCGTGGGGAATCTTTTCCAGCATGGACCCGTCTCCTGGCGTCGCCCCGAGGAAAAACCGGGGAGACGGGCCGGGGTTGCGCCGTCAGTCCCCCGGCCGCTCGGCCGCGATCATGTAGTTCACCGCCGTGTCGCGGGCGGCGCTCCAGCGGTTGGTGAGCGGGTTGAAGACGACGCCGGTCGTGTCGGTGACGGTGAGGCCGCCGGCCTCGACGGCGTCGCGCAACTCGTCCGGGGTGACGAACTTGTCCCAGTCGTGGGTGCCCTTCGGCAGCCAGTTGAGGACGTATTCCGCCCCCACGATGGCCAGCGCGAAGGAGCGCATCGTCCGGTTGATCGTGGCGGCGAAGAACAGGCCGCCGGGCTTCACCGCCGTGCAGGCGGTACGCACGAAGGCCGGCATGTCGGTGACGTGCTCGACGACCTCCATGGCGCAGACCACGTCGAAGCGCTCGCCCGAGGCCACCACGGCCTCGATCGTCTCGGCCCGGTAGCGCACCGGCACGCCGGCCTCGTCGGCATGGGCCTGCGCGATCTTGACGTTGGTGACCGCGGGATCGAGGCCCGTCACCTCAGCGCCCAGGCGCGCCAGCGGCTCCGACAGGACGCCGCCGCCGCAACCGACATCGACGAGGCTGAGACCGGAGAGCGGGGAGGGTGCCAGCGGGTCGCGGCCGAAATGCCGGCAGACCGTGTCGCGGATATAGGTGAGGCGGACCGGGTTGAACCGGTGCAGCACCCGCATCGGCCCGGCCTCGTCCCACCAGGTCGCGGCCAGGCGATCGAAGCGGGCGACCTCGTCGCGGTCGATCGAGGGTCCGGTCGGTTCGCTCATCGGCGCCAGGCCTTCCTGTGGAAATGGAGGTCTCGTCTCGACCGCCGAGGTAGCGCAGCCGCCGTCCCGGGCCAACCGCCCTGGGATGTCATGCGCAAGGGATGTCATGCGCAGGACCGGCGTTTGCAGTCACAAGATTGACACCGCTCCGGCCCGCTTGTACCCGCCGGACGCCCGCGGCCTCGGCTTACGGCATGAGACAAGTTTGTTCGATCGGATCCCCATGCCCCGCCTGGTGATGAAATTCGGCGGCACCTCCGTCGCCACGGTCGACCGCATCCGCAACGTCGCCCGCCACGTCGCCCGCGAGGTGCGGGCCGGCTACGAGGTGGCGGTCGTCGTCTCGGCGATGTCCGGCAAGACCAACGAGCTGGTGGCCTGGTGCAAGGACGCCTCGGCGCTCTACGCCCAGTCCGAGTACGACGCGGTCGTCGCCTCGGGCGAGCAGGTCACCTCGGGCCTGCTCGCCATCGTGCTCAACGAGATGGGCCTCAAGGCCCGCTCCTGGCAGGGCTGGCAGATCCCGATCGAGACCTCCGACCAGCACGGCTCGGCCCGGATCCAGGCCATCGACGGCGCCCGCCTCGATGCCGGCTTCAAGCGCGGCGAGGTCGCGGTCATCGCCGGCTTCCAGGGCATCCATGCCGAGACCGGCCGCCTGACGACACTCGGGCGCGGCGGCTCGGACACCAGCGCGGTCGCGGTGGCGGCGGCGATCGGCGCCGAGCGCTGCGACATCTACACCGACGTCGACGGCGTCTACACCACCGACCCGCGGGTGGTGCCGAAGGCCCAGCGCCTCGAGAAGGTGGCCTTCGAGGAGATGCTCGAGATGGCCTCGCTCGGGGCCAAGGTGCTGCAGGTGCGCTCGGTCGAGCTCGCCATGGTGCACCGGGTGCCGACTACCGTGCGCTCCTCCTTCGACGACCCCGACGACGCCCGCCCCGGCACCCTCATCTGCGACGAGGACGATATCGTGGAACAGCAGATCATCACGGGCATCGCCTTCTCCAAGGACGAGGCGCAGATCACGCTTCGCCGGGTGAAGGACAAGCCCGGCATCGCCGCCGCCATCTTCGGCCCGCTCGCCGATGCCAACATCAACGTCGACATGATCATCCAGGTCGTCTCGGGGGACGGGGCGGCCACCGACATGACCTTCACGGTGCCGGCGGCCGACTACGAGCGCGCCCGCACGATCCTCGACGCGCAACGCGGCGCGGTCGAGTTCGAGCGGATCGAGGGCGCCACCGACGTGGTCAAGGTCTCGGCGATCGGCGTCGGCATGCGCAGCCATGCCGGCGTCGCCGCCAAGGCGTTCCGGGCGCTCGCCGAGAAGGGCATCAACATCCGGGCGATCACCACATCGGAGATCAAGTTCTCGGTGCTGATCGACGCCGCCTATACCGAGCTCGCGGTGCGCACGCTCCACTCGCTCTACGGCCTCGACAAGGCCTGAACACTCGCCCCGGACACGGTCCGGGACCCGACGAATCGATCCCGACGCCCCGTCCGCGACGCCTCGCGGGCGGGACGTTCCTGCATGGAGCGGGGGATCGGCCCCGTCCCCCGGAAAGGTCGCTTGCCCGCCGGGCGCCGGACTCGCTATACGGCGGTGACGGGGCCGATGCGTCAGGCCCGCGCAGGATCGGCCCCAGGGTTGCACTGCGCCGGGTCCGGCTCGCTCAAAGGGTGGAACACGAGACGATGCCCGCAGCGCCTGGAGGCCCGCGCCTGCTACTGCGCCGCCTTCGCGAGGCCATGGCGGAGCCCGTCGGCCCGCAGGCGCGCCTCGACCGCATCGTCGTCCTGATCGCGTCCAACATGGTCGCGGAGGTCTGCTCGGTCTACGTCCTGCGCGACGACGGCAACCTCGAACTCTTCGCCACCGAGGGTCTCAACCGCGAGGCGGTGCACCTCACCACCATGCGGGCCGGCGAGGGCCTGGTCGGCCTGATCGCCGCCACCGCCGAGCCGCTCTCCCTCTCCGACGCCCAGTCGCACCCCGCCTTCTCGTACCGGCCGGAGACCGGCGAGGAGGTCTACCACGCGTTCCTCGGCGTGCCGCTCCTGCGGGCCGGCAACACGCTCGGCGTGCTGGTGGTGCAGAACCGCACCTACCGGGTCTATTCCGAGGAGGAGATCGAGGCCCTCCAGACCACCGCCATGGTGCTGGCGGAGATGATCGCCTCGGGCGAGCTGCAGGCCCTCTCGCCCGGCACGGTCAGCGCCTCGCGCCGGGCGCTCAGCCAGTGCGGCGTGGCGCTCGCCGACGGCGTGGGTCTCGGCCACGTCGTGCTGCACGAGCCGCGCATCGTGGTGCGCAACCTGATCGCCGAGAATGTCGAGCGCGAGGCCACGCGCCTCGACACCGCCATCGCGGAGGTGCGCGCCGCCATCGACGACCTCGTCGAGCGCGGCGACGTCGCGGGCGCCGGCGAGCACCGGGAGGTACTCGAGACCGTCAGGATGTTCGCCCACGACCAGGGCTGGCTCCGGCGGATGCGCGAGGCGGTGCTGTCGGGCCTCACCGCCGAGGCGGCGGTGGAGCGGGTGCAGTCGGACAACCGCGCCCGGATGCTGCGCCAGAGCGACCCCTACCTGCGCGAGCGCCTGCACGACCTCGACGACCTCGCCAACCGGCTGCTGCGCCAGCTCGTCGGCCACCCGACGGTCGGGCCCGACGCGATGCCGGAGAACGCCATCCTGGTCGCCCGCTCGATGGGCCCGGCGGCGCTCCTCGACTACGACCGCGCCCGCCTGCGCGGCGTGGTGCTGGAGGAGGGCGGGCCGACGAGCCACATCGCCATCGTGGCCCGCGCGCTCGGCATCCCGGCGGTGGGCGAGGTGGCGAACGCCACGGCCCTGGTCGAGACCGGCGACGCCATCATCGTCGACGGCGGCACCGGCGAGGTCCAGATCCGGCCCGGGCCCGAGATCGAGGCGGCCTATGCCGAGAAGGCGCGCCTGCGTGCCCGGCGCCAGGAGCAGTACCGGTCCCTGCGCGACGTGCCGGCGGTCACCCGGGACGGGGTCGCGGTCGGGCTGCAGCTCAATGCCGGCCTCATCGTCGACCTGTCGCACCTGAACGAGACCGGCGCGGAGGGTGTCGGGCTGTTCCGCACCGAATTGCAGTTCATGGTCGCCGAGCGGATGCCGACGGCGGCCGAGCAGCAGGTGCTGTACGAGGCGGTGTTCGACGCCGTCGGCGACCTGCCGGTGACGATCCGGACCCTCGACATCGGCGGCGACAAGGTGCTGCCCTACATGAAGGCGCTGGAGGAGGAGAACCCGGCGCTGGGCTGGCGGGCGATCCGCATCGGCCTCGACCGGCCCGGCCTCCTGCGGATGCAGCTTCGCGCCCTGCTCAAGGCCGCCCGCGGACGGCCGCTCAAGATCATGTTCCCGATGGTCGCGACGGTCGACGAGTTCGTCCAGGCGCGGGCGATCGTCGAGCGCGAGAAGGCGCACCTCACCCGCCACGGCCACCCGCTGCCGGCGGATTGCCGCCTCGGCGTCATGGTCGAGGTGCCCTCGCTGCTGTTCCAGATGGACGAGATCGCCGCCGAGGCCGACTTCCTCTCCGTCGGCTCGAACGACCTGATGCAGTTCCTGTTCGCGGTCGACCGCGAGAACCGCCAGGTCGCCAACCGCTTCGACCCGTTGAGCGCAGCGGCGCTCCGCGCCTTCCGGCTGATCGCCGAGCGGGCCGAGGCCGCCGGCACCCCGGCCACGGTCTGCGGCGAGATCGGCGGCCGGCCGCTCGAGGCGATGGCGCTGATCGGGCTCGGATTCCGCGCGCTGTCGATGTCGCCGGCCTCAATCGGCCCGGTCAAGGCGATGGTGCTGGGGCTCGATGCCGGCGCCGTCTCGGCCTTCCTGGAGCGGGAACTGGTGAAGACGCGCGACGGGGCGTCGTTGCGGCCAGCGCTCGCGGCCTTCGCGGAAGAGCACGGCGTTCCGGTCTGATGGGCGCCGGGCCGATGACGCCAGCACCGCGAATTCGGTAACCTCGCCGTGCGATCACTCTGACGTTGGGAAAGACCCTCTCCGGTCGCGAAGGCTCTGGGGCACCGGAGCTTGCGGCGGAGTTCGCCGGCCGCCGCCTTTCGAGCTGGCTCTGGCCGGAGAGGAGGTGAGAAATGTGAACGGCTGGCCGTTCGTGACGATCACCGTCATGAAGCGCCCGACCGGATGGGTGTTCACCATCACGATCGGGCTGATGTAATGACGTCAACCTAACAAGAGGGGTCGCGGGGTGCCTCCCGCGGCTCCTCACCTCACAAGATAGGGCATGCGGCGCTCATTCGCAAAGGGCTCCTGGACTCGCACGAACCCGCAATCTGGCTCTTGTCCATGAGCACGCGCTTCCTTGCCCTCCGCGGGCCTGCCCCCTGGCCGCCGCGAACGCGAGTAAAGACGATTGTCGGCACCGCGGATTCAGTAACCCCGCCGTGCGATCATTCTGACGTTGGGAGAGACCCTCTCCGGTCGCGAAGGCCCTGTGGCATGCGGGGCTTGCGGCGGAGTCCGCCGGCCGCCGCCTTTCGAGCTGGCGCTGACCGGAGAGGGGGTGAGAGATGTGAACGGCTGGCCGTTCGTGACGATCACCGTCATGAGGCGCCCGACCGGATGGGTGTTCACCATCACGATCGGGCTGATCTAACGAAGTCTACCCAACAAGAGGGGTCGCGGGGTGCCACCCGCGGCTCCTCGCCTTGGAAATAGAGCATGCAGCCCTCGTTCGCAAAGGGGCTCGCGCGTCCGCCCGGCGGCGACACGGCTTTTGTCCACCGCCGCGCCGACTCCCCAACCTCGGCAGACCTGCTATACGCGGCACCATCTCCGGCACCGGGCGCGGGCCGCCCCGGATGACCCGGCTCGTCGCAATGGCCATATCCCGTTCATGATCGCGATCCCGTCCGACCGTCTCGACGCCATCCTGGCCCGCCACGACATCGTCACCGCCACCCTGAGCGCCGGGGAGGCCGAGGCGGAGAGCTTCGTGCAGCTCTCGCGCGAGCTCTCCGAGCTCGATTCCGTGGTCGAGGCGATCCGCGCCTTCCGGGCCGCCGAGACGGCTTTCCGCGGCGTCGAGGAGATGATCGAGGAGGGCGACCCCGAGATGCGGGCGCTCGCGGCCGAGGAGAAGCCGGAGGCCGAGGCCGCCCGCGACGCCGCCGCCCGGGCGCTCCAGCTCCTGCTCCTGCCCAAGGACGCCGCCGACGAGAAGAGCGCGATCCTGGAAGTGCGCGCCGGCACCGGCGGCGACGAGGCGGCCCTCTTCGCCGGCGACCTCTTCCGAATGTATTCGCGCTACGCCGACCTGAAGGGCTGGCGGGTCGAGGTCATCTCCGAGAGCCCCGGCACGATGGGCGGCTACCGCGAGGTGGTGGCCGAGGTGAAGGGGCGGGGCGTCTTCGCCCGGCTGAAGTTCGAGAGCGGCGCCCACCGGGTGCAGCGCGTGCCCGACACCGAGACGCAAGGGCGCATCCACACCTCCGCCGCCACCGTGGCGGTGCTGCCGGAGGCGGAGGAGGTCGACATCCAGGTCAACGAATCCGACCTGAAGATCGACACGATGCGGGCGCAGGGCGCCGGCGGCCAGCACGTCAACAAGACCGAATCGGCGATCCGCATCACCCACGTGCCGAGCGGCATCGTGATCTTCGTCCAGGAAGAGCGCTCGCAGCACAAGAACCGGGCCCGCGCCATGGCGCTGTTGCGCGCCAAGCTCTACGACCAGGAGCGCAGCCAGAAGGATGCCGCCCGCGCCGCGGACCGCCGCGCCCAGGTCGGCAGCGGCGACCGCTCGGAGCGGATCCGCACCTACAACTTCCCGCAGGGCCGAGTGACCGACCACCGCATCAACCTGACCCTCTACAAGCTGGAGGAGGTGATCGCCGGCACCGCCCTCGACGAGGTGGTGGACGCGCTGATCACCGAGCACCAGGCGGCCCTGCTCGCCGCCGAGGGGATGGCGTGACCGGGATCACCCCGGAGACGAGCCGGATCGCCGCCCGGGCGAAGGCCGCGGACGACCTCGCCGCCCGCGGCATCGCGACCGCCGCCCTCGACGCCCGGATCCTGGTCGAGGAGGCTTTGGGCATCACCGCCACCGATCTCGCATTGCGCGGGGACGAGCCGGTCGGGCAGGAGGGCGCCGAGCGCCTCGGAGCCTACCTCGCCCGCCGCGCCGCGGGCGAGCCGGTGGCGCGGATCATCGGCGCCTGGGAGTTCTGGGGCTTGCCGTTCGGGCTCTCGCCCGAGACCCTGGTGCCGCGCCCCGACACCGAGACCCTGGTCGAGGCGGCGCTCTCCCTGAGGCCGGATGACCCGCGCCGCATCGCCGATCTCGGCACCGGCACCGGCTGCATCCTGGTCGCCCTGCTCACCGAGTGGCCGCGCGCGTTCGGCCTCGGCATCGACCGGTCGGTCGGCGCCCTGCGCACCGCCCGGGCGAACGCCGCCCGCAACGGCGTGGCGGAGCGTGCCGCCTTCGCGGCCGGGGACTGGGCCGCTTCGCTCGCCGGCCCGTTCGATCTCGTGGTGGCGAACCCGCCCTACATCGCGAGCGACGTGATTGCCGGCCTGTCGGGCGAGGTGCGCGACCACGATCCTCGCCTCGCCCTCGACGGCGGCCCGGACGGGCTCGACGCCTACCGCATCATCCTGGCCCAGGTGCCGCGGCTCCTCGCGCCCGGCGGGCATCTGCTGGTCGAGATCGGCTACGACCAGGAGGAGCCCCTGCGCCGGCTCGCCGCCGCCCACGGCCTTTGCCCGCAGGTCCGGCGCGACCTCGCCGGGCACCCGCGGGTGGTCGCGATGACGGCGATGATCGAGCCGTGACGCGGATTCTTGAGGTTCCTGTGGCCTTTGTGCATAAAATCGGCGCGGAGTCCCTTGGCGCCGCCGGCCGAACCCGCTAACGTCCCGGGGCAGATCGTGAACGGTCCGGACACCACAGCCAGGCTCAGTTCTTCGGGCGCGACATTGAGCGCGGACCTTTGGACGATCTTCCACCACCGGGCAGACCAATGAGCGCGTAGGCGGTCCGGTGCCCCGCATCTGTGGATCGACGGTGGCCGGACCGTGAGACGGCCCGCGGTCGCACAGGGCAAGGCGGACATCGCTGGGGAGACGGAACGCGGCCCGCGAGAGGCCGCCCGCCTCCGCGGACGACGACCCGCCGCGCGCGAAGTCCCGCCCTTCAAGTCGTCGAAGAGGGTCAGTCGAGGCCGATGAGACCGAACCAGAACAGGCGTATGCGTGGCCGCAACCGCAGCAACACCAAGGGGCCGAACCCGCTGACCCGGGCCTACGAGTCGAACGGCCCCGACGTGAAGATCCGCGGTACCGCCCAGCACATCGCCGAGAAATACGCCCAGCTCGCCCGCGACGCCCAGGCGAGCGGCGACCCCGTGATGGCCGAGAACTACTTCCAGCACGGCGAGCACTATTTCCGCATCATCGCCGCCGCGAACGAGCAGTATCGCCAGCAGTATGGCGGGACCTACGGCCGCCAGGGCTACGACGACGAGGATGACGGCGACGACGAGGGCGCGCCGACGAACGGCTACCCGGCCCAGGATCGCGGCCCGGGCGAGCGCGGCGTCAACGGCTACGCCCAGTCCGGCTACGGCGCCGCCGACGATTACGGCGACCCCGGCCAGCAGCCGCAGCCCTACGACACGCGCGGCGACGACCGCCCATCCCGCTTCGACCGGCAGGACCGTCAAGACCAGCCGCGTCAGGACCGGCCCGACCGGCAGGAGCGCCGCGAGCGCTTCCAGAACCGCCAGGAGCGTCAGCAGCGCGACCGCCAGGAGCGGACCGAGCAGCGTTCCGAGCGCCAGGACCGCCCGGAGCGGCAGGACCGGGTCGAGCGTCAGGATCGCCCTGAACGCCAGGATCGCGCCGAGCGTCAAGGCGGCGAGCGTCAGGATCCGTCCCGCGCCGAGCAGCCGCGCCAGGAGCCTGTGCGTCAGGAAGCCCCGCGTCAGGAGGGCTACCGCGAGGGCGGCCGCTCCGAGTTCCGCCGCGAGCGCCGCCGCGAGGAACCCCGCTCCGAGCCGGTCCTGGCTGCCGACGAGCCGACCGGCCTGCCGGCCTTCCTGACCACCCCGGTGCGTCCCGCCGCCCCGGCGCCGGCTCCGGTCGAGGAGGCGCCGCCCGCTCCCCCCGCCACGCCGGTCGAGGCGGAGGCCGACGCCCCGGCTCCCCGTCCGCGCCGCCGCCGCCGCACCCGGTTCGAGGGGACCGAGGGCGGGACCGAGCCCGCCGGGGAGCTCTTCCCGAAGCCCGCCGACTCGTCGGGCGAGTAGCTCCCCGATGACGATCCGCCCGGCCTCCCGAACGGGAGGCCGGGCCCCGCGGTCGCGCAGGGTTGCCAAGCCGCCTTGCCGAGTCGCCGGACGAATTTTGCGCCGCCGCCCGTAGCGTTTCCCGCGCGGCTGCCTACCTGCCGCCCTGAAACGAACCGGATCTCAGGCGGAGCGCACCATGACCCACCACCCCGCACTCGCGCAGGGCCGCGTCGCCGTCGTCACCGGCGCGGCGAGCGGCATCGGTCTCGCGGCCGCCACGGCCTTCGCCCGGGCGGGCCTGCGGGTGGTGCTGGCCGACCTCCCCGGCGAGGCCCTGGACCAAGCCGGACGCACCGTCGCGGCCGCGGCGCCGGGCGGTGCGGCGGATGTCCGCGCGGTGCCGACGGACGTGACCAAGCCGGAGGCGCTGGAGGCCCTGCGCCGCGAGGCCGACGCCCTCGGGCCGGTCGCGCTGCTGATGGCGAATGCCGGCATCGAGGCCGGCGGGCGCTTCTCCTCGGACGCCGCGACCTGGCATCGCATCATCGACACCAACCTGTGGGGCGTCATCAACGCCGTCCAGGCCTTCCTGCCGGGGATGGTCGCGGCGGGGACGCCCGGGGCGGTGATCGTCACCGGCTCGAAGCAGGGCATCACCACGCCGCCCGGCAACACGCCCTACAACGTCAGCAAGGCGGGCGTGAAGGTGACGACCGAGGCGCTGGCGCACGAGCTGCGCGAGACCGGCGCTCCCGTCACCGCCCACCTGCTGATCCCGGGCTTCGTCTATACCGGCCTCACCCGCGCCCGCGGCGCGACCGAGAAGCCGGCCGGCGCCTGGACGCCGGAACAGACCGTGGCGTTCATGCTCGAGCGGATGGCGGCGGGCGACTTCTACATCCTCTGCCCGGACAACGAGACCACCCGGGAGATGGACGAGAAGCGGATGCGCTGGGCCGCCGACGACGCGATCCGCAACCGCCCGGCCCTGTCGCGCTGGCACCCCGACCACAAGGCGGCCTTCGCGGCCCATATGGAGGCGCCGCTGGAGGGCGGGAGCCACGGGGCGGACGAGGGCGTCAAGGAGGCCGCGGCGACGCCGGCCTCGTTCTGACGCCGGGGGTCGACCGGTCGTCGCTCGACCGACTGACAATACCCTTCCGGTCGTTCCGGAGCTGCGTCGCGGCCCCGGAACGACGCCGGAGGATGGGAGGACCGCCGGAGAGGCGCAGACCGCGCGCGATCGACGCGAGACCGGGCCGGACGAGAACGCCACGTCCACCAGACACAGTGGCTGGCCGCGCCCTTGCAGGGACGGCCGGCACAAGCGGGAGACCCGTCACCCGATGCACAAGATCATCCCCGTCGCCCCCTTCGATGCCGTCGTGTTCGGCGCCACCGGCGACCTCACGATGCGCAAGCTGCTGCCGGCGCTCTACTACCGCTTTCGCGACCGGCAGATCCCGGAGGCGAGCCGCATCGTCGCGGCGGCGCGCACCCGCCTCGACACCGGCGAGTACCGGGACCTCGCCGCCGCGGCCCTGGAGCGCCACATGCCGGCAGCCGACCGCGACCCCGACACGCTGACCCGCTTCCTCGACCACCTGGCTTACGTGGCGGTGGACGGGGCCGGCGAGGCGGGCTGGCCGGACCTGGCGAACCTGCTCGCCGAGCATCCGGACCACGTGCGGCCCTATTATCTCGCCACCTCGCCGAGCCTGTACGGTGCGATCTGCCGCAACCTCAGCGCCCACGGGCTGATCGGCGAGCGCTCCCGCGTCGTGCTGGAGAAGCCGATCGGCCACGACCTCGCCTCCGCCCGCGCCATCAACGACCAGGTCGGCAAGGTCTTTCCCGAGAGCCAGATCTTCCGCATCGACCATTATCTCGGCAAGGAGACGGTGCAGAACCTCCTGGCCCTGCGCTTCGCCAACACGATCTTCGAGCGGCTGTGGAACGCCGACGTGATCGACCACGTGCAGATCACCGTCGCGGAGACGGTGGGGGTCGAGGGCCGCGGCGGCTACTACGACACGTCGGGGGCGCTGCGCGACATGCTGCAGAACCACATGCTGCAGCTCCTCTGTCTCCTCGGCATGGAGAGCCCGCTCTCGCTGGATGCCGACGCGGTGCGCGACGAGAAGCTGAAGGTGCTGCGCGCCCTGAAGCCGATTCCCGCCCACGAGGTGCCGATGCGCACCGTGCGCGGCCAGTACGTCGCCGGCGCCGTCAACGGCCAGCCGGTGCCGGGTTACGTCGCCGACCTCGCCGAGGACCGCACGAGCCTGACCGAGACCTTCGTGGCCCTGAAGCTCGAGCTGATGACGCCGCGCTGGGCCGGGGTGCCGTTCTACCTGCGCACCGGCAAGCGCCTGCCCCAGAAGGTCTCCGAGATCGTGGTGCAGTTCCGCTCCTCGCCGTTCAGCATCTTCTCCGACGAATTCGCCCGCGAGCCGAACCGCCTGGTGATCCGGCTGCAGCCGCAGGAGGGCATCAAGCTCGAGGTGATGACGAAGGAGCCGGGCCCCGGCGGCATGCGCCTGCGGGCGACGGGCCTCGACATCTCGTTCGAGGAGACCTTCAACCAGCGCTACCCGGACGCCTACGAGCGCCTGCTGATGGACGTGGTGCGGGGCAACGCCACCCTGTTCATGCGCCGCGACGAGGTCGAGGCGGCCTGGGCCTGGGCCGACACCCTGCTCAACGCCTGGGCCGACCGCCCGGAGCCGCCGCGCCCCTATCCGGCCGGCACCTGGGGGCCCACGGCGGCGATCGCCCTGATCGAGCGCGACGGCCGCACGTGGCACGAGGATATCGGCTGAAGCCGATCCGGCACGAGGACACCGGCTGACGCTGCGGTTGATTGGAATAAATCCAAGATATCTCAAGAGGATGACGGCGGGATCGGACCTCCGGCGGCTTTCCTTCCGGCGCTCGCCGCTCTAGAGGAGCCGCGAGACAAAGGCCCGCTTCGCGCCCCGGGGCGCCGAGCGGGCGCCGAGGATTTCCGTCATGTCACCCTGCCGTCCCGCCCTCGCCAGCCTCCTGGTCCTCGCCGCATTCCTGGTCGCGCCCGCCCGCGCCCAGGAGGAGCCGGCGGCCGAGGCGCCCGCGGCCGAGGCCCCGGCCCACAAGCCCGCGCCGAAGCCGGCGGCCCGCCGCCCTGCGCCGAAGCCCGCGCCCGCCCCGAAGGCCGAGGCGGCGCCCGCGCCGGTGGCCGCCCCGACGGGGATCTCCTCGACGGGGTCTTGGCCCAACGGCGCGAGCGCGGTGAGCGAGGTCTACGGCGATTGGACCGTCAGCTGCACCCGCGAGAACGAGAAGCGCCAGTGCCAGCTCTCTCAGGCGCAAGGGGTGGCCCAGACCGGGCAGCGCCGCTTCAGCATCGAGCTCAACGCCCCCCAGGACGGGCGCAGCAACGGCCTGCTGCTGATGCCGCTCGGCCTGTCGATCGATCCCGGCGTGACCTTCAAGCTCGACGACGCGACCCTCGGCAAGGGCGCGCCCTACACCTCCTGCGTCCAGGCCGGCTGCATCGTGCCGATCAGTTTTCCGACCGTCGCCACCGACGCGATGAAGACCGCCGTCAACCTGCGTGTCACCGGCACCAAGCCCAACGGCGAACTCGAGACCATCACGGTGCCGCTCGCCGGGTTCGCCGCGTCGCTCGCCCGGATGTCGCAGCTCTTGAGCTGACGTCTTCACCGCCTGCTCACGGTTCGGGTTCAGGCTGGCGGGATGAGCATCGATTCCGCCTCCCTCGCCACCGGCGCCCTCGCCCAGCAGAGCGCCGCCTTCAGCCAGCAGGTCGCGACCCTCGCGATGCGCCGCCAGATCGACGCCGAGCGCTCCGTGGCCGGCCTCGTGGCCGAGGCGGCGAGCGCCCCGGCCGCGAGCGCCCCGGTGCCGCAAGGCCAGGGGCAGGTGCTCGACGTGACGGTGTGACCGCGCAGCCTGGCCGCTTCATCCCAATCCCATCCACGACCTCTTCCTGAGGTCGTGGATGGAAGGAAGGAGTGCAGCGAAGCGCTGCTTCCTGACAGGCAACGACGAGACATCGTGCGCCGGTCATCACGCTGCCGCCCCACGCGCCAGCCTCTGCCTGCCCGTGAGGCAACCGCCGGCCGGGACGCCCGGCCCGTCCCCGCGCACGTTTGGCACGAGACCTGCAGTCCCTCCTCGCAGGCTGGCCGCACGGCCCGCGGGGCAAAGACGCCCGAGCCTTGGACACGGAAGTCCGACAGACTGAGGAACCGGGACCGGGACGACCGGGCCGGAGATCCTCACCCTGAAGCGCGTCGAAGACCCCCCGCGGGGGCTGCGTGAGGCTCCGATATGGCCAGTTTCAAGACCGTCATGAAGTCGGGTCATCCCCCGACCCTGTTCGCTGCGTTCCTGTACTTCGATTTCTGCTTCGCGATCTGGGTGCTCAACGGCGCCATGGGGCCGTTCATCACCGAGACCTACAAGCTCACGCCGGCCCAGACCGGCTTCATGATCTCGCTGCCGATCCTCGCCGGCGCGATCATGCGCTTCCCCCTCGGCGTGCTCGCCCAGTATATCGGGCGCAAGAACGCCGCGATCACCGAGATGTCGCTGATCGTCCTGGCGATGGCCTACGGCTTCTTCCTGGTGCACTCGTTCAACGACGTGCTCGCCATGGGCGTGCTGCTCGGCATCGCCGGCGCCTCGTTCGGCGTGGCTCTGTCGCTGGGCTCGGGCTGGTTCCCGCCGGAGCACAAGGGCCTGGCGATGGGCATCGCCGGGGCCGGCAATTCGGGCACCGTGCTCGCCGTGCTGTTCGCGCCGCCGCTGGCCCAGGCCTATGGCTGGCAGGCGGTCTACGGCTTCGCCGGCGTATTCATGCTGATCCCGCTCGCCGTGATGATCGTCCTCGCCAAGGAGCCGCCGGACCGCGAGCACCAGAGCTTCAAGGAGCACGTCTCCTGCCTGTTCGAGAAGGACGGCTGGGCCTTCAACCTGATCTACGTCATCACCTTCGGGGGCTTCATCGGCCTGTCGAACTTCCTGCCGACCTTCTTCTACGAGCAGTTCGCCGTCACCAAGATCGAGGCCGGGCGGCTGACCATGCTGGCCGCCCTGATGGGCTCCGGCATCCGCATCCTCGGCGGCTACTTCGCCGACCGGATCGGCGGCATCCTGGTCCTGACCGTGGTGCTGCTCGCCGCCGTCGGCTCGTTCCTGGCGCTCACCGCGGCGCCGACGCTCGTCATGACCACGTTGCTGTTCATGTTCTGCTTCGCGGCGCTCGGCGCCGGCAACGGCGCGCTGTTCCAGCTCGTGCCCCTGCGCTGGCCGACCAACACCGCCGTGGCGGGCTCGATGATCGGCGAGGTCGGGGCGCTCGGCGGCGCCATCCTGCCGAACGCCATGGGCCTGTCGAAGCAATATACCGGCGGCTTCGCGACGGGCTTCCTGTTCTACGCCGCCTTCACGGCCGTCGTCCTCGGCTGCCTCGCCCTGTGGTCGCGCAAGTGGGTCGGCGCCTGGGTGGGCCCCCGCGGCAAGGTTCTGGCCGCCGGAACCGTGGCGCCGGCCGCGTCCGAGAGCCCGATCGGCACCGTGCAGCGCGCCTGAGCGGGAGCACGGCCCGACCGCGCTGCGATCGGGCCGCTTCTACACCCCGTCGCGCCCGTCGCTCACCACGCGGGCGAAGACCAGAACGTCGACCGCCGCCGCCCCGCCGCGCAGGAGCGCCCGGGCGGCGGCGTTGGCCGTCGCCCCGGTGGTCAGCACGTCGTCGACGAGGAGGACGCGCCGGCCCTGGAGGCGCGGGCGCGCGGCGTCCGGCACCCGGAAGGCGCCCTGCAGGTTCTCGGCCCGGGCGGCGCGGCTCAGGCCCACCTGCTGGCGGGTGCGCCGCACGCGGGCGAGCAGCTCCGGCGCCACGGGCACGCCGCTGCCGCGCGTCGCGGTCCGGGCGAGCAGGGCGGCCTGGTTGAAGCGCCGCCGCCACAACCGCCAGCGCCAGAGCGGCACCGGCACCACGAGATCGGCCTCCGCCATCAGCTCGGCGCCCGCCCGCGCCATCATCGCACCGAGCGCTCCCGCGAGGTCGAGCCGGTCCTCGTATTTCAACCGCTGCACCAGCCGCCGCGCCGTCGCGTCGTAGCGCGCCACCGCCCGGGCGCGCTGATAGACCGGCGGATCGGCGAGCGCCGCCGGCGAGAGCAGGCCCGGCGTCCCGAGATCGACCGAGAACGGCGTGCCGAGCCGTTCGCAATAGGGCCGCTCGATGAAGCGCATCTCGCTCCAGCAGCCGGCGCAGAGGGCGTGCGGCACCGCCGTCGCGGCCCCGCAGGCGATGCAGCTCGGCGGGTAGACCAGTCCGACGAATCCCCGCAGCGCGAGGCCGGGCAGCCCGGCGAGGCGGTGCAGAGCGCTCACGGGCGCCGCTCCCCGCACCCGGGCCCTGCTGCGCCGGCGGGCAGATCTGCCGCCCGCGATAGCAGAGATCCGGCGCCGAACCCGTTGCCAGGCTGTGTTCGAGCGGAAACATCGGGGAGCAAACGCTTAGCCGCGACTATTTCCCGGGCGGGAGGCATTGCCACCGGGCAGCGATCGCCGCAAGATTGAGCATAACAACAGAAACAGGAGGAAACGATCATGGCGATGGCTCCGACCCTGTCCCGACCGATCGATGTGCTCGGCGCGGCGCAGCAGGATTCGCTCCGGACCTCTCCCGACGGCCACGGCTTCGCCGATGGTGCGGAGGCCGCCGACCGTCCGGGCTTCTGTCCGGCCGCCGTGCCGATCGAGAGCCAGCGCGAGCGTGCCCAGCACGAATTCAAGCGGATCTGGGATCTCTGCACGCCGGCGCATTAGAGCATTTTCCGACGAAGCGGATACCGGTTCGTCGTAGAAAATGCGGCCAGACAAACACTTGGAGCATCTTTTCGACGACGGGACACCGTTCCCCCCGCTGATCCCCGTGCGATCCTCAGCGCGGCCGCGCCCGCAGGGCGGCGAGGGCGTCGTGATGCAGCAGCAGCACGTCGGTCGCCGCCGCGAGCTTGCGGGCCGCGGGCGTGAACCCGGCATTCGAGACCACGGCGGCGCGATCGGCGCCCCAGTAGCTGCGGGCGGCCACCACCTCCTGCACCGCGCCGTTGCCGACCGGCTTCGCGTAGCGCTTGCACTGCACCACCAGCCGCACCCCGTCCCGCTCCGCCACGACGTCGGCGCCCTGGTCGCCGGCGGCCTTCGTGGTGCGCGCCTCCCAGCCGGCCTGTTCGAGCAGGGCGGCGCAGTAGCGCTCGTAGGCGATCCCGTCCTCCGGCAGGTCCTCGGTCTCGTCCGGTATCGGGACGCTCAAGGAGGCCGCCTCGACGACGTCCAGGATCTCGTCCCAGCGCGCCTCGATCAGGTCGCCGTAGCCCTCGGCCTCCAGCCGCGGCAGCACCGTGCGCTCGGCGAAGTAGGTGCGCTCGCGCAGCCAGCCGTCGAGGATCTCGTTGCCGTAGGGGTCGACGTAGCTCTCCTGCCGGCGGCGCAGGGCCAGGGTCTCGCGGTGGCGGCGGGCGATCGCCCGGACCCGCCGGCGGAAGCGGCCGCCGCGCCCGAGCCGATGCACCACCAGCGCCAGCACCACCAGGCCGGCGACGGCGAGCGCCCGGGGGCCGAACCACAGGCTCGCCACACCCCCGGCCACGATGGGCCAGAACAGGCGGTCGGCGAGGCTGGAGGGGCGGCGCATCGGGGGGATCTCTCTCGCGCCGCGCGACCGCGGCCGGAACAGCCCGGACTCTCGGCGGGACCGCCTTGTCCCCAGCCTAAGACACCGCCCGTCCCCGGTGTCATCCACAGCGGAACGAACATCGCCCCGACGCCTGCGCGGCTTCGCCTCACGGGAGCGTGTCGAGGCAAAGCCTTCGTGGCGCTTGCATTCGGGCGGCCGGGCATCCGATCCTGGCGTTTCGCCGAGAGCCCCGCACGGGCCGGCGCAGGGGAGTCCCCGGATGAGATCACGCGTCGTCGCGCTTCTCGCCTGCCTCGTCGTCGCCGGAACGGCCGGGCCTCCCGTCCGGGCGGGGGGCGATCCGGTCGAGGTCGACGTCGCCCTGGTGCTCGCCGTCGACGTCTCCCTGTCGATGACCGGCGACGAGCAGGCGGTGCAGCGGGAGGGCTACGTCGAGGCGTTCCGCAATCCGGCGGTGCATCAGGCGATCCGCCAGGGCATGGTCGGGCGCATCGCCGTCACCTATGTCGAGTGGGCGGGCGTCGGCAACCAGCGGATCGTGGTGCCCTGGACGCTGATCGCCGGGCCCGAGGAGGCGACCGGCTTCGCCGAGAAGCTGGGCCAGAGCCCGCCCCGGCGCTCGACCTGGACCTCGATCGCCAGCGCCATCGACTTCTCGGCCGGCCTGCTCGCCGGCAGCGGCTTCGAGGCGACGCGGCGGGTGATCGACGTCTCGGGCGACGGCCCGAACAACCAGGGCCGCGCGGTGACCAAGGCCCGGGACGACGCCGTCGGCCAGGGCATCGTGATCAACGGCCTGCCGCTGATGATCCGCGAGCCGAGCGGCCCCTGGGACATCAAGGATCTCGACCTCTACTACCGCGACTGCGTGATCGGCGGCAGCGGCAGCTTCATGGTGCCGGTGCGCGAGCGCGACCAGTTCGCCGCCGCGATCCGCACCAAGATCATCCGCGAGGTGGCGGGCCGCGAGGACGAGCCGCTGCTGCGGCGGGCCCAGGGCGAGGCCCGCGCCAACTGCTTCATCGGCGAGCGCCCCAATCCCGACTGGGATTAGGGCACCCCGAGTCAAACAACTTAGAGGCGTATAGGCGGAGACGGCTCAAGCCCGCCCGCGGATCACTCCTCGCCGTCCAGGTCCTGACCGTTGGCTGCGCCGTCGCGCTGGAACTTGCGCCGCTGCTGCCCGAGACCCATGGTCTTCGCCAGCTCGGAGCGCGCCGCCGCATAGTTGGGCGCCACCATCGGATAATCCGGCGACAGGTTCCACCGCTCGCGATACTCCTCCGGCGACAGGCCGTAGCGGGTGCGCAGGTGGCGCTTGAGCGACTTGAACTTCTTGCCGTCCTCGAGACAGACGAGGTAGTCCGGCATGATGGACTTCTTGATCGGCACGGCCGGGGTGAGGGGCTCGGCCGGCTCGGCGCTGCCGGCGCGGCCGAGGCCGTCCAGCGCGTCGTGGACGGACGTGATCAGGCCCGGCAGATCGGCGACCGGAACCGAATTGTTGCTCACGAACGCCGCCACGATGTCCGCGGCGAGCCCGATATGGTTCGTCGACGCCTCACTCTCACTCATCACATCGGCCCTCTTCTGAAGGTAGACCCGCCGGACGCCTCGACATTCCCACCTCAGGACTCGGATGCCGCAGGGCCGGTCTGTCTTTGCTTAACGGTGCAACTATGATGTCGGCGCCGGAACCGCAAGGGAAAAAGAAGCAACGCCGGCCCGCGGTCAATCGCCCGCCGAAATTCTTGTTGATCCCGGTTGCAGGGAGCGGTTGTGCTGAACTCACCGTTCGCGGGGGAGCCATCCAACTCGACCGAGGGCCGGGGCCCGGCAGCATCCTCTTTGGCTTATGCCTCCTGCACGGCAACAGCACCTTTCGGACGAGAGGAAGAACATATATTGCTCATAGGCGATGTCGGGCAGCAGGACTCAACCTGACGTCAGCAACCGTGAGACGGTAAGACGTCCACCGATGGTTACAGATGCATAAAATGTTTCGCAATTTCATCATGCGCGAGCGGATCGACCGTGCGTGACGCTCCGCGCGCGACCGCTCCGGCGTTCCATGTCCGAGGAATCGATTCCCGCGCATTACATGTTAGATGCGAGGCCGCCACAACCGACGGAAGCGGGTATCCTCCGGCCCGAATAGCCACGACGATTGCGACGCGACGCCGCCTCGATCGGGGAGGGCGCCGCCGTCTTGGCGGGGCATGTTTCCCGGGAGGGCGACCCCGCGTCGGGGTCAGGCCGCGGCCCGGCCGGCGCGCGGGGCCGGTTCCAGGGCGGCGACCGCCAGGACCTGGTCGCGCCCGCGCACCGCGTGCTCGCCGAGCGGCCGGGCCCGCACGCCGTCGGGCAGGCGCGGCAGCTTGGCCAGGAGGTCGCCGGAGATCAGCACGGGCGCGTCGAGGGTCCGGCACAGCGCCTCGAGCCGGGCGGTGACGTTCACCGCATCGCCGAAATACGCGATCTTGTGCCGGTCGACCCCGACCTCGGCGGTGACCACCGGCCCGCCATGCAGGGCGGCGCGGATGCGCGGCACGGCGCCGAAGCGCTCCTCCCAGGCCGCCGCGTCCCGCGTCAGGCTCTCCTGGATCGCCAGCACGCAGGCGACGCAGCGCGCGCCCTGAAGGCCGCGGGCCATCGGCCAGGTGATCATCGCCATGTCGCCGATGAAGTCGTCGGTCGAGCCCTGGCAGCGCCGCACCGGTTCGGCGAGCGTCGCGAAGACCGCGCCGAGGAAGGCCTGGGTCTTCAGCGCCCCATGCGTCTCGGCATAGGCCGTCGAGCCGACGACGTCGACGAACAGGAAGATGCGCTCCTCCTCCACCGGCCGGTGGTAGCGCCCGACCAGAAGGTTGACGAAGACCTCGGCGCCGATGAGGTCACGCATCCGCACCACGAAGACGAGGAGCGCCGAGACCGCGAGCGCGTAGACCAGCACCCGCAGCGAGGGCACCACCGCCACCGCGAAAGGCTCCGGCGTCAGGCCGGTGCTCCAGACGATCACGCCGCCGGTGGCGTGGCCCAGCGTGATCATGCCCACATAGGCGAGCTCGGCGATCGGCACGTAGAGGAAGGTCGGCAGGCGGCGCAGGCGCGCCTGGAGCCGCGGCAGCAGGGTGCCGCGCTCCATCAGCAGCGCGCAGGCGCCGATGAAGACGCCGTGGATCGCCGCCACCAGCGGGATGCCGTTCTGGAACAGCGCATCGTAGAGCAGGCCCGCCCCGGCGCTGAGCGCGAGGATGCCGATCCAGAACCAGGCGTGCTGCGGGATCGGCAGCCCGGCCACCCGCCAGGCCTCGGTGAGGCGCGCCGGAAATCCGGCTTGCGCCGCCTCTCCCGATGGGCTGCGGTCGACGGGGCCGGCTGCGGGCACGGTGATGGTCTCCTGAGCAGATTGCGCAAAAGTGGTTGCCGGTTTTGCGACAAGAATCTGCGGCGAAACAAGAACCCCGGTGCGGCTCCGGGTCCGGCCCGCGGCTTTGCGGCACTTCACCCGCCATTCGCGCCGTTTTGAGGGCATCGGCAAGGCCGAAACGCCCGGCTCCGCGGGAGTCGCCCGGATCGCCGCGAGACTTGGTGAAGACCTCGCCGAATTTACGGAACCGTCGGCTTGACCATGGCGTTTGGAGGACGATTCACCGCTCAAGCCTGGAGACCGGCATGTCCCTTCGCCTCGCCACCCTCGCGACCCTCGCCGCCCTCGTCACGGTTCCGGCCCTCGCCGAGGACGTGACGGTGATCCGTCGCGATTCCGCTCCTGTGGAGCGCAGCACCGTGATCGAGAAGCGCTCGGTCGAGTCGACCGGCTCGGTCGGCGGCTGCGAGACCAAGACCGTCAAGAAGACCAACGAGTACGGCGACAGCAAGACCGTGCACAGCGAGCGCTGCGACTAACTGGAACGGGGCGGCCCGTGCCGGGCCGCCCCGTTCCAGTTATTTTTGTTTTAAGCCTTACTTCAGCAGACGCGCCAGAGCCTTGCCGGCCGGGGTCTTCATCTCCTTGGCATCGAGCGTGCCGTCGTTATCCGGGTCGGCCAGCTTGAAGCGGGCCTCGACCAGGGCGAGGTACTCGTTCTTGTCCAGGGTGCCGTCGTTGTCGGGATCGGCCTGCTTCATGTCCTTGCGGCTGACGCGGCCCTGCAGTTCCTTGGTGTCGAGGGTGCCGTCGGCATCCTTCTCGAGCTTGTCGAACACCGCGCCGGCCGCGGCCTTGGTCTCGGCGAGGTCGATCGTGCCGTCCGAATCCGTGTCGACGGCCGCGATGGTGCGGTCGGCCTTCGGCTTGGCCTCGGCCGAGGCGGGCAGGGCGAGCGGCGCGGCGAGGAGCGCGGCGAGCAGCAGGGTCCGGTTGAGATTCATGGGAAAGCTCCGTTCCTGAAGGCCGGGCGTCCGGTCCTGTCCGGCACCCGACCCGGGATAATCTGGCAATCCGATACCTAGCCGCACGGCGAAGGTTTGCAACCCCGATTCACGCAGGGGAAGGAACCGGATCGCCGGGAGGGCGTCACGCCTCCACCTTCTCGGCAAGGATCTTGTCGACCCGGCGCCCGTCCATGTCGACGACCTCGAAGTGCCAGCCGCCGCGCTCGAACCCGTCGCCGGCGGTGGGGATGCGGCCGAGCTGGAAGATCACGAAGCCGGCGAGCGTCGAGAAGTCGTCGGTGTCGGGCCGTTCGGTGAGGCCGAGGCGCTCGAACGCCTCCATCGCCGGCATCATGCCGTCGATCAGGAGCGACCCGTCCTGGCGCTCGACCACCATCGGCTCGTCGTCGTCGGTCTCCGGGATGTCGCCGGCGATCGCCTCGAGCAGGTCGGTCTGGGTGACGATGCCCTCGAGGTCGCCGTACTCGTCGACGACGATCGCCATCCGGACCGGCTTGGACTTGAAGGTTTCGAGCACCCGCAGGATCGGCATGCCCTCGTGCACCACGATCGGCTCGCGGATGATCGCGTCGAGGTTGATCGGCGCCCCGTCGAGGAGCTGGTTGAGCACGTCCTGCTTGCGCAGCACGCCGATGATCTCGTGGATCTCGCCCCGGCTCGCCACCAGCTGCTCGTGGCGGCAGGCCCGGATCGTCTCCAGCACCGCCTCGCGCGGGTCGTCGACGTCGATCCAGTCGACCTCGTGGCGCGGGGTCATGATGTCCCGCACCCGCCGCTCGCCGATGCCGAAGATGCGCTGCACCGCCGCCTGCTGCGCCTCCTGGATCAGGCCGGCCTCCTGGCTCGCCGCGACGAGCAGCGACAATTCGGCGGTGGAGTGCAGCGAGCCCTCGCCGGAGCCCGGCTGCAGCCCGCACAGGCGCAGCACGCCGTTGCCGAGCCCGTTGAGGAACGAGATCGCCGGGCGGAACACCAGCAGGAACAGGCGCAAGGGGCGCACGATGGCGAGCGCCGTGCGCTCGCTGCGCTGGAGCGCCAGGCTCTTGGGCGCCAGCTCGCCCAGCACGATGTGCAGCGAGGTGATGACCACGAAGGAGAACACCACCGCGATGGCGTGGGCCCCCACCGTGCCCGCGCCCTGCGGCAGGAAGGCGAGCAGGGGCTCGATCAGGTGGGCCAGGGCCGGCTCGCCGACCCAGCCGAGGGCGAGCGACGAGATGGTGATGCCGAGCTGCGTGGCCGCAAGATGCGAGTCCAGGCTGTCGACCGCCCGCTGCAGGGCGCCGGCATTGGCCCGCTTCTCGGCGACGAGCTCCTGGACCCGGCTGCGCCGGACCGCCACCAGGGCGAACTCGGCCGCAACGAAGAACCCGTTCGCGAAGACCAGGAACACGATGGCGAACAGGCCGAGGCCCGTCCCCCAAGGACTGTCGGAGAAAATCACCGCCTCCCGTGGCGCGACCGGCCGCTCCCGGGCTCGGGCGCGGCCGGCCCCCTCATAGCAAGTCTGTCCCCCGGAGCCTATCCGTCAGACGGCGCGACCGCGCGATCCTCCACGGCCGATGCCGCCGAGTAAGCCGATGGCGCGTTCCCATCCTTTTGCGGCGCAACATCTGGCCTCGACCGGCGGTTTCTGCTAGGCGCGCCCGAAATTCCTGTGCCGGCTCGGTGTCCGCCCCGTGCCCGCCCCAAGACCGAAAGACCCGGGTTCATCATGCCGAGCGACCTGTCCCGCATCTCCCGCGCGCTCCTCTCCGTCTCGGACAAGACCGGGCTGGTGGAGTTCGCGCGCGCGCTCTCCGACCGCGGCGTCACCCTGGTCTCGACCGGCGGCACCCACCGGGCGCTGACCGAGGCGGGGCTCACCGTGACGGAGGTCTCCGACCTCACCGGCTTCCCCGAGATGATGGACGGCCGGGTCAAGACGCTGCATCCGGGCGTGCATGGCGGGCTGCTCGCCGTCCGCGACAACCCGGAGCACCAGGCCGCCATGCTGGCCCACGGCATCGCGGCGATCGATCTCCTCGTCGTCAACCTCTACCCGTTCGAGGCGACACTGGCGGCGGGCAAGCCGGCGGCCGAGTGCATCGAGAACATCGACATCGGCGGTCCGGCGATGATCCGCGCGGCGGCCAAGAACCACAAGGACGTCGCGGTCGTGGTCGACGTCGCCGATTACAGTGCCGTGCTCGCCGATCTCGACGCCCATGACGGCGCCGTCACCTTCGCGACCCGCCGGCGCCTCGCCCAGAAGGCCTATGCCCGCACCGCCTCCTACGACGCCGCCATCTCGACCTGGCTCGCCGGCGAGGTCGAAGCGGCACCCGAGAGCCAGACCTTCCGGGCGCTCGGCGGGACGCTGGCGCAGGGCCTGCGCTACGGCGAGAACCCGCACATGAAGGCCGCGTTCTACCGCACCGCTGGCGCCCCGCGCCCGGGCGTCGCGACCGCGCGCCAGCTCCAGGGCAAGGAATTGTCCTACAACAACCTCAACGACACCGACGCCGCCTACGAGGCGGTGAGCGAGTTCGACCCCGCCCGCGCGGCCGCGGTGGTGATCGTCAAGCACGCCAACCCGTGCGGCGTGGCGGAAGGCGCGAGCCTTCTGGAGGCCTACGAGCGGGCGCTGCGCTGCGATCCGGTCTCGGCCTTCGGCGGCATCGTGGCGCTCAACCGCACGCTGGACGCCGAGGCGGCGAAGAAGATCGTCGAGATCTTCACGGAAGTCATCATCGCGCCCGATGCCACCGAGGAGGCGGTCGCGATCGTGGCGGCTAAGAAGAACCTGCGTCTGCTCACCGCCGGCGGCATCGCCGATCCCCGCGCGCCGGGCCAAGCCTGGCGGACGGTGGCCGGCGGCTTCCTGGTGCAGGACCGCGACAACGCCGTCGTCGACGACATGCCGCTCAAGGTGGTGACCAAGCGCGCGCCGACCGAGGCCGAGCTGTCGGACCTGCGCTTCGCCTTCCGGGTCGCCAAGCACGTCAAGTCGAACGCCATCGTCTACGCCAAGGACGGCGCCACGGTCGGCATCGGCGCCGGGCAGATGTCGCGGGTCGATTCCTCGCGCATCGCCGCCTGGAAGGCGGCCGAGGCTGCCAAGGCCGCAGGGCTCCCCGAGAGCCTCGCCCGCGGCGCGGTGGTGGCCTCCGACGCGTTCTTCCCCTTCGCCGACGGCCTGCTCGCCGCGGCCGAAGCGGGCGCCACGGCGGTGATCCAGCCCGGCGGCTCGATGCGCGACGACGAGGTGATCCGCGCCGCCGACGAGGCTGGCCTCGCCATGGTGCTCACCGGATACCGCCACTTCCGGCACTGAGGAACCGGCCGGCCCGTTGATCGACGAGCCGGCCTCGGCCACCCGGCCCGTTGACCGACGGGCCGGCCTCGGCCAAGCCTCGTCGGAGCGTGACGACAGGCAGGGCTTCTACGAGGATGCGGCTGGACGAACACCCCCTGCGGGCCCGGGTGCTGGCGGAGGTTCACGCCCGGCCCTTCACCCCGGTCAAGACGCCGCGCCGCTTCCTGCACTACGCCTTCCTGACCGACGGCGAGGCCGCGTCGGCCGACCGCGACGCGCTGGAGGCCTATTGCACCGGCCTCGGCCATCCGGGCCCGGCGCCGGGGGCCAAGCAGCACCGGGTGGTGTTTTCCGGCGCGATCCTGCGCTGGGAGAGCCACAGCGAGTTCACCACCTATACCTGGGAATACGGCGACGCGCTCGGCCACGCCTTCCAGCCCCAGCCCGACGCGCTCGAGGGCGCGATGGGGGAGGTGGCCCAGCCCGGCCCGCTCCTCGTCGCGGTCGACCTCCACCTCCTGCCGGCCGTCGATGGCGGGATGCCATCCGAGATCGTCTCGACCTTCAACGCGGCCTCGCTCGCCATGGCGGAGGCCGAGAGCGGGGCGGCGGTGATCGCCACCGACTTCCAGCCCGATCCGCACGGCTACGTCCGCATCGTCGTCGCCGACCGCCGCTTGAGCCGCCTCGGCGCGGGTGCCCTGGTCCAGCGCCTGCTCGAGATCGAGACCTACCGCACGCTGGCGCTCCTCGGCCTGCCGGAGGCGCAGAGCCTGGGGCCGACCATCCGGCACATCGAGACCGAGCTTCCGACCCTGATGGAGGCGATGCGCACCAGCGAGGGTTTCGCCGAGAACCACGCCCTGCTTGACCGGCTGATCGCTCTCGCGGCCGAGCTGGAGGCGGGATCGTCGCGCACGATGTTCCGCTTCGGTGCGACCCGGGCCTATGACGAGCTGGTGCGGTTGCGCCTCACCGCGGCGGCCGAGCACGCGCTGCCCGGCCAGACGAGCTGGTCGATGTTCCTCAACCGACGCTACAACCCGGCGATCCGCACCTGCCTGGTGATCGCCGAGCGCCAGGACCTGCTCTCCCGCCGCCTCGCCCGCGCCGCGCAGATGCTGCGCACCCGGGTCGATATCGAGCTGGAGCGCCAGAACCAGGCCCAGCTCCAGGCGATGAACGACCGGGTCAGGCTGCAACTGCGCCTGCAGCAGACCGTCGAGGGCCTGTCGGTCGCGGCGATCACCTACTACGTCGCGAGCCTCGTCCATCACGTGCTGGAGGGCGTGCACCATGCCGGCGTGCCGGTGGACGCGACGATCGGGACGGCCGTGGCGGTGCCGCTGGTGCTGGTGGGGGTGTGGTGGACGGTGAGGCGGATCCGGCGGATGCATGCGGAGCCGGGTGGGCATTGAGGGACCGCTCCGTTCCGCTGTCCCGATGAGAACAACACCCGCCGCCTGACTCACGAGATGCGGCTCGTAAGCCTAACCCTTTCCCGGACGACTGGAGCGTCAGCGGAAGGAGATCCGGGATCCAGCAGGAAAAGTCGCGAAGCGTCCTTGTGTCTGCAACGTTGCAAAGATGGAGCCGCTTCGCGGCACGTCTCTCCTGGATCCCGGATCTCCTTCCGCTGACGCTCCAGTCGTCCGGGAAAGGGGGAGAGAACGAAGCTCTCCTTGAACAATCTGAAAAAGGGGCGGCGACCACCGGTCGCCGCCCCTCGCCCCATCAATGCGCGTGCGCGCCCGCCGCACCGATGCCGGTCTCGGAGCGCACGTACTGCGCCTCGAAGGCCGCCCGCTCGCGCTTCGCCCGGGCGGAATTGTCGATCTTCGAGACCGCCCAGATGCCCAGGAAGGCCAGCGGCATCGAGAACAAGGCCGGGTTGTCGTAGGGAAAGAGTGCCGCCGGGTGGCCGAAGGTGGTGACCCACACGGCCTTCGACAGCACCACCATCACCACCGCGCTGACGAGGCCGATCAGGCCGCCGACGAGGGCGCCGAGCGTCGTGGTGCCCTTCCACAGGATCGACATCGCCAGCACCGGGAAGTTGCAGCTCGCCGCCACCGCGAAGGCGAGGCCGACCATGAAGGCGACGTTCTGGTTCTCGAAGACGTAGCCGAGATAGATCGCCACGAGGCCGATCACGACTGCCGCGATCTTCGACAGCCGCACCTCGCCGGCCTCGGTGGTGCGGCCGCGGGCGAAGACCTGGGCGTAGAGGTCGTGGCTGACCGCCGAGGCGCCGGCGAGCGTCAGGCCGGCCACCACCGCCAGGATGGTCGCGAAGGCCACCGCCGAGATGAAGCCGAGGAAGAGCGAGCCGCCGGTGGCGTTGGCGAGGTGCACCGCCGCCATGTTGGAGCCGCCCAGCAGCCCGGTGATCCGGTCGTAGGCACCGTTTGCCCCGGCCTTGAAGTAGCTCGGATCGCCCATCAGGAAGGTGATGGCGCCGAAGCCGATGATGAACGTGAGGATGTAGAAGTAGGCGATCAGGCCGGTGGCGTAGAACACCGACTTGCGGGCTGCCTGCGCGTCCGACACCGTGAAGAACCGCATCAGGATGTGGGGCAGGCCGGCGGTGCCGAACATCAGGCCGATGCCCAGCGAGATCGCCGAGACCGGATCGGCGACGAGGCCGCCGGGCGCCATGATCGCCTCGTGCTTCGGGTGCTCGGCCACGGCCGCCGCGAACAGGGCCTCCGGGTTGAAGCCGTAGCGCCACAGCACGGCGAGGGCCATGAACGAGGCGCCGGCCAGCAGCAGGCAGGCCTTGATGATCTGCACCCAGGTCGTCGCCTTCATGCCGCCGAAGGCGACGTAGACGATTATCAGGATGCCGACCGCGATGATCGCCGTGAGGTAGTCGAGGCCGAACAGGAGCTGGATCAGCTTGCCGGCGCCGACCATCTGGGCGATCAGGTAGAAGGCCACCACGACGAGGGTGCCGGTCGCCGACAGGATCCGGATCCGGGTCTGGTCGAGGCGGAAGCTCGCGACGTCGGCGAAGGTGAACTTGCCGAGGTTGCGCAGGCGCTCGGCGATCAGGAACAGCACGATCGGCCAGCCGACCAGGAAGCCGATCGAGTAGATCAGCCCGTCGAAGCCCGACGAGAAGACGAGCCCCGAGATGCCGAGGAACGAGGCCGCCGACATGTAGTCGCCGGCGATCGCCAGCGCGTTCTGGCCGGCCGAGATGCCGCCGCCGGCGGCGTAGAAGTCGGCCGCGGACTTCGAGCCCGCGGCGGCCTTGTAGGTGATGCCCAACGTGGCGAGCACGAAGAGCAGGAACATCGCGACGGCGGTCCAGTTCGTCGCCTGCTTCTGCACGGCGCCGAGGTCGGGACCGGCGGCGTAGGCCACGCCCGCCCCGAGGAGCGTGAGGGCTGTGACGAGGGCGATGCGGCGCGCGGTCATCGGCCGAGTTCCCGGTTGAGGTCGCGGGTCAGATCGTCGAAGCGGCCGTTGGCGCGGGCGACGTAGATGCCCGTGAGCACGAAGGCGGAGACGATGACGACGAGGCCGAACACGATGCCGAGCGAGGTCACGCCGGCACCGATCTTCGTCGCCATCAGGCCGTGCGCGAAGGCGACCAGCATGATGAAGACGAGGTAAATCGCCAGCATCGCGCCGGACAGGACCCAGCCGAAGCGGGTGCGCTCAGTCACGAGTTGGCGGAATTTCGGGCTCGCGAGAACCCGTGCGGTGTCTGCCTCTGCCATCGGCGGGCCTCCCTTCTGTTTCGCTTCTGTGACCAGACATGGCTCCGCCGCGCGCCGAAAACGACACGAGGTGATGAAGCCGATGCTTCGGTCTGTTCGAGTGCCTGTTCTCGACAGGCTGAGCTTGCGCCGATTGCCATTTTGCGGCGCAATAATGCGGATGACCCGATTCCGCGGCGAATGCCAGCGCAAAGAGACTGAGACGCCTCTTGCTACGACGAAGGTCTGATGCGCGCGACCGTCTCGCGCGGGATTAAATCGCCGGAGCCCGATCCGGGCCCCGGCGCCTTGGTCACTTGAGGCGGTTCTGCCGGTTCTCGATCAGGTCCTCGACCACCGCCGGCTCGGCGAGCGTCGAGGTGTCGCCGAGCGAGGAGAACTCGTCCTCGGCGATCTTGCGCAGGATGCGGCGCATGATCTTGCCGGAGCGGGTCTTGGGCAGGCCGGGGGCGAACTGGATCAGGTCGGGCGAGGCGATCGGCCCGATATCCTTGCGCACCCAGGCGACCAGCTCCTTGCGGAGCGCGTCGGACGGCTCCTCGCCCTGCATCAGGGTGACGTAGGCGTAGATGCCCTGGCCCTTGATGTCGTGGGGATAGCCCACCACCGCGGCCTCCGAGACCTTCGGATGCGCGACGAGGGAGGATTCGACCTCCGCCGTGCCCATCCGGTGGCCCGAGACGTTGATGACGTCGTCGACCCGGCCGGTGATCCAGTAATAGCCGTCCGCATCGCGCCGGCAGCCGTCACCGGAGAAGTAGCGGCCCGGGAAGGTCGAGAAGTAGGTCTGGACGAAGCGCTCGTGGTCGCCCCAGACGGTGCGCATCTGGCCCGGCCAGGACTCGTCGATGCAGAGATTGCCCTCGCAGGCACCCTCCTGGACGACGTTGTCGCCGTCCACGACCACCGGCTTGACGCCGAAGAACGGCCGCGTCGCCGAGCCGGGCTTGAGCGGCGTGGCGCCGGGCAGCGGGGTGATCAGGATGCCGCCGGTCTCGGTCTGCCACCAGGTGTCGACGATCGGGCAGCGCTCGTCGCCGACGACCCGGTAGTACCATTCCCAGGCCTCCGGATTGATCGGCTCGCCGACCGAACCCAGGATCCGCAGGGTCTGGCGCGAGGTCTTCTTCACCGGCGCCTCGCCGGCGCCCATCAGCGAGCGGATCGCGGTCGGGGCGGTGTAGAAGATGTTGACCTTGTGCTTGTCGACGACCTCCCAGAACCGTGAGATCGACGGATAGGTCGGGATGCCCTCGAACATCAGGGTCGTGGCGCCGTTCGCCAACGGCCCGTACAGGATGTAGGAATGGCCGGTGACCCAGCCGACATCGGCGGTGCACCAGTAGATGTCGCCCTCGTGGTAGTCGAAGACGTATTGGTGCGTCATCGACGCGTAGACGAGGTAGCCGCCGGTGGTGTGGACGACGCCCTTCGGCTGGCCGGTCGAGCCCGAGGTGTAGAGCAGGAACAGCGGGTGCTCGGCCTCGACATGGGTCACCGGGCACTCGTCGGTGACCTGGGCGGCGGCGTCGTCGTAATAGACGTCGCGGACCGGATCCATCTCGACGGCGCCGCCGGTGCGGCGCACCACGACGACGTGGTCGACGCTGTCGGCCGGCAGGCGCTGGATCGCCGCGTCGACATTGGCCTTCAGCGGCACCTTGCGGCCGCCCCGCAGGCCCTCGTCGGCGGTGATGACGAGCTTCGAGTCGCAGCCCTGGATGCGGCCGGCCAGCGAGTCGGGCGAGAAGCCGCCGAACACCACCGAGTGGATCGCGCCGAGCCGGGCGCAGGCCAGCATCGCGTAGGCGGCCTCGGGGATCATCGGCAGGTAGATCGTCACCCGGTCGCCCTTGGAGACGCCGCGGTTGCGCAGGACGTTGGCCATCCGGCACACCTCCGCATGCAACTCGCGGTAGGTGATGTGGCGCGATTCCGACGGGTCGTCGCCCTCCCAGATGATCGCGACCTGATCGCCGCGGGTCTCGAGGTGGCGGTCGATGCAGTTATGGGCGGCGTTGGTGACGCCGTCGGAGAACCACTTGATCGAGACGTCGCCGGGGCCGAACGTCGTCTCCTTGACCTTGGCGTAGGGCGTGAACCAGTCGATCCGCTTGCCGTGCTCGCGCCAGAAGCCTTCCGGATCGCGGATCGAGGCCTCGTACCAGGCCTGATACTTGGCCTCGTCGATATGCGCCCGCGCGCGCGCATCCTGGTTGACCTCGACGACCCGCTGGTTCATGGCGCTCTCCCTGTGTCGGTTGTGTCGGTGGCCCGTTCGGGCTTTCGCGAGGCGCGGTGGCCGGGCCGGTTGCCGCCGGTTTAGGCGTCGGCTCGCCGCGCCTGCAACCGATCATTCCGTCTAATGCAGAGCGGATTAATGCGCGGCATCGGCCGTGCCGGATCTACTCGGTGCAGCCGTCGCAGATCCCGGTCTCGATCTTGCGCTGGATCTCGCGGTCGCGCTGCTGCAGGTCCGGCGTCAGTCCGGCATCGGGCCCGAGCGCGGCGCCCGGCGGCTTGGTCTGGCCGACGTCGGTGGTGTCGCGGGTGGCGGGCCCAAGAGAGCCGGTGATCCCGGGATCCCGCGCCGGCGGCTCTGCCTGCGCGAGGAGCGGGGCCGGGGCGAGGGCGGCCGCCAGGAGGATGGCGAGACAGGGCGTGCGACGCATAAGGACCTCCTTCCAGGGTTCGGACTCGCGGGCCGGATCGGCGTGTTGACCATCCTCGGCGTCAACGTGCAGCGAAGGCCCGGGTTGCCAGATCCGTGCGCGGCTTCGACGGTGCCGAAGTCCCTCCATCGTCATCCCGGGGCCTCCAGCGGAACCCGGGATCCATAACCGATGACGGCGCAGGATGAATGAGGATGCGGTCCGCTTTGATCTCCAGCGTCAGCGGTTATGGGTCCCGGGTTCTCGTCTTCGACGAGCCCCGGGATGACGGAGAGGGGGGTGGACGTAATCGCAGGATCGACTTGAGCGCAAGAGCGACTTGGCGCATTCCGCGCCGATCGGGCTCTCACCGTCCACGCGTCAGTACGGCACCCGGTCGGTCTTGGCCTCGTAGCGCTTCCAGACCTCGATCGCCTCGGCGCGCATGATCTGGCGGATCGGGATCTTGCGCTGGTCGGCCGGCTTGCGGACCTCTTCGTAGATCATGCTGTCGTCGAAATTGCCGTGCCGCAGGGCGTCTTCGTTGGTCGAGGCGTAGAAGATCCGCGAGATGCCGGCCCAGTAGGCCGCGGCCATGCACATCGGGCAAGGTTCGGCGGAAGTGTACAGGGTGGCGCCGGGCAGCTTGAAGCTGCCCTCCTTCTTGCAGGCGTCGCGGATCGCCGCCATCTCGGCGTGCCAGGTCGGGTCGTTCTCGGCGACGACCCGGTTGGCGCCCTCGCCGATGATCTCACCGTCGCGCACGATCACGGCACCGAAGACGCCGCCCGCGCTCTCGACGAGGGCAGTCTGCTCCGACAGCGCGATGGCGCGCGCCATGAAGGTCTCGTCGTCGGTCATCGGGGCTCCTCGCGGGTAACCTTGCGGCTGCCCGAGGGAGCATGGCGCCGGCGGGCGGAAAGGCAAGCGGGGAGGGGAGGTGCGACGGCTTCGCAGCCCACTCTCCCACCCGCGACCTCAGGATGAGGTCGCGGGTCGGAGAGAGATAGAAGGCGTCCGGACTCGATCCCGCACGCCCGATCGCCCCCTCAATACGTCCAGCGCTGCGCCTTCGCGACCAGGAAGTCCCGGAATGCCTGGACGCGGGCGACCGTCCGCATCTCCTCGGCGTAGACGAGGTAGCTCTCCAGATTCGGCATCTCGTAGTCGCGCAGGACCTGCACCAGCTGCTCGTTCCCGTCGGCGACGTAGTCCGGCAGGATGCCGATGCCGGCGCCGGTCTCGACCGCGAGCTGGAGCGCCGAGATGTTGTTGACCGTGAAGTGGATCGTCCGGTGCTCGCGGCCCTCGCGGCCGACCGTGGCGAGCCAGTGGGTCGCCATCAGGTAGGAGGGCTGGTCGCCGCCGAACGAGACCAAGCGGTGCTTGTCGAGGTCGTCGATCGTCTTGGGCTCGCCGAAGCGCTTCACGTATTCGAGCGAGGCGAAGACGTGGTAGTGCACGGTGAACAGCCGGCGCTGGATCAGGTCCGGCTGGGCCGGGCGCCGCAGCCGGATCGCCACATCGGCCTCGCGCATCGCGAGGTCGAGCTCCTCGTTGGTGAGGATCAGCTCGACGCGCACGTCCGGATGCAGGTCGAGGAACTCCGCCACCCGCTGCGACAGCCAGGCGGTGCCGAGGCCCACCGTCGTCGTCACCTTGAGGTCGCCGGACGGGCGCTCGCTCGTCTCGACGAGGCGGGCCCGCGTGGTCTCGAGCCGCATCTTCATGTCCCGGGCGGCCCGGAACAGCAGGTCGCCCTGCTCGGTCAGGATCAGCCCGCGGGCGTGGCGGTGGAACAGCGGCGCCTTCAGCTCGCGCTCCAGCGCGCTGATCTGGCGGCTGACGGCCGACTGGCTGAGCCCGATGTCGTCGCCCGCCTTGGTGAAGCTGCCGGCTTCGGCGACGTTGAGGAAAATCCGGATCTTGTCCCAGTCCACGGCCGTCAAACCCCTCGCCAGAGCCCCGGCCGGCCAGGAGGACCGGTGAGTTCAGAGCGAACGCCAAAGGCCGGGGCCGGGGCTCATCCCCGGCCCCGGTACAACTCGCCTACTCGGCCGCGGCCTGGCGCGGCTGTTCGCCGATCGCCAGGTTGGCCAGGTACTTCTCCGCCTCGAGGGCGGCCATGCAGCCCATGCCGGCAGCGGTGATCGCCTGCCGGTAGACGTCGTCGGTGACGTCGCCCGCCGCGAACACGCCGGGGATCGCCGTCATGGCGGTGCCGGGCGTCACCTCGAGGTAGCCGCCGGCCCGGAAGGGCAGTTGCCCCTCGAACACCGCGGTCGCCGGCTGGTGGCCGATGGCGACGAACACGCCGTCGGCCTTGCGCTCGGTGACCGCACCCGTGACCGTGTCGCGCAGGCGGACATGGGTGACCGAGGGAGCCGGCTTGTCGCGGCCGCAGATCTCCTCGATCGCGCTGTTCCACACCACCTCGACGTTCGGGTGCTTGAACAGGCGCTCCTGCAGGATGCGCTCGGCCCGAAAACTGTCGCGGCGGTGCACGACCGTCACCTTGGAGGCGAGGTTCACGAGGTAGAGCGCCTCCTCGACCGCGGTGTTGCCGCCGCCGACGACCACGACCTCCTTGCCCCGGAAGAAGAATCCGTCGCAGGTGGCGCAGGCCGAGACCCCGAAACCCTGGAACTTCGCCTCGGAGGGCAGGCCGAGCCACTTGGCCTGGGCGCCGGTGGCGATGATCAGCGCGTCGCAGGTGAAGACCGCGCCGGAATCGGCCTCGAGCCGGAACGGCCGCTGCGCGAGGTCGACCTTGGCGATGTATTCCGAGACGATGCGGGTGCCGACATGCTCGGCCTGGGAGCGCATCTGCTCCATCAGCCACGGGCCCTGGATCGCGTCCGCGAAGCCCGGGTAGTTCTCGACGTCGGTGGTGATCATCAGCTGGCCGCCGGGCTGGAAGCCCGAAATCAGCAGCGGCTCGACCATGGCGCGGGCGGCGTAGATCGCGGCGGTGTATCCGGCGGGGCCGGAGCCGACGATCACGAGCTTCTCGTGCTGGGGAGCCTGCTTGGTGGTGGACATACGGATCTCCGGGGCTGCCGCCGGCCAGATTCTAACGAGCCTGGTGGCGGGCGAGCGCGTCGCGATGCCCGATATAGGCATTCGCCACAGCCTGCGCGATCGCGAGTGTCATGTCTAAGGGCTTGGACGGCAACGACTCAACCCGTCCGTCGAAGACATGCACAGTTCCGTGCCGTTTCAGGGCCTCGAACAGCGCGCGATGCCGGGCATAGACGTTCTGCGGCTCGAACAGCAGCACCGGGACGCCGGCGGCGCAGGCCTCCGTCACCATGTTGGCCGAATCGGCCGTCGCCACGATCGTGTCGGCGAGCGCCAGCATCGCGAGGTACGGATTCTGGCCGCTTCCGTCCCAGAAGGCGCCGCCGCGGCGCCGGGCGAGGTCTGCGAGCGCCGCCCGCAGGCGTCCGGGCGTGCGCCGCGACGCCGTGATCATCAGGCTCGCCTCGCCGGCCAGGCGCTCCAGCCCGGCGAGCAGGGCGCGCGCGTCCGTCTCCGAAAAGCGCCCGTGCCGGCTGTCGCCGCCGACCAGCACCGCGGCGCGGGGGGCGGGCAAGCCGGCGAGACGCGGGTCGGGATTGTTTCGCGCGGCGGCGAGGCGGGCGGGGGAGACTGGGTGCGGGCCGAGATCGGTCACGATCACGTTGGGGCCGCGCAAGGAATCGTGGGCCGGCACCCAGATCAGGTCGGCCGCCCGCGCGCCCAGGCGCGGATCACGCAGGAACACCGTGAAGGTTCTCTGGCCCGAGCGGCGTTTGACCGCGCGCAGCGCCGGCACCGCCCGGCGCCCGGTGGCGAGGGCGAGGTCGGGCCAGGGAGGCGTCAGCGCCCGCTCCCGCGGGTCGGCCGGGCCGCGGGGCGCGAGCCAGGAGAAGGGCGGGCGCGGCGCGACCACCCGCTCGTCGGCCGCCACCCCGAGGGCCTCGGCGAGGCCGCGGCAGGGCGCGAGGTCGCCGGCCTTGCCGTCGGTGATCAGCCACGCCGTGGTGCCGGCGGGCAGAAGAGGGGAGAGGGAGGCCACGGGTCCGCGATGCGGCGCCCGAGCAAGGTCTGTCAAGCGTCAGGTCCTTCGAGGGTATCTGCCACCGCGCGATTGCGTCCCGCTCGGCCGATGCTCTACGAGAGCCGGCATGACCCCCGTCGTTCGCTTCGCCCCCTCGCCCACCGGCTTCCTGCATATCGGCAATGCCCGGCCGGCCTTGTTCAACGCCCTGTTCGCCCGGCGGGCCGGCGGGCAATTCTGGCTGCGCCTCGACGACACCGACACGGCGCGCTCGACGCCTGAATTCGCTGCGGCGATCGAGGAGGATCTGAGCTGGCTCGGCATCGTCCCCGACGGGATGTTTCGCCAGTCGGAGCGCCTGGCGATCTACGACGCGGCCGCCGAGCGGCTCAAAAGCACGGGCCGGCTCTACCCGGCCTATGAAACGGCCGAGGAACTGGAGCGCCGCCGCCGGCGCCAGCTCGGCCGCGGCCTGCCGCCGGTCTACGACCGCGCAGCCCTGAAGCTGACCCCTGAGGAGAAGGCCGCCTTCGAGGCCGAGGGGCGCCGGCCGCATTGGCGCTTCCGCCTCGATCCCGGCACCGTGACCTGGGACGACCTCGTGCGCGGGCCCTGCCATGGCGAGGCGGACAGCCTGTCCGACCCGGTTCTGATCCGCGAGGACGGCAGCTACCTCTACACCCTGCCGTCCGTCGTCGACGACGCCGAGACCGGCGTGACCCACGTGATCCGCGGCGAGGACCACGTCACCAACACGGCGGTCCAGATCCAGATTTTTTCGGCCCTCGGCGCCCCGGTGCCGGTCTTCGCCCACCACAACCTGCTCACCACGGCGAGCGGCGAGGGGCTGTCGAAGCGCCTCGGCCACCTGTCCCTGCGGGGCCTGCGCGAGACCGGCTACGAGCCGATGGCCGTCGCGGCTCTGGCGGTGCTGACCGGCTCGGCCGAGGCGGTGCGGCCGGTGGCCGATCTCGACGAACTGGCCGCGCTCGTCGACCTCGCCCACGTCTCGCGGGCCCCGGCGAAGTTCGACGAGCACGAGCTCGACGGTCTCAACGCCCGCGTCGTCCACGGCCTGCCCTACGCGGCGGTGGCCACGCGCCTCACGGCGATGGGCGTCGCGCCGGAGAAGGGGCAAGCGTTCTGGGAGGTCGTGCGGGTGAACCTGACCCGGGTGTCGGACGCCGCCGAATGGTGGCGGGTGGTGCAGGGCCCGGTGACCCCGGTGACCGGCGAGATGCCGGACCTTTTCGCGGTGGCCCGCGAGGCGCTGCCGCCGGAGCCGTGGGATGCCGGCACCTGGAAGCGGGTGACGGAGGCGGTGCGCGCCGCGACCGGCCTCAAGGGCAAGGCCCTGTTCCTGCCCTTGCGCCTCGCGCTCACCGGCCTCGACCACGGCCCGGACCTCGCCGGCCTGCTGCCGCTGATCGGCCGGGAGCGGGCGTTGGCGCGGTTGAAGGGGGAGGTTGCGTAAGGCTTGGCTTCTGTGAGGGCAGAAGCATTGCGCCGACACTTCTCACAGTCATCCCGGGGCTCGCCGCAGGCGAGAACCCGGGATCCATAACCGCCAACGCGCCAGGATAGGGCGACCGACCTTCCGCTTCATTCTGCATCGTCGGCGTTTATGGATCCCGGGTTCCGCTGTGCGGCCCCGGGATGACGCGGAGGGAAGCATTCCGGGGCGCGACCATCGCCCTTCACGCGGTCGCCGGGCGATCTTCCCCAATCGTGGCGGAGTTTGACCTAACCCACCACCGGCCAAGGCCGCAACGCCGGCCGGATCCGCTCGAACGCCCGCGCCAGTCGCAGCACCCCGATATCATCGAAGCGCTTGCCGACGATCTGCAACCCCACCGGCAGCCTATCCGGCGTGAAGCCCGCCGGGACCGAGATCGCCGGCTGCTCCGACATGTTGAACGGTACCGTGTAGGCGATGTGGGCCATCGCCCGGGCCGGGTCGTTGGTCGGCGAGGCGTGCTCGGCCGGGAAGGGCGGGTTCGGCGAGACCGGGCCGACCAGGAAGTCGAACGGCCGGATCGCCGCGAGCGCAGCGTCGCGCATCGCCGCCATCTGGCCCATGCCATGGAAGACCGCGGCACCGCTCAAGTTCCGGCCGCCCGCCGCCCAGTCACAGATAAAGGGCAGCACGCGGGCGCGGCGCGCCTCGTCCAGCGCCTCGATATCGAGGGAGGCGCGCTGGCGCCAGAACAGGTCGAGCCCGTCGAGCATCGTTTGCGTCAGGAAGGCCGGGACCGGCTCGACGACCGCGCCGGCCTCGGCGAGAAGCCGCACCGCCTGCTCCACCACCGCCCGGTTCCCCGGATCGAGGGGAAGGCCCGCCCCGCTCTCCATCACCAGGCCGAGGCGCAGGCCCTTCAGGTCAAGGCCATCGAGGTCGAGCCAGGGCAGGTCGGCGGGCGGCAGGCCGGTCGGGTCGCGGTCGTCCGGGCGGCTGATGCTGCGCATCGCCAGGGCCGCATCCGCGACGCTGCGGGTGAGGGGGCCGGCGCAGCGGCCGTAGAACGCGTTGTCCAGGGGCACCCGTCCGTGGCTGGGTTTCAGGCCGACGACCCCGCACCACGAGGCGGGCAGCCGGATCGACCCGCCGATATCGGTGCCGAGATGGATCGGCCCGTAGCCAGCGGCCGCAGCCGCGCCCGAGCCGGCCGAGGAGCCGCCCGGGCCCTTGGCCAGGTCCCACGGGTTGCGGGTGAGGGGGTGGAAGCTGGAGAGCCCGGAGGACAGCATGCCGTAATCCGGCATGGTGGTGCAGGCGACGATCACCGCCCCGTCCTCGCGCAGGCGGGCGGTGGCCGGCGCGTCGCGCGGGCTCGGGGGCACGTCGTCCCGGGCGGCGGTGCCGAGGGGCATCGGCACGCCCTCGACGGCGATGTTCTCCTTGATGGTGACCGGCACCCCGTCGAGGGGCAGGGCCTCAGCCCTCATCCACCGCGCCTCGGAGGCGTGGGCGGCGGCGAGCGCCGCCTCGGGTGCGAAGGCGTAGAGCGCGTGCAGGTGCGGCTCGGCGGCCTCGGCCCGGGCGATCACGGCTTCCGTCACCGCGACCGGCGAGAGGGTGCGGCTGGCGTAGAGGCGCAGGAGTTCGGTCGCGGGCAAGTCGGCCGGGTTCGCGGCGGAGGGCTGGGCCATCGTCTCAGCGCGCCTCGGGCGTCTTGTCGGGCCGCCCGGCCAGCGCGACGTAGAAGCCGAGCCCATCCTGCGACGGCAAGGTCTGGAGCCGCTCGACCCAGCCGCGGCGCTTGGCGTCGAGGAGCTGGCGGCCGACCGGCTGGAACAGGGTCTCGCCGCCGCCGGGGGTCGGCCCGTCGAGGCGCACCGCCACGGTCTTGCCCTTGGCGAAGCGGCTGCGCTCCAGCATGTCGGCGAGCGAGGCCTCGGCCTGCGGCCGGGGGGCGCCGCGCAGGTCGAGCACCGATTCGGCGTCGGTCACCCCGAGGGAGCCGCGCAGCTTGTTGGCGTAGAATTCATCGAAATGGGGCAAGGGCGGCTCGGGAATCAGAGGGGGATGCCGTGATAGAGGGCGGCGATCGGAACCTCGCCGCCGAGATCGGGAAGCGGAATCGCGTCGTTCAGGCCGAGGACGCGCAGGGACCAGTCCGGGCCGTCTCCGCGCGACCAGACCTCGACCCGGGCCTCGTCCTGATCGACGATCAGGTAGGTGCGGAGAGTCCGGAGGCTTTGGTAGAACTCTGCCTTGCGACCCCGGTCGATGTGCAGGGTCGCGGGCGACAGCACCTCGGCGACGACGATCGGATCGCGGGCATGGCCGCCGGGCAGGAGCGGGCCGCAGCGCACGACCACGTCGGCGACCGGCGCGCAATCGTCGATCTCGTCGTTGAGAAGCCCGAACCCGATCAGCGATCGTCCGCCCCGCGCCCTCGCGAGCGGGTACAGCGCCATGGCGAGGTTCGTCACGATGAGCTGGTGGCGCTCGAAGGGCGGCGGCGCCAGCACCGCCTCGCCGTCGAGAAGCTCCCAGCGCTCCTCGTCCGGGCGGTCGCGGATCACTTCGAGAAATTCAGCGACCCGCATCCGCGGGGCGCGCCGCAGCGCGAGCGACATGACGGCTCCCTGTCACCGCCCCGATCGTAGCACCGGGCGGGGACGGGCGACAGCCCGCGGCGGTGAGCACCGCGCCCGAACAAGGGGCGCGGTGCCGCAAGCTTACACGTTACGCGCCGTGCACCAGCACGTTGCGGAACTGCCAGGGGTCGCTCTCGTCGATGTCCTCCGGGAAGAGGCCCGGACGGCCCGAGAGCGGCGTCCAGTCGGTGTAGACCCCGATCACGGGACCGAGATACGGCGTCTGCACCTCAAGGCAGCGGCGGAAATCGATCTCGTCGGCCTCGACGATGCCGGCCTCCGGGTTCTCGATCGCCCAGACCATGCCGGCGAGCACGGCGGAGGTCACCTGCAGGCCGGTGGCGTTCTGGTAGGGAGCGATGCGGCGGGTCTCCTCGATGGAGAGCTGCGAGCCGTACCAGTAGGCGTTCTTGCCATGCCCGTAGAGCAGCACGCCGAGCTCGTCGATGCCGTCGACGATCTCGTTCTCGTCGAGGATGTGCTGCGTCTCCTGCACCTTGCCGGCCTGGCCCCACATCTCGTGCAGCGACAGCACCGCCTCGTTGCAGGGATGATAGGCGTAGTGGCAGGTCGGCCGGTAGACCGCCTTACCCTCCTGGCGCACCGTGTAGTAGTCGGCGATCGAGATCGCCTCGTTATGCGTCACCAGGAAGCCGAACTGCGCCTGGGCGGTCGGGGTCCAGGAGCGCACGCGGGTGTCGGCGCCGGGCTGGAGCAGGTAGATCGCCGGCGCGTCGTTCGGGAGCGTGCGGCCGTTCTCCGGCATCCAGGTCTCGTGGGTGCCCCAGCCGAGCTCGGCCGGCTGGTTTCCTTCCGAGACGAAGCCCTCGACCGACCAGGTGTTGACGAAGACGCCCTGCGGCTTCTCCGACTTGGCGCGCTGGGTGTCGCGCTCGGCGATGTGGATGCCCTTGACGCCGGTCTCGCGCATCAGCGCGGCCCACTCCTCGCGGGTCTTCGGCTCGGGGGTCTGCAGGCCGAGATCGCTCGCGACGTTGAGGAGCGCTTGCTTGACGAACCACGACACCATGCCGGGATTGGCGCCGCAGCACGACACCGCGGTCGGGCCGCCGGGCTTGCGGCGGCGGGCGTCGAGGATCTGCTCGCGCAACGCGTAGTTGGTGCGGTCGGCGGGGCCGGCGTTCTTGTCGAAGTAGAAGCCCGGCCACGGCTCGGCGACGGTGTCGATGTAGAGCGCGCCGATCTCGCGGCACAGCTCCATGATGTCCCGCGACGAGGTATCGACCGAGAGGTTGACGCAGAAGCCCTGACCGCCGCCCTCGGTGAGGAGAGGCGTCAGGATATCGCGAAAATTGTCCTTGGTCAGCGCGACCTGCTCGAAGCGCAGTCCGTGCTTGTCGGCGAGCGCCTTGTGGGCGTCCGACGGCTCCACCACCGTGAACCGGGCCTTGTCGTAGGTGAAATGGCGCTCGATCAAGGGCAGGGTGCCCCGGCCGATCGAGCCGAAGCCGATCATCACGATGGGGCCGCTGATGCGGCCGTGGACGGGCCAGTCGGTCATGGCGCTCAAGGTCTCCGGACTTGTGGTTGGCGATGGGCCCCGCCTGCGGGAGCGACGCCCCCGGGCCGGTCGGCTCGCCTAGCAGGCCAGCATGACGCGCGGGCGACGGGGCACGCGACCGGGTGATTGACGCGTCGGGTCCCCGGGGTCAACCCCGGTCAACCCCTTGCTCCGCAACAGGCAAGCGTGACCGCCGGGTTAAGAGGGGCGCAAAAAGCGGCATGCCGGAATCGCATGGCGCCGCTGCACCCGCGACGCTTGTGTGCGGCGCGGCAGCGTCCATATTGCGTTGCAACAAGAACATCGGAAACGCCCGCGCGCAATCTCACAGGAGATCCCCATGCTCGCGGTCATCACTCACTCTCTGCTCGCCCCGGTCGAGGAGCGCTCCGCCGTGGAGCCCGGCATCCTCACCCTCGTCAGCCGCATCGTCCGCTCGGTTCACGCCGCCAACCAGCGCCGCCAGGAGCAGCGCATCGGCGAGTTCGTCGAGACCCGCGGCGGCCGCATCACCGACGATCTCGAGCGCCAGATCGGCCAGTACTTCTGCTGATCGCTCCGCCCCGGCTCGCCGGGGCGACGCACTCGATGCTTCAAGCAAGGCGCCAGGGGCGGGACAAACGCCCCTCAGGCGCCTTCTTGGCGTTTGGAGTGTCATTCGCGCCTGTCGTCGAGTCCGATCGCAGCGCGAAAACTATCTGACGCAGTGTCCCTGCCTGTCCCACCCGCGCCCTCATCCTGAGGTGCTGCCGCTTGCGGCAGCCTCGAAGGAGGCCTCCAGCGATCTCACCGGGATCTGGAGGCCTCCTTCGAGGCTCACTGCGTTCGCACCTCACGATGAGGTCGTGGATGGGAGGCGGATGAACGCTCGCCACGTCGGCCCTGCGAGCGAAACACCATCACTCGACCCGCCCCAGGATCACCTTCCGCTCCGCCACCACCTCCGACCCGACCTGATAAGCCGCCACGATCTCGGCCTCCGCCCGCGCGGCGGCCGCCTCGTTGCGCGCATGCACCATCGCGAGCGGCCGGTCCGGCCCGACCTCGGCGCCGACCGGCGCGAGGTCGGTGATGCCGACGGCGTGGTCGATCGAGTCCTCCGGGCGGGTGCGGCCGCCGCCGAGGCCGATCACCGCGACGCCGATCGCCCGCGTGGCGATGGCGGCCACCCGGCCTGCCCGGGGCGGGACGACCGGGCGGGTCACGGGGGCGGTGGGCAGGTGGCGCTCGGGATGCGCCACGAGGTCCGGCGGTCCGCCGAGCGCCGCCACCATGCGCGAGAAGGTCTCGGCGGCCCGGCCCGAGGCCAGCGCCTCCTCCAGGCGCGCCGAGGCCTCGGTCGTGTCGGGACACAAGCCTCCGAGGACCAGCATCTCGGCGCCGAGCGCCAGGGTCACGGCGTGGAAGCGCGGCTCGCGCCGGCGGCCGGTCAGGTAATCGATGGCATACGTCACCTCGGCGGCGTTGCCGGCGACGGAGGCGAGCGGCTGGTCCATGTCGGTGAGGAGGGCGCGGGTCGGCATGCCGGCGCCGTTCGCCACCGTGACGAGGCTCTCGGCGAGGCGGTGCGCCTCCTCGGTGCGGGCCATGAAGGCGCCCGATCCCGCCTTCACGTCCATGACGAGGCCCTGGAGGCCGGCCGCGAGCTTCTTCGCCAGGATCGAGGCGGTGATCAGGTCGAGGGACTCGACCGTGCCGGTGACGTCGCGGATGGCGTAGAGCCGCCGGTCGGCCGGGGCGAGGTCCGGGGTCTGGCCGATCACCGCGCAGCCGACCTCGCGGGTGACGCGGCGAAACAACGCCACGTCCGGCTGCGAGACGTAGCCCGGGATACTTTCGAGCTTGTCGAGGGTGCCCCCGGTATGGCCGAGGCCGCGGCCGGCGATCATCGGCACGTAGCCGCCGCAAGCCGCGACCATCGGGGCCAGGGGCAGACTCACCGTGTCGCCGACGCCGCCGGTCGAGTGCTTGTCGACGACCGGGCCGGGCAGGTCCCAGTCGAGCACCGTGCCCGAGCGCATCATCGCCCGGGTCAGCGCCACCCGCTCCGGCAGCGACAGCCCACGGAAGAACACCGCCATCGCGAAGGCCGCCGCCTGCCCCTCGGTGACCCGCCCCTCCGTCAGGCCGAGGATGAAGGCCTCGATCGCCTCCGGCGGCAGGGTATGGCCGTCGCGCTTGAGGCGGATCAGTTCCTGCGGCAGCAGCGTCATGGGAGGATTCCGAAAAAAGAGATCGTAGCCTGATCTGGTGGACGCGACAGCACCACAGATTTTTCCATCCCACCCACGACCGCGTCCTGAGGTCATGGGTGGGATGGAATCCATCGTCACGTCATACGGCCTCTTCCCGTCAAAAGGCCCCTCGCAGATGATCGGCGATGAGCGCCACGACGAGCCGCCCGACATCCTCCGCCGCTTGCGCCGCCACCCGCTTGGTCTCGGCGTGATGCGGGGCGCCGTCGGCGAAGCCTGCGGCGTAGTTCGTGACCAGCGAGAGTGCCGCGACCCGGAGGCCGAAGAAGCGGGCGAGGATCACCTCCGGCACCGTCGACATGCCGACGAGGTCGGCGCCGAGCGCCTTCGCCATGCGGATCTCCGCCGGGGTCTCGAAGCTGGGACCCGAGAACCAGGCGTAGACCCCGTCGTGCAGAGGCACCCCGCTCGCGGCCGCTGCGGCCTTCAGCGCCGCCCGCAGACCGGGATCGTAGGCCTCGACCATCGGCACGAAGCGGGCGTCGGAGGGCTCGCCGTAGAGCGGGTTCATCCCCGACAGGTTGATGTGGTCGGTGATCAGCGCGAGACGGCCGGGGCCGGCCTCGGGCAGGAGCGAGCCGGCGGCGTTGGTGAGGAGGAGCGGCGGCCCCCCGAGCGCCGCCACCACGCCGACCGGCACCCGCATCGCATCCGCCTGGCCGTGCTCGTAGGGGTGGGCGCGGCCCTGGAACAGCAGCACCCGCTCTCCGCCGAGGCGTCCCGCCACCAGCCGCCCGGCATGGCCCGAGACGCCGGAGGCCGGGAAATGCGGGATCTCGCCGTAGGGGATGGCGACCGGGTCCTCGACCCGCTCCGCCAGGGGGCCGAGCCCGGTGCCGGTGACGAGGGCGAGCGCGAAACCGCCGTCGACGCCGCGCGCCCGCAGGACACCGGCGGCCTCGGTGACACGGGGATCGTCGGGCGGGGCGCTCACGCGAGGTTGTCCGGGCCGAAGGAGGCGGGCAGCAACTCGTCCAGGGTGAAGGTCTTGCGCACGCCCTGCGGCCCGGCGACGTGGATCGGGGTGTCGGGGACGGCGAATTCGCGGATGCGCTGACGGCAGGCGCCGCAGGGGGTCACCAGCGCTTCGCCGTCGCCGAGCACCAGGATCGCCGCGATGCGCCGGCCGCCTTGCGCGACCATCGCGGCGATGGCGCCGGCCTCGGCGCAGGTGCCGACCGGGTAGGCGGCGTTCTCGACGTTGCAGCCGGCATGCACCGCCCCCGCCTCGTCGCGGATCGCGGCGCCGACGCGGAAGCGCGAATAGGGCGCGTGGGCCCGCGCCTGGGCCGCGCGCGCGGCGGAGAGCAGGGTGTCGGTCGAATCCATCCTCGCCCCGGTGATCGTTGCGGCCGGCCGGATCATGGCCGGCCGGACGCCCGCCGTCGAGCCCGTCGACAAGCCGCCCCGCGCGCCCTACACCCGCATCCTCTCTCGTGAGGAAGGAAGTTCTTCGATGCTCGGACGGTTCGAGCGCGGCGGGTCCGGCGAGGCCGTCGTGGAGTATGGCGACAGCAACCTGCGGGTGGTGCGGCCCGGCCGCTTCGTGCGCTGCGCGGTGACCGGGACCGAGATCCCCCTCGACGCCCTGCGCTACTGGAGCGTCGAGCGCCAGGAGGCCTATGCCGATCCCGACGCCGTGATGGTGCGCCTGCGCGAGCGCTCACAGCCCGCGTAGGAGCGCGTCGAGCGCCTCGGGCGCCTCGAGCGCCAGCCCCACCGGCAGCGTCGCCACCGGCAGGGCGGAGGGCAGCCGCACCCGGTCCTTCTCGGTCGTCACCAGCAGGAGGTCCTTGGCTGCCGCCTCCGCCGCCAGCGCCTCGGCCTCGGCCGCCGTGAAGGCGTGATGGTCCGGGAAGGAGCGGGTCTCGCGCAGGGAGGCCCCGACCTCGCGCAGGCTCGCGAAGAATTTGTCCGGCCGACCGATCCCCGCGAAGGCCAGGACCGGGCGCCCGCGCAAGGACGCGGCGACGGCCGGATCCGGCACGAGCCGGCCGCGCAGGGCCGGCAGACCGCGCGCTCTCGCCTCCGCCAGCACCCGGGCGCCGGGTGCGCCCTCGCCGATGACCAGGGCGGCGTGAACACGCGGCCACTGCACGGCCGCCGGCGCCCGCAGCGGGCCGGCCGGAAAGACCCGCCCGTTGCCGAGGCCGACCGCGCCGTCGACCACCGCGATAACAAACGTCTTGGCGAGGCTCGGGTTCTGCAGCCCGTCATCCATCACGATGACGTCGGCTCCGGCCGCGCGGCAGGCCCGCGCGCCCGCCACCCGGTCGCGGGCGACGATCGCCGGGGCGGCGCGGGCGAGCAGCAGCGGCTCGTCGCCGACCTCCGCCGCCCCGTGGTGGACGGGATCGACCCGCACCGGTCCGGCCAGGCGCCCGCCATAGCCCCGGCTCAGGAAGACCGGGCGCCGGCCGAGAGCGCCGAGCAGGCCGGCCACCGCCAGGGCGGTCGGCGTCTTGCCGGCGCCGCCGAGGGTGAAGTTGCCGATGCAGACCACCGGGCAGGGCGGCGCGGCGCCGTCCCGCGCCATCCGGCGGGCGGCGAGGGCGCCGTAGACGGCACCGAGGGGCGCGAGCAGCCGGGCCGCCGGAGTCGGGTCCTCCCGCCACCAGAAGCCCGGCGCCCGGATCACGAGGCGAACCGCCCGGCGATCTTCAACTGGCAGATGAAGGGCTCGATCGCCGCCATCGCCCGGTCGGTGGCGCCGCCGGCGCCCTCGATCGCCGCGGCGCCGGCCTGCGCCATCGCCCGGCGGGCGGCCGGATCGGCGAGGAGCTGGCCGGCCGCGGCCGTCAGCTCCTGCCCGTCGCGCACGATCCGGGCGCCACCGGCGCGCTCGAGGGCGCCGTAGACCTGGGCGAAGTTGCGCACGTGCGGCCCGGACAGGATCGCGGCGCCGAGGCGGGCCGGCTCGATCGGGTTCTGGCCGCCGTGGCGGGCGAGCGACCCGCCGACGAAGACCAGCGGGCACAGGCGGTAGAACAGGCCGAGCTCGCCCACCGTGTCGGCGACGTAGAGATCGACCTTGTCGTGCGGCTGGCCGCCGGTCGCGCGGCGCCCGACGCGCAGGCCCGCCGCCGCCGCGTCGGCGGCCACGCTCGGCCCGCGGTCGGGATGGCGCGGCACCACGATGGTGAGGAGGTCGGGATAGCGCCGCGCCAGCGCCCGGTGCGCCGCGGTGGCGGCGGCCTCCTCGCCCGGATGGGTCGAGGCGGCGAGCCAGACCGGACGCCCGGCGACCACGTCCGTCAACTGGCGCAGCTGCTCGGGATCCGCCGGCGGGGGGCCTGCGTCGAATTTCAGGTTGCCGCCGGCTTCGACCCGGGGGGCGCCGAGCCGCGCGAAGCGCTCGGCCTCCTCCTGGCTCTGCGCGAGGCAGAGCGCGATGCGCGACAGGATCGCGCGGGCCACCGCCGGGGTTCGGGCCCAGCCGCGGGCCGAGCGCTCGGACATCCGGCCGTTGACCAGGATCAGCGGCACCTCGCGCTCGTGCAGGGCCAGGATGGTGTTGGGCCAGAGCTCCGACTCGGCGACCAGCGCCAGGTCCGGCCGCCAATGATCGAGGAAGCGGGCGAGGTAGCGCGGCGCGTCGAGGGGCGCGAACTGGTGCAGCGCGCCCCGCGGCAGGCGCCGCGCCAGGAGCTCGGCCGAGGTGCGGGTGCCGGAGGTGACGAGCACGGCGAAGCCGCGCCGGGTCAGGCGCTCGACGAGGCCGATGAGCGACAGGGCCTCGCCGATGCTGGCGCCGTGGGCCCAGACGAGGGGCCCGGCCGGCCGCGGCTTGCCGGGCCGCCCGGTGCGCTCGGGCAGGCGTAACGGATCCTCCTTGCCGCGCCGGCGCCGCCAGGCGAGCAGGCCCGCGAGCGCCGGCTCGCCGGCGATCAGGCCGTAATGGTAGGCGCGCAGCAGCGCCGGCACATCCTCGCGCCTCATCGGGCCGCCCGTTTTCCGGTATGCACCGGGTCGATCCGGCCGACCTGGGCGAAGGCGCGGGCATGCACCGCGTTGAGGTCGGTCTCGATGCGCAGGCGCGCCGCCTCGATCCCGGCGGCGTCGAGGTCGCGGGCGATCGTGATCGGCTCGCCGAAGGCCATCACGCCGCGGCCGAAGGGCAGGCCGAGGCTCGCCCGGTCCCAGCTGTCGAACTGCAGGTAGCGGCTCGTGACGACGGCGGTCGGCACCACCGGCCGGCCGGAGAGCCGCGCCAGCATCACGATGCCCTCGCCGCAGCGCCGCGACACCTTCGGCACGTCGGCGCTGAACGCGACCGATTCGCCGTCCTCCAGCGCCTTGAGGCAGCCGCGCAGGGCCTGGATCCCCCCCTTGGCCCAGACGTCGCTCGAGCGCCGTGCACCCGAGCCGCGCATCACCCGGACCCCGAAGCGCTCCAGCACCGCGGTGTTCACGCCGCCATCGACGGAACGCGACACCATGGTGGCGACCCGATCCCCGGGCCGGCGGACGAACGGGACCATCAGGTGCTGGCCGTGCCACATCGCGGCGATGAACGGCCGCAGCGGCGTCAGCCACTCGTAGGCATCGGGCGGATCGAGGCTGAAGCGGTTCGTGCGGCGCACCAGCTTCAGGTAGCTCGCGCCGAGGAAGCCGAGGCTCTCCTGGGCTGCCCGGCTGCGGGCGATGCGGGTGACGACGCTCATTCGGCCACTTCGTGGAGGGGGAACGCTTCAGGGGAGATGCGGCGAATCCGGTCCGGCGCGGCCCCCGCGAATCCGGGCGCCGTCATGCTCCGTTCGGGCCCGCGAGGCAACCGCCGTCAGGTTGTGGGGGCGTGACGGGGCGTGCGGCACCGCACCCGTGGGGAGCGATGGTGGGCTCCCCGTCCAGGCCGTGAGCCTCGATGCGCACCTCGATGCGCACTTGGAGAACCGTGACCTGCAGGTTACAGATTGGCATATTCGAGATCCAGCAGACCGATACCTTCACGGCCTGGTTCGACCGGCTTCGCGATATTCGCGCCCAGGCACGGATCACGGCTCGGCTCCGCCGACTCTCGACGGGCCATCTCGGCGACGTGAGGCCGATCGGTGAGGGCGTCAGTGAATTGCGGATCGATTACGGTCCTGGATATCGAATCTATTTCACGCAGAGAGGAAGAACCATCTCCTTCTCGTCTGCGGAGGCGATAAATCGAGCCAGGCGAAGGACATCCAACGGGCGAAGGAGCTAGCAAGATGACTGCGAAAATCACCCCCTGGGACGCAGCCGACTTTCTCACGACACCGGATAGGATCGCCGAATACCTTGATGCCGTGTTCGACGATGGCGACCCCGCGACGATCGCGGCAGCTCTCGGCGATGTCGCGAGGGCCAAGGGCATGTCGCAGGTCGCGAAGGATACGGGTCTCGCGCGGGAGGCCCTCTATCGGGGCCTGTCCGACAAGGGCAATCCGCAGCTCGCGACGGTTCTCGACGTCTTGAAGTCGTTCGGCCTGAAGCTCTCCGTGACGCCGATCGGCGATACGGCGTGACGGCAGCGTCCTGGCCGAGATCGGGCTGGGGTTGTCGGCAGGCGAGAGTGGCGAACCTGCGCTGGCTCGTCGAACGGGGCCGCGCGCAACCTGCACGCCAGAGTGAGACCGGGATCCACGAAAGCCTTGTTTGGAATGGCTCCAATCTATAGATTGGAGCCATTCCAAACAGGATCGCACGCATGAAAGCCCTGACCGATCTCACCGAGCGCGAGGTGCTGGCCCTCGCCATCGCCAGCGAGGAGGAGGATTCCCGCATCTATCGCAGCTTCGCCGAGAGCCTGCGGGCCGACCTGCCGGGCTCCGCCGGGCTGTTCGAGGCGATGGCCGACGAGGAGCGGGGGCATCGCGACGATCTCTACGCGGCCTATCGCGAGCGCTTCGGCGAGCACCTGCCGCCGCTGCGGCGCGAGGACGTGCGCGGCTTCCCGCGCCGCCGCCCGTTCTGGTGGCAGGGGCTCGATGCCGGCCGGATGCGGCGGGAGACGGAGGCGATGGAGGCGCAGGCCGCCGGCTTCTACGAGCGGGCGGCCACGCTCACCCGGGATCTCGGGGTGCGCCAGCTCTTCACCTGCCTCGCCGAGATCGAGCGCGGCCACGGCCGCCGGGCCGAGGCGCTCACCGCCGAGCAGGAGACTGGGGACGCCGCCGCCGAGGAGGCGAAGGCCGCCCACCGGCTGTTCGTGCTGCGCTACGTGCAGCCGGGCCTCGCCGGGCTGATCGACGGCTCGGTCTCGACGCTGGCGCCGCTCTTCGCCGCCGCCTTCGCCACCCACAACAATGGGCAGACCTTCCTCGTCGGCCTCGCCGCCTCGATCGGCGCCGGGATCAGCATGGGCTTCACCGAGGCCCTGTCCGACGACGGCAGCATCACCGGGCGCGGCTCGCCCTGGCTGCGCGGCCTCGTCTGCGGGATCATGACCACGGTCGGGGGCCTCGGCCACACGCTGCCCTACCTGGTGCCGGATTCCTGGACCAACGCCTTCGCGATCGCGACTTTGCTCGCCGCCCTGGTGGTCGCGGTGGAACTGCTCGCCATCTCGGCGATCCGCACCCGCTACATGGAGACGCCGTTCTGGCGCGCCGCCCTCCAGGTGGTGCTGGGCGGCGTCCTGGTGCTGCTCGCGGGCGTCGCGATCGGCAGCGCCTGAGATGTCATGCGGCACCGTGCGCGGGAGGCGGCCCGGAAAGCCGCTCCCGCCACCTTGAAAATGGTCTAGATACGGGACGCGAAGGCGCTGAAGAATCGCCCCCCAAGGACCCGCCCCGAGGAATCGCCGTGCAGACCAGCTTCACCCCCGCGCAGCTCGCCGACCCGGCCATGGCGGCCTCGGAGAAGATCCTGCGCACCTGCGTGCATTGCGGGTTCTGCACCGCCACCTGCCCGACCTATCTGCTGCTCGGCGACGAGCTCGATTCGCCGCGCGGACGCATCTACCTGATCAAGGACATGCTGGAGGGCGGCAAGCCGGCGAGCCCGGAGGTGGTCAAGCACGTCGACCGCTGCCTGTCGTGCCTGTCCTGCATGACGACCTGCCCGTCGGGGGTGCATTACATGCACCTCGTCGATCACGCCCGCGCCCATATCGAGAAGACCTATGCGCGCCCGGTCGAGGACCGTTTCCTGAGAGCGGTGCTGGCCCGCGTGCTGCCCTACCCGAACCGCTTCCGCCTGGCTTTGCTCGGTGCCACCCTCGGCCGGCCGTTCCGGAGCATCGCATCGAGGATGCCGAAGGTCGGCAACCGGCTGGCCGCGATGCTCGACCTCGCCCCCGCCGCGCTGCCGACCCGCTCGGCGCAGGACAAGCCCGGCCGCTTCCCGCCCGCCGGCCCGCGCCGCGGCCGGGTGGCGCTGCTGCGCGGCTGTGCCCAGAGCGTGCTGCGGCCGGACTTCAACGAGGCGGCGATCCGGCTCCTCAACCGCCACGGCGTCGAGGTGGTGCAGGCCAAGGGCGAGGGCTGCTGCGGCGCGCTCACTCATCATATGGGCCATGAGGACTCGTCGCACGCGCTCGCCAAGCGCACCATCGACGCCTGGATCGCCGAGATGGACGGCGAGGGGCTGGATGCGATCGTGGTCACGGCCTCGGGCTGCGGCACCACGATCAAGGATTACGGCTTCATGTTCCGCGACGACCCGGCCTACGCGGCGAAGGCCGCGCGGGTGGCGGGCATCGCCCGCGACGTCACCGAGTACGTGACGGGCCTCGGCCTGTCCGAGCCGGTGGTCGAGACCGACCTCGTCGTCGCCTACCACTCCGCCTGCTCGATGCAGCACGGGCAAGGCCTGCGCACCGAGCCGAAGGCGCTGCTGGCGCGGGCCGGCTTCACCGTCAAGGACGTGCCCGAGGGCCATATCTGCTGCGGCTCGGCCGGCACCTACAACATCCTGCAGCCGGAGCTGGCCGCGCACCTGCGCGCCCGCAAGGTCGCCAATATCGAGCGCGTGCGTCCCGACGTGATCGCCACCGGCAACATCGGCTGCGCCACCCAGATCGGGAAGGGCACCGCCATCCCGATCGTCCACACGGTGGAACTCCTCGACTGGGCGACCGGCGGCCCGCGGCCGGCGGCGCTGGACGGGGTGGCGGAGACGCGGCCGGCTCTCGCGGCGGCGGAGTAGGGGGGCGGGGCGACGAGGAGAAGCACGGACTTTCTCCTCTCCCCGCCTGCGGCAGGGCTGTCCGGGGAAAGAAGTGGCGCGGGTTTCCCCTCTCCCCGCGGGCGGGGAGAGGCTTTCGTCCCCCTTGCCGGGGACGAAAGAAGCGGAGGCGCAGCCGGAGCGAGGGTGAGGGGGTATTCCCGGATGAGGCTCCTCCGGCACCACCCCCTCACCCTCGGCTGCGCCTCGCTGCGTCCCCTGAACGGGGACACAGCCCTCTCCCCGCCCGCGGGGAGAGGAGGATTCCCGCGCCATTCTTTTCCCCGGACAGCCCTGCGCCCGCGGGAAGAGGAGAGAACCAGCGCCTTCCCTACGTCACCACCGACGGCTCGGTCCGCCCGGTATGCTGCGCGATCCCGGCGACCGCCTCGGCGGCAGCCACGACGGGGGCCAGCATCTCGGCGGTCGGGGCGTCGAGCCGGTCCTTCGAGAAGCGCTCGAGATAGACCCGTAAGGTAGCCCCGACCGTGCCGGTGCCCGACAGGCGGAACACCACCCGGGCATCCTCGCGGAAGAGGATCCGCACGCCCTGGCGCGCCGTCACCGAGCCGTCGACCGGATCGGTATAGGCGAAGTCGTCCGCCGCCTCGACGGTCAGTTCGCCGATGCGCTGCCCCGGCAGCCCGGCCAGCTTCTCGCGCAACGCGCCCATCAGCCCCTCGGCGGCGGCGCTCTTCACCTCCTCGTAGTCGTGGCGGGCGTAGTAGTCGCGGCCGTAACGAGCCCAGTGGTCGCGCACCACCTGGTCGGCGCGCTTGCCCGTCGCGGCGAGGAGGTTGAGCCAGAGCAGCACCGCCCACAGCCCGTCCTTCTCGCGCACGTGGTTCGAGCCGGTGCCGGCGCTCTCCTCGCCGCAGAGCGTGATCCGCCCGGCATCGAGCAGGTTGCCGAAGAACTTCCAGCCGGTCGGGGTCTCGAAGGCCGGAATGCCGAGCGCCGCCGCGACCCGGTCGGCGGCGCGGCTCGTCGGCATCGAGCGGGCGACGCCCGACAGCCCCGCCTTGTATCCGGGCGCCAGATGGGCGTGGGCGGCGAGGATCGCCAGGCTGTCGCTCGGGGTGACGAAGAGGTGGGGGGCGACGATCATGTTGCGGTCGCCGTCGCCGTCGGAGGCGGCGCCGAAATCGGGCGCGTCCGGGCCGGTCATCAGCGCCATCAGGTCGTGGGCGTGGACCGGGTTCGGGTCCGGGTGGTGGCCGCCGAAATCGGGCAGGGGCTCGGCGTTGACCACCGTGCCGGCCGGGGCGCCGAGGCGCCGCTCCAGGATCTCCTTGGCGTAGGGCCCGGTCACCGCGCTCATCGCGTCGAACTGCATCCGGAAGCCGGAGGCGAACAGGGCCTCGATGGCGGGAAAGTCGATCAGCGTCTCCATCAGGGCGGCGTAATCCGCCACCGGGTCGATCACCGTGACGGTGGCGTCGCCGAGAGCCACGTCGCCGAGCGCATCGAGGTCGATGTCGGGGGTCTCGACGATGCGGTACTCGGTGATCGCCCTGGTGCGGGCAAAGATCGACTCGGTCACCGGCTCGGGCGCGGGACCGCCGTTGCGGCCGTTGAACTTGATGCCGAAATCGCCCTCCGGACCGCCCGGATTGTGGCTCGCCGAGAGCACCACGCCGCCGATCGCGCCGTATTTGCGGATCACGCAGGAGGCGGCGGGGGTCGAGAGCAGGCCGCCGCGGCCGACCAGGATGCGCGAGAAGCCGTTCGCCGCCGCGATCTTCAGGGTCGTCTGCACCACCTCGCGGTTGAGGAAGCGCCCGTCGCCGCCGACCACCAGGGTCGTGCCGGCCCGGTCGGGCAGGCAGTCGACGATCGCCTGGACGAAGTTCTCCACGTAACCGGGCTGGCGGAAGACCGGGACCTTCTTGCGCAGGCCCGAGGTGCCGGGCTTCTGGTCGGGAAAGGGCTGCGTGGGAACGGCCTTGACGGTCATGGGGTCTCGTCTCGGTGAAGGCGGGAGGACCGGCCCTTGCCGGCCGGTCCCTCGACCTCGGCTTATGCCGCCTCGCGCCGCCGCGTGCCAGCCTGCGCGGGCGGATTCACGCGGCGGCCTCCTCCCCGCGCGGCCGGCCGGTGGTCAGGTGGCGGAAGGACTCGATCGGGGCCGGGCGGCCGAACAGGTAGCCCTGCGCCTCGTGGCAGGCCTCAGCCCCCAGGAAGGCCAGCTCGGCCGAGGTCTCGACTCCCTCGGCGAGGACAGGCAGCCCGAGGCCGCGGCCGAGCCCCAGCACCGTGCGCACGATCGTGGCGGCCTGCTCGCTGGTATCGACCGAGCGGGTGAAGGAGGAATCGATCTTGATCTTGTCGAACGGGAAGGCGCGCAGGTTCGACAGCGACGAGTAGCCGGTGCCGAAATCGTCCATCGCGATCCGCACCCCCATCGCCTTGACCCGCCGCAGCGTCGAGAGCGCCCGCGGCAGGTCGCGGATCAGCGCGGTCTCGGTGATCTCGAGCTCGAGGCGGGCGGGCGCGAGCCCGGTCGTGAACAGCACCTCGTGGACCAACTCCGAAAAACCCGGGGCGTGGAGCTGCACCGCCGAGACGTTGACGGCGATGCGCAGGGGTTTGTCCCAGGCGGCGGCCTCGCGGCAGGTCTCGCGCAGGACCCACTCGCCGATGCCGAGGATGCTGCCGGTCTCCTCCGAGATCGGGATGAACAGGTCGGGCGGGATGGTGCCGCGCTCCGGATGGTGCCAGCGCAGGAGCGCCTCGAAGCCCACCGCCTCGCCGGTATCGATGCGGGTCTGGGGCTGGTAGACGATCCTGAACTCCCCCCGCTCGACGGCGTGGCGCAGGTCGTGCTCGATCTGGCGCCGCTCGCGGACCTGCACGCCCATCCGCGCCTCGTAGAAGCGCAGGCGGCCTCGGCCCTCCTGCTTGGCGCGGTAGAGGGCGGTGTCGGCCTGGATCATCAGGGTCTCGGCCTCGGTGCCGTCATGCGGGAAGACCGCGATGCCGAGGCTCGCCGCCGCGATCGCCCCGGCCGGCCCGGTCTCGGCCTGGCGCAGCGCCGCCAGGATCGCCTCGCCGAGGGCCTCGGCGCCGGCGGCGTCGAGGTTCGGCGCCAGCACGGCGAACTCGTCGCCGCCGAGCCGCGCCAGCATCTGGCCGCGGCCGAGCACGGCGGTGATCGCCGCGCAGACCGCGCGCAGCAGGCCGTCGCCGGCGGCGTGGCCGAACAGGTCGTTGACCTCCTTGAACCGGTCGAGATCGGCGCAGAGCACCGCCAGCGGCCGGCCGGCGGCCTGGGCGAGCGCGATCTCCTGCGCCAGCCGGGCGTTGAAGCTGTTGCGGTTCGGCGCCCCAGTCAGGGCGTCGTGGTGGGCGAGGTAGGCGATCCGCGCCTCGGCGCGCTTGCGCGCCCGCAGGTCGCGCACCGCCAGGGCGGCGTGCGGGCGACCGGCGAAGTCGATGACCCGGCGGATCACCTCGACCGGCACCAGGCCGCCGTCGTGCCGGCGCAGCTGCGCCTCGGGCGCCTCGGCGGCGTCGGTCGCGGCCGGCTCGACGAGGACGCCCGACAGGGCCGCCCCGGTCAGCGCCTCGGGGGTGAGGCCGACGAGGTCGGCGAAGCTGTCGTTGAGGGTGACGATCCGGTCGCCGTCGCAGACCACCAGCCCCTCGGCGGCGGCGTTGGCGAGGCCGCGCATCCGGTCGCCCTCGAGCACCGAGCGACGCTCGTCGCGCAGGTGCAGCCACAGCCCGGCGAAGGCCAGGACCAGGATCGTGATGCTGGCGAGCGCCACCGCCACGGCGAGGATCGCCGCCGGCACCGCCGTGCCGGACAGCGCGACGGACGGATCCGGCACGATCACCGCCGCGCCCATCGCGGTGAAGTGCAGGCCGCAGATGCCCGCCACCATCAGGCCGGCCCCGGCGAGCTTCACCCCGACGGAGGCGGCCCGCAGGGTGGTGGCGAGCGCCAGGCTGCCGAGACCCGCGCCCACCGCGAGCGCCGCCAGGACGAGGCCGGGATCCCAGACGATGCGGCCGGCCACCTCGAAGGCCGCCATGCCGGTGAAATGCATGGCGCCGACGCCGAGGCCGATCTGCGCGCCGCCGATCCACGCCGCTCCGGGCAAGGGCCGCAGGGCGATCCAGAAGCCCGCCGCCGCCATGCCGATCCCGATCAGGAGGGACAAACCGGTCAGGCCGAGGTCGTAGGCGGAGGGAATGCCGGGCGAGAAGGCCAGCATGGCGATGAAATGCGTCGCCCAGATCCCGGTCCCGCCCGCCAGGGCGGCGGTGGCGAGCCATAGCTGGCGCTCCCGGCCGGCATTGACGCGGGCATGGTCGAGGAGCGCCAGGCTGGTCGCCGCAGCAAGGTTGCATACAACCGCCGCGAGCAAAACCAACTTAAGGTCGTGATTTCCAGTAATACAATCGTAGAGGGCGGTCACGATCAGCGTCCCATGTGCGGGCTCTTTGTGCCCAATCAAGTGCGCCGAGGGTGATGAACATCCATGTTGTCTCTTGCCCGTCCCGATCTTTTCCGTGCCGCGTAGTGAATTTGTTCCTAATCGGCCCGGTGGCCGATCCTGGCGCCGGCTCGGCAGGATTCCTGTCCGGGCCCTCCCGCTCCGGGCTCCTTCCTCGGGGTCCTTCCAGCCCTTGGCAGGCCGGCGCCGTCGCCCGATATCGGTCCTCGACGAGGAACGGACGTGAGCGCGATGCAGAATGAGGAGCGCGGTGCCCCGGCGCGGCCGATGCTGGACGAGGATACGATCGCCTTCGCGGGCCGGGTCTTCCAGTATGCCCGCCTCGGCCACCACGCGGAGCTGGGCGAGTTGCTGGGCATGGGCCTGCCGCCGAACTTGCGCAACGACAAGGGCGACACGCTGCTGATGCTCGCGGCCTATCACGGCCACGTCGAGACGGTCGGCGTGCTGATGGCGCACAAGGCCGATCCGGAGATCGCCAACGACCGCGGCCAGACCCCCCTGGCCGCGGCGGCGTTCAAGGGCGCGATGCCGGTGGTGCTGGCCCTCCTCGACGGCGGGGCCGCCATCGACGGCGCCGGGCCGGACGGTCGCACCGCCCTGATGACGGCAGCGATGTTCAACCGCGTCGAGATGGTGGAGACGCTGCTCGCCCGCGGTGCCGACCCAGGCCGCCGGGACGCGAGCGGCCACACCGCCGAGAGCGCCGCCCGCGCGATGAACGCGCCGGATACCCCGGATGTGCTGGCGCGGGCGACGGCAGGTTGAGCGCGGGGACGTGATGCTGTCCGGATCAGATCCCGGAAGTTGTCGGATTGCAGCAGCGCAGTTGAAGGCCACAATGTCATTCCGGGGCCGCGCAGCGGAGCCCGGAATCCAGAACCGCAGGTGGACCAAGAAAGACCAGGCCGCGCCCGGCTTCGTTCTGCATCACCTGAGTGTCTGGATTCCGGGCTCCGCTTTCGCGGCCCCGGAATGACCCTGAGGGTGTCTCGACGGTCGAGCGGACCTGTATAGGCTCACACCGCCGGCGGCGCCTTCACCATCAGCCCGCGCCGGGCCTCGATCGTCTGCCAGGCCATCAGCGCCGGCAGGCCCAGCACCACGTCCGGTACCCGCTTGACCAGCGAGAGGGCGAGCGCGGTGTGGGGATCGATGCCGAACAGGCTGCCGAGGAGCACGAAGCCCCCTTCCTGCACGCCGAGCCCGCTCGGGACCGGGAAGGCGGCGGACTTGATCGCTTGGCTGAGCGATTCGAGCACCACCGCCTCGGCGAGGGTCACGCCCTCGATGCCGATGCAGCGCAGGGCGATCCAGATCTCCAGGGCGCCGAGGAACCAGGCCGCGAGGTGGAGCAGGAAGCCCTGGCCGAGGGGCAGCCAGCGCCGGCGGTCCCAGACCGCGTCGAGGGCGGCCTGCACCCCGCCGCCGGCCGGCGCCGTTCCGCCCTCGGCGGCGAAGCGGCGGGCCAGCATCGTCACCCGGCGCTCGATGAAGGCGGCACCGCCGTAGCGCTGAACGGCGAAGAAGGCGGCCAGCACGACGCCGCTGAGCGCCAGCCCCTTGGCGCACCAGGCGGCGAGCGTCGCGGCCTGCTCGCCCTCGAGCTGCGACAGCAGCACGACTCCGCTCAGCGCGAACAGGGCCTGGGTGACGACCTGGAAGAACATGTCGACCAGGATGCCGGCGGCGCTCGCCGCGCCGGTGACGCCCCAGAAGGTGAGGAGCCGCGCGCCCAAAACCTCGCCGCCGACCGAGGCGACGGGCAGGAGCACGTTGACGCCCTCGCGCACGAAGCGCAGCAGCACGAAGGGCCCGGTCGCCACGGCGACGAGACCCGTCAGCGTCCGGGCCCAGGCGAGCCCGCACAGCCCGATGATCGCGACGCGCACCCCGATCACCGCGACGATGCCGAGGAGGCCGACGCGCCCGAAGGCGTCGGCCACCGCGCCGACGTCGTTGGCGGCGACGAGCCAGAGGGCCAGCACCACGCCGATCACGGCGCCCAGCAGCGGCACCCGCCGCAGCAGGCGTCGGCCGAGGCTCGGACGCGCGTCCGCCCGGGTGGCGCCGGTTCCTGCCGCCGTCACGGCAACGCGCCCGGATTTCGACCCGGAAGGAGGGCGTCCAGCATCGCGGCGGGTTCGAGGGCCGGATCGAGCACCAGGAGCCGGCCCGCACCGAGGGAGCCGGCGGTGGCGAGCGTCAGGCTGCGCTTCGGGCACAGGCCGAGGCAGCCGGTCTCGACCACCCGCACCTTGCGGCCGCGGCGATCCGCCTTGAGGGCGCGCCTCAGCCCGCCCCGGACCGCCTTGGCGCCGATCCCCTGCCGCTTGGCGCACTTGGCGCACACCATCACGATCTCGGCGAAAGGAGCGGTCGCCGCCTTGGCAGTTCCCTTGGCAGTTCCCTTGACGGGCCCGCGTTTCGTCACCTCGGCCTTGCTCACCGCGCCCCGGTCTCCCGTTCCGTCACCGTATCCGGGCCGTGGTTAACCCCCGGCCGGAGCGGGCGCAACGCGGCATCCGGCCTTACGAGACGGCCTCGCCGAGCCGCACGCACCGCGCCGCATGGCCGACGCCCACCGCCACCCGCGCCGGCAGCCCCTCCCGGCAGGCCGGGACGACGAGGCCGCAGCGCGGCTCGAACGGGCAGCCCGGGGGTGGGTCGGCGAGGTCGGGGGGCGAGCCGGGGATCGTGGCGAGCCGCACGCCCTTCGGCGAATCCGGGGTGATGCGGGAGGCGAGGAGCCCGCGCGTGTAGGGATGCGCCGGCGTGCCGACCACCGCGCCGCTCGCGCCGACCTCGACGAGGTGGCCGCCATACATCACCGCCACCCGGTCGGCGACCTGCACCGCCACGCCGACATCGTGGGTGACGAAGATCACCGCGAGGCCGAGGTCGCGCTGCAGCTCGCGCAACAGGAGCAGGATCTGGATCTGCACCGTCGCGTCGAGGGCCGTGGTCGGCTCGTCGGCGAGCAGCACCTTCGGCCGGCAAGCCAGCGCCAGCGCGATCATCGCCCGCTGGCGCATGCCGCCGGACAATTCGTGCGGGTAGGCATCGAGGCGGCGGGCCGGCGAGGGGATGTGGACGCGCTCGAACAATTCGAGCGCCCGGGCCCGGCCGGCGGCGCGCGACACGCCCTCGTGGCGCACTACGGCCTCGGCGATCTGGTCGCCGATGCGGTAGACCGGATCGAGGGCGAGGCCCGGATCCTGAAAGATCATCGCGACGGTGCCGCCGCGATAGGCCGAGAGCGCCTTCGGCTTCAGCGTCAGCACGTCGTGCCCGTCGACGCGCAGGTGCCCGCCGATGCGGGTTCGCGATTCCGGCAGCAGCCGCATCAGCGCCCGCAGGGTCACGGACTTGCCCGAGCCCGATTCGCCGAGGAGCGCCAGGGCCTCGCCGGCGCGGATCGAGAAATCGACCCCGCCGACCGCCCGGACCGGCTTGCGGCCGCCCAGAAAATCGACCGTGAGGTCGCGGACCTCGATCAGGGCCTCGGTGGTGGCGGTGTCGGGGTTGCGCAGGGGTGCGTTCATTGCTGCCTCACGCCGCCATCGGGACCCGGGGAGCCTTCGGGTGGCCGGAGCCCGCCGCCGCCATGTGACAGGCGGCGAGATGCGCCGGCGCCACCGGATCGAGGCCGGGCTCGCGGGTGCGGCAGATGTCGGCCGCGAACTGGCAGCGGGTGTGGAAGCGGCAGCCCGGGGGCGGGTTGATCGGGTTCGGCGGATCGCCGGTCAGCGGCGCCTCCTCCAGCCGGGCATCCGGGTCGGTCGAAGGCTGGGAGGCCAGCAAAGCCGCGGTGTAGGGATGGCGCGGCGTCCCGAGGATCGCGTCGGCCGGGCCGATCTCAGCGATCCGGCCGAGATACATCACCATCACCCGGTCGGACATGAATCGCACGACGTTGAGGTCGTGCGAGATGAAGATGTAGGTCAGGCCGAATTCGGTCTTGAGGTCGGTCAGCAGGTTGAGCACCTGCGCCTCGACCGACTTGTCGAGGGCCGAGACCGCCTCGTCGAGGATCAGGAGCCGCGGCTCGAGGGCCAGCGCCCGGGCGATGTTGACCCGCTGGCGCTGGCCGCCCGACACCTCGTGCGGATAGCGCCCGCCGAAGCGCCGCGGCTCCAGCCCGACCCGGCGCAGCAGGTCGTGGGCGCGCGACAGGGCGGCCGCCGCCGAGAGGCCGTGCGCCCGCGGACCGAAGGCCACCGATTCCTCGACCGTGAGCCGCGGGTTGAGCGAGGCGTAGGAATCCTGGAAGACCATTTGCACCTGGCGGCGATAGGCCTTCAGGTCGAGGGCGCGGGAGCCGAGCAATTCGCCGTCGAAGACGATGTCGCCGCGATCCTGCTTGGCGATCTGCATCAGGAGCCGGGCCGTGGTCGACTTGCCGCAGCCGGATTCGCCGACGACGCCCAGCGTCTCGCCCTTCATCACGGAAAAATCGACGCCGTCGACGGCGCGCACGGCCGGGCCCTTGCCGAACAGGCCGCCCTTGCCGGCAAAATGCTTCACCAGGCCGTCGACGGTCAGCAGCGGCTGCGCGGGACCGCCGCGGTCGCGGGGATCGAGCTCGGTCACTGGCGCACCTCCATGGCCGAGCGCAGGCCGTCCGAGAGCAGGTTGAAGGAGATCGAGGTGAGGAAGATCATCACGCCGGGGAGCGCGGCCACGACCGGGTTGACGTAGATCGCGGTGCGCAGGGTGTTGAGCATCAGGCCCCATTCCGGCTCCGGCGGCTTCACGCCGAGGCCGAGGAAGGAGAGGCCCGAGGCCAGGATCATCGAGACCGAGATCAGGCTGGTGGCATAGACGAAGACCGGGCCCAGCACGTTGCCGAGCACCTGCACCCGCACCACCGTGAACGGGTTGGCGCCCGAGACGCGGGCCGCCTCGACGTAGTCGCGGTTGCGGATCTGCACCGTGACGCTCTCGGCGACGCGGGTGATCTGCGGCACGAACACGACGGTCAGCGACACGATCGAGTTCAGGATGCCGGCCCCGAGCGCGCCCGACAGCGCGATGGCGAGCAGCACCGACGGGAAGGCGAAGAACACGTCGACCACGCGCATGATCAGCGTGTTGACCCAGCCGCCGGCATAGCCCGCCAGGATGCCTAAGCCCGATCCGATGAAGAACGCGATGACGACCGGCAGCACGCCCATGAACAGCGACAGGCGGCCGGCATAGAGGAGCCGTGTGAGCATGTCGCGGCCGAGCTCGTCCGAGCCGAGCCAGTAGGTCGCGTCGCCCACGTGGCGCAGGCGCCGGACCATCGAGCCCTTGAACGGGTCCATCGGGGCGATCAGCGGCGCGAAGATCGCCGCGAGCACGATGCACAGGATGACGAAGCCGGCGCCCATCGCGACCGGATCGCGGGTCAGCCGCCGCAGGACGCTGCCCCAGTAGCCGCGGGACGCGACGACCGGGATCTCGGGGGCAGCCACCGCCGCGACGGGGTCACCGGTGGCGAGGGAGGTCTGGATCGTCATGGGATCACGCCCTCTCGATGCGGGGGTCGAGGGCGGTCTGCACCACGTCGACCAGGAGGTTGAGGGTGACGAAGAACATCGCCAGCACCAGGATCGTGCCCTGCAACAGCGGCAGGTCGCGCTGGAAGATCGCGGCGTTGAGGAGGAAGCCGGTGCCGGGCCAGGCGAAGACGGTCTCGATCAGGATCGAGCCGCCGAGCAGGTAGCCGAGCTGCAGCCCCATGATGGCGATGGCGGTGGGGGCCGCGTTCTTCACCACGTGGCGGAAGACGCCGAATTCCGACAGGCCCTTGGCCCGGAGCGCCTGGACGAAGTCCTGGTGCAGGATGTCGCCGACCAGCGCCCGCACGGTCCGGGAGATCACCCCCATCGGGATTACCGACATGGTGATGGCGGGCAGCAGGATGTAGCGCAGGTGCTCGAGGTCCGGGAACCAGTTGCCGGACCCTTGCGGCCCCGCACCCGTCGGCGGCAACCAGCCGAGGGTGGCCGAGAACACGATCACCATCACGATGCCGAGCCAGTAATGGGGCACGCTGACCCCGAACACCGCGATGGCCGAGGCCACCCGGTCGAGCCAGGAATCGCGGGCATAGCCGGCGACGAAGCCGAAGAAGGTGCCGAAGGTGAAGCCGATCAGCGTCGCCACGGAGGCGAGGATCAGGCTGTTGCCGACGGCGCGGCCGACCTCCGCCAGGACCGGGCGGCCGGTGGCGATCGAGGTGCCGAGGTCGCCGTGCAGCACCTTCCAGAGCCACAGGCCGTACTGCACCGGCAGCGGCTTGTCGAAGCCGTAGGCGGCGCGCATCTGCGCCTGCATCTCGGCCGTGGCGTCGACCGGCAGGATCGCGCTCAGGGGATCGCCGGGGGCGAGGTGGACGAGGAGGAAGCACACCAGGCTGACGCCCAGGGCGACCGGGGCGGCGTAGCCGATGCGCTTGAGGATGAAGAGGATCATGAGCGAGAGGATCCTGGGGCTGCGCCGGGTGTCGGTGTCGTGGTCCGCCCGGCGGAAGGCCGGGCGGGATGTCCCATGGCCCGCCCGACGGGACCTGACATCCACTCCGTCATCCCGGGGCTCGCCGAAAGGCGAGAACCCGGGATCCATAACCGCTGACGTCGAAGATAAACGCGGATCGCGCTCCGCTTCGTCCTGAAGCGTCGGCGGTTATGGATCCCGGGCTCCGCTTCGCGGCCCCGGGATGACGAAGAGGGTGTCAGTGCCGTCGCGCGAGGCGAGCGGATGTCGAACTACTTCGCCATCGTGATCGGCGAGAAATCCTGGAACCAGCTCTGGGCCTGGACGAAGCCCTGCACCTTCTTGCTCATCGCCCGCGGGTTGACGTCGTGGGTGACCATCAGGAACAGCGCGTCATCGACGAACTTCTCGTGGATCTTCTGCAGGACCGCGACCTGATCCTTCGGCTCGAAGGTGGTGCGGACCTCGTCGAACAGCTTGTCCATCGCCGGATCGCAGTAATAGCCCCAGTTTGTGCCGTTCGGCGGGGCCAGGTTGCACTGCGCGTGACGGATGAAGGCGGTGAAGGGATCCTGGATCAGGTAGGAGTAGTTCATCGCGGTGCCGCCGCGGGCGCTGTCGGACTTGGAGCCGGCGCGCCAGATGTTGATCAGCGTGTTCCACTCCACGACCTCGTAATCGACCTTGATGCCGACCTCGGCGAGGTTCTGCTGGATGAACTCGTTCATCGGCAGCGGCTGCATCTGGCCCGAGCCCGAGGCGGAGATCAGCACCTTGGTGGTGAGCGGCTTGTTCGGGCCGTAGCCGGCCTCCTTCAGGAGCTTCTTCGCCGCTTCCGGATCGTACGCGACCTTGAAGGTGGGCTTGCCGAACCAGGGATGGCCGGGGGTGAGGAAGCCTTCGGCCGGGGTGGCGAGGCCGCCGAGGAACTCCTTCAGGCCCTCGCGGTCGACCGCGAGGTTCGCGGCCTTGCGCACCCGCACGTCGTTCCACGGCGAGCCCTCGGCCCGCGACAGGTGCCAGGTCCAATTGTGCGGGTAGAGGTTGGTGACGAGGGCGAAGCCCGCCGACTTGAGCGAAGCGACCGCGTCCGGCGCCGGTGCCTCGATCCAGTCGACCTGCCCCGACCGGAGCGCCGCGACACGGGCATTGGCCTCGGGCAGCGGCACCAGCACCATCTTGTCGAGCTTGGGCACCCGGCCCTTGTCCCAGTACTCCTTGTTGGGCACCATCTCCAGGCGCTCGCGCGGCACGAAGCCGGTCACCTTCCAGGGGCCGGTGCCGGAGGGCGCTTTCGCCACCGCGTCCCAGCTCTTGCCCTGCTTCTCCCAGTTGGCAGGAGACGACATCAGGATCCAGGCGAGCTGGTAGGGGAAGGTCGCGTCCGGGGTCTTGGTGACGATCTCCAGCGTCATCGGGTCGACCGCCCGGTATGAGGCGACGGCCGGGATGCGGGTGCGCCCCTGCGCCGACTGGCGCGGGTCGAATTGCGGGCTGTCCGACTTCAGAAGCTTGTCGAGGTTCCACACCACCGCGTTGGCGTCGAAGGCCGAGCCGTCGTGGAAGGTGACGCCGGGCCGGAGCGTGAAGACCCAGCGGGTCTTGTCGGCGGGGTCGACCTTCCAGGAGGTGGCGAGACCGGGTGTCAGGTCCGAGGCCTTGTCGGCGCGGCTCAGGTCCCAGTTGATGAGCGCGTCGTACACCGTGTAGCCGGTGAAGCGCATGCCCTCGCCGCCATTGTCGGCCTGGCCCGTGGTGAGCGGGATGTCGGAGGCGGTCATGCCGATGCGCAGCACGCCCTGGGCGCTCGCAGGCCCCACCAGCGCGAGGGCGAGGGCGAGACCGGACAGGGTCCGCCCGAGCGGGCGCAGGGGCAGGCGGGTGGGCAGCGGCATCGTGAAACATCCCCGGTGGTGAGTGACGGGAATGGGGCTGCAAGAGCCCTGCCAACTCGTTCGCGTCCAGGCGCCGGAATTCCAGGCAACGACAATGCCTAAATTCCGGGCTGCATCATTCGAAGGCGAACGATCCAGCCCAAATTGCCCTCACGCGAGGCAGGCTTCGGCTTGTGTGGCCTCGATCTGCCGGCCGGCGACGAGATGGGCGAGGCCGTGCACCAGGGCCCAGGCGCGCAGGGCCTCGCCCTCGGCACGGCCGGAGGGCTCGCGCTCCGCGCCCTGCGATCCGCAATCCAGCGATCCGCAAGCCGGTCAGCGCCGGCCCGCACCGAGCCGGTCCCGGTCCATCGCCACCGGCGGCCGGGTCGCCGGCGGCATCAGCAGCCGGTCGCGGCTCAGGCCCTTGTGGACGTGGACCATCAGGGCGATGCCGAAGAGCGGCGTGAGGAGGTTGAGGACAGGGATCAGCATCAGCCCGGCGAGCAGCGCGCCGGCGAGCATCACGGTCCCGGTGTGGTAGCGCCGCATGGCGCCGGCCTCCTGGAGCGGCCGGAACCGCGCGGCGGCGAGCTCGAAATACTCGCGCCCCAGCAGGTAGGTGTTGGCGAGGAAGAACGCCGCGACGTTGATGCCCGGCACCAGCAGCAGCGCGAGCGCCGCGAGGTTGACGGCGAGCGCGAGGCCGGCGAACCGCACCGTGTAAAGCATCGCCTGGCCGAACGGCATCGCCCGGCCCGGCACCTCGTCCGGGAAATCGGTGCGCTCGACGATGAGGGCCGCGTCGTCGAGGAAGTAGCCCGCCACCAGGATCGAGACTGGCGGCAGGATGAAGGCGAGCCCGACGAACAAACCGGCCCCGGCGAGGAACGACGCCACGGCGTTGACCATCGCGTAGTCGGTCGAGATCGGGTGGGCGGCGATCAGCGCCGCGATGCCCTTGGTGAGCAGGAACCAGATCAGGGCGAGGAGCCCGACCGTGAGGCCGAGCGACTTCCACAGGATCGCGCGGAGCGGGCGGGAGAAGACCTGCCGCAGGGCCGCGAAGGCGGCGTTGATGAGCATCGGGACCTCGGGGGTGGACGCAGAGGCTCACTTGATGCCGAACGGCCTCGCCGTCCAGGGGCGAACCGCGTCACGCTTCGCGGGTTGAGGCAGCAGCAAACGTCACGTGTGCGGAATGGAGGTTCGACCGATGGACATCGCCGTCGACAAGGTCAGTGAGTTCATCCTGCGGGCCCGGGCCCTCGACGTGAAGGAGGGTTTGAGCGATCCCGATTCGGGCTCGAACCCGATCGACGACGGCGCCCGCGACGTGCTGGTCGACGGCACCGACGACGCGACCGAGGAGGAGTTGCGCGAGATGATCGCCGGCCTCAACGACGACGAGCGCGCCGAGCTGGTGGCGATCCTGTTCGTCGGTCGCGGCGACATGGAGCCGGAGGAGTTTCCCGACGCGGTCCGCCTCGCCCGCGAACGCGAGGCCGCCGGCACCCGGACGGCCGACTACCTGCTGGGGATTCCGAACGTGGGCGACCTGCTCGACGAGGGACTGGCGGCGTTGGGGTTGAACTCGGAGGTGTAACCAGCTGATCGATCCGCCCCGGCGGATCTGAAACCCTCGATGTCATCCCGGGGTCCGCTGCGCGGCCCCAGGATGACACGGAGGATGTCAGGACCGTCGGAGGGCTTGAAGCAACCTTCGACGGCACCCCCGGTCGTCCCCGCTACTCCGCGGCCATCGCCTGGTGCACCACCGGCACCGCCGGCGCGCCCTCCCAGCGGGAATTCGCCGGAATCGTCTCGCCCTTCATCACGATGGTGAGCGGGCGCAGCTGGGCGTAGTCGCCGACCTTGGTGTCGTAGAGCACGGTCGCGAAGGCGCCGACGCTGACGCCGCGGCCGACCTCGACCCGGCCGACCTTCATCACCCGGTCCTCGTAGAGGTGGGTCTGTAGCGCCGACATCCGGTTGACCGAGGCGAAATCGCCGATCGTCACGCAGTCGAACTCGGTGATGTCGGTGGCGAGCATGCACACGCCCTCGCCGGTGCGGGTGCCGAACAGGCGCAGCACCCAGGGCAGGAACGGCGTGCCCATCAGGTGCTCGAGCAGCACCTTGCCGGCCAGGCCCCAGTACATCACCGCCACGGCTTCCGTGCGCATCGCCCACCACGACCACATCGGGTGCATGCCGGGCTCGTAGCGGCCCATCAGGAGCCACTTGACGGCGATGACCACGAGCGTCTGCAGCACCGCGATCACCACGCTGGTGGCGACGAAGCTGACGGCGAGGCCGCCCCAGTCGCCGGCCAGGATCGCCGGGTAGAACACGAAATCGATCGCCAGGATGGCGAAGGTGATGAACAGCATCGGCGAGAACGACGAGGTGAAGGCCTCGAAGATGCCGCGCCGCAGCCGCGGCCAGAGGCCGGGCTCGAAGGTCTGGGCCTGGCCGAGATCGACCTTCTGGCGGACCGGCAGCTTGATCGGCGGCGAGCCGAACCAGGTCTCGCCCGGCGCCATGCGGTCGTTGGCCGGCGGCTTCGACTTGATGCCGATCAGCACGTCGTCCGGGATGATCGCGCCCGGCGGCACCACCGCGTCGTTGCCGACGAAGACCCGGGCGCCGGTGCGCACCGGCGCCAGCTCCATCACGCCGCGGCGCACCTCCTCCTCGCCGTAGACGACCTCGTCGGCGATGAAGTTGCGCGGGCCGACCTCGGCGAGGTCGTAGCGGCCGGCGAGGTTGGTCGAGATCTCGGCGCCCTGGCCCATCCCGGCGCCCATCAGCCGGTACCAGGCCCGCATGTAGACCGTGGCGAAGAGCGACGAAAGGGTCTCCAGCGTCACCTCGGCGGCGAGCGCCACCGCCCATTTGCGCAGGTAGGTGCCGCTGTGGATCGAGTAGCTGCCCTCGCGCAGGCGCGGCAGCACCGCCCAGCGGATGCCGGCGATCAGCCCGACCGTGCCGGCGGTCATCAGCATCGCGGTCGGCCAAGTCAGGAGCGGCAGGTAGACGTGGTAATCGACGTCGGTCAGCGTCGCCAGCGTGTCGCTGATCTGGTCGAAGATGTAGAAGGCCGGGAAGATCGGCAGGAGCCCCACCGCCGGGATCGCCGCGAGCAGGATCGCGTAGATCACGAAGAACACGGCGCGCCGCTGGGGCGAGGCCTCCGGCATGGGATGCAGGTGCGAGACGTCGACCATGCCGACCTTGCGGCCGGGCGAGCCGTCCCAGGCCTCGGCGCGGCCGACCAGGGTGCCGGAGGGCACGGTCGTCAGGTCGGCGAGCTCGGCGTGGTCCTCGATCCGGGTGTCGTAGCCGACGACGCAGGAGGTGCCGATGGCGACGTCGTCGCCGATGAAGACGGGGCCGATGACCAGCTCGTTGCCGACCACCTCGGCATTGGCGAGCGTCAGCCGGCCGCCGAGGGACGCGCCCCGCCCGATGCTGACGAGGTCGGGGGCGCCGATCTCGATGTCGGAGATGAGCGCGTCCTCGCCGATCTTGGCGCCCAGCAGCCGCAGGTAGATGCGGATCATCGGCGAGCCCTGGAGCCACTTGACGTGGACGAGCGGCGTCAGGCGCTGGGTGAGCCACCAGCGGAAATAGTAGGTGCCCCACAGGGGATAGCGGCCGGGCCTGGTGCGGCCGAGCACCAGCCACTTCATCGCGATGGCGATGAGCGCCGTTGCGGCGTTGAGGCCGATATAGACCAGCAGCAGCACCGCCATCTCGGCGAAGAAGCCGAGCTCGCCGCCGGTGATCAGCAGGTAGGTGACGAAGATGCCGAGCCACTGCGCGGTCGCGAGCGCGATCACGAAGGGCAGCACCGCGGCTTGCGCGAGGCCGCACAGGAAGCGCCGCAGGAGCGGCGGCGGCGCGAAGGACAGGTCGTGGGTCGTGGCGGCCGCTCCCGCCCCGCCGGTGCGCGCGATCAGCGTCTCGGCCATCGCCCGAAGCGTACGGCCGTTATAGACGTCCTGGAGCGTGATCGCGGCGAGCGCCGGCACCTCGCGCACCGCCGAGACGAAGCGGGCGGCGAGCAGCGAGTGACCGCCGAGATCGCCGAAGAAGTCGGCCTCGAACGGGATCGGCTGGTTGCCGAACACCTTCTGCGCCGCGGCGAGCAGCGCGGCCTCGGTCTCGTCGCGGGGCTCCTCTTGCTCGCCCGTCGCTTCGACCACCGCGAGCGGCCGGGCGCGCAGGGCCTTGCGGTCGACCTTGCCGGAGGCGGCGAGGACGGGGAGGCTCTCCACCACCTCGAAATGCGCCGGGATCATGTAGGGCGGCATCGTCTCGGCGAGGGCCGCGCGCAGGCGGCCGCGGTCGAACTCCGCCCCGCGCTCGGGCACCACGAAGGCGACCAGCCGGTCGACGCCGTCGTCCTGGCGCAGCACCACCGCGGCGGAGGAAATCCCGGCCTGCGCCCGGATCCGGGCCTCGATCTCGCCGAGCTCGACCCGGAAGCCGCGGACCTTCACCTGGTCGTCGATGCGGCCGTGGAAGACGATGCGGCCGGCGTGATCGAGCGAGACCGCGTCGCCGGAGCGGTAGAGCATCGGGTCGGACCCGTCGCCGCCATACGGGTTGGCGACGAATTTCTCCGCCGTCAGCTCCGGCCGGGCGAGGTAGCCCTTGGCGATGCCGGGGCCGCCGATCAGCAATTCGCCCTGCACGCCGGGCCCGACGAGGTTCAAGCCCTCGTCGGCGATGTAGGCGGTATAGTTGGCGATCGGCCCGCCGATGGTGACCGGATCGCCCGGCCGCATCTCGGCGGCGGTCGCCACCACGGTCGCCTCGGTCGGCCCGTAGGTGTTGAACAGCTTTCGCGTTCGCGTCGCCCAGCGGGCGATCAGCGGCTCGGGCAGGGCCTCGCCGCCGAGCAGGATCAGCCGCAGGCGCGGCACGTCCTTGGTCATCAGCCCGAGCAGCGTCGGCACCGTGTCGAGGACGGTGATGCCGGCCTCGATCAGGATGTCGGGCAGGGCCTCGGCGTCGCCCATCTGGGCCGGGCTCGCCACGAACAGGGTCGCGCCGGCGAGGTACGGAACCCAGATCTCCTCCATCGAGAGATCGAAGGCGACCGAGGCGCCCTGGAACACCACGTCGTCGCCGGTCACGCCGTAGAGGTCGTTGGCCGAGCGCAGGAAGTGGCAGATGTTGCGGTGGCTGATGACGATGCCCTTCGGCACGCCGGTCGAGCCCGAGGTGTAGATCAGGTAGGCGGGGTGCTCGGGGGTGAGGCCGGCGGCGCGCAGGTCCGGCGCCGGGCCGCTCGCTTGGGCCGCCACTTCGTCCGGGGTGAGGGCCGGGCAGGCCTCGGTCGGCGCCTTGTCCTTGAGCGCTGCCGAGGTCACCAGCGCCTTGGCGTCGGCATCCTTCAGGCAGACCGCGACGCGGTCGGAGGGCGCCTCGGCGTCGAAGGGCAGCCAGGCGGCGCCGGCCTTGGTGATGCCGATCTGCGCCACCAGGAGGTCGGGCGAGCGCGCCATCCACAGGCCGACCACGTCGCCGGGCTTGATGCCCCGCGCCGCGAGGCCCGAGGCGATCGCGTCGGAGCGCCGGTCGACCTCGGCGTAGGACAGGCGGGTCCGCGAGGCCGCGTCGCCGCCGCTCGCCGCGTCGATCAGCGCCGTGTGCTCGGGCCGGGCGCGGGCGGTCGCGCGAAACACCTCGGCCAGCACCTCGTCGCGGACGAGGTCCGGCCGGACGGGGCCGCGCAAAACCGCCGCGCCTGCGGGCGGGACGGCCGGCGGGCGCGTCCCGGGGCTGGGCGTGCGGACGGTCCCGGCGGTGTGGTTCATCAAGCGACTCCGCTGGCCCGGGCGGGCCGTTGACCTTCAAGGCGCCGACCGGAACGGGCCCCGGCGCTGACTTCGGCCCGATTTCGGGTCCGCGGGAGGTGGACGAGAACCGGGGCCGGTTCAAGGCACGGTCGGGCACAAAACGCGGCGTCATCCGGCGCGGGCTCGGGCACCGCCCTAGCGTCGCGTCCGGACCGCTCAGACCCAGCGCCGTGCGCCGCTCTCGAACACCAGGATCCGGCCCTGAAGGATCTCCAGATGGGGCGCCTCCTCGCTGTTCGCCGCCCCTAGCGTCACCATGACGGCGCGGGCGACGCCGCCATGCGCCACGATGACCACCGGCCGGTCGAGTGCGTCGAGGAGCGGGCGCACCCGGTCGGCCACCATGGCGTAGCTCTCCGCGCCCTCGCCCGGGGGGCAGAAGCCCCAGCGGTCGCGGTCCCGTGCCTGGGAGCGGGCGGGATCGCTGCGCCGGACCTCCTTCCAGGTCAGGCCCTCCCAGGCGCCGAAGCCGATCTCGCGCAGGCGCGGATCGACCGTGTAGCCGGCCGGATCGAGGCCGAGCGCCGCGCGCAGGCCCTCCATCGTGTGGCGGGTGCGCTCCATCGGGCTCGCGATGAAGGGCAGGGTGCCGATAGCGTCGCCGAGAAGGGCCCGCAGGCGCTCGCCGGCCTCCGCCGCCTGGGCATGGCCCTTGGCGTTGAGGGGCGTATCGCGCTGGCCCTGCAGGCGGCCTTCGGCGTTCCAGTCGGTCTCGCCGTGGCGCACGAAGTAGAGCGGGGCACGGCTCACCGGCCGCCCCTCGCGGAACGGCCCCGGTTGCCCGCCGTTATTTCTTCCACGATCCGTCGCACGCTGCTGTCCCCGCCGGAGCCCCCACCTTCCGATGTCGAAGAAGACCCCGAAAGACAAGCCGGTTTCGCTCCCGGGCCATCCGCGCCCATCCTCCGCCGCCTGGGCGAACGCGGCCGGATCGCTGGCGGCGGCGAACCCGGCCTTCCTCGCCGAGCACGGCGCGACCATGCCGGTGCCGCCGCCGGGAGTGGTGCAGTGCCGGCCCGAGGCGCCGTGCCGGCTCGCCGAGATCGACCCGGACGCGCCGGGCTCCTCCGACGGCAAGGCGGCGGCGGAGGCCGAGCTCGCGGAGGTGCGCGCCCGCATCCAGGCCTTGCAGGAGCGGCTCTACGCCGAGCGCAAGCGCAGCCTGCTGGTGGTGCTGCAGGCCATCGACACCGGCGGCAAGGATGGCACGATCCGCCACGTCTTCGAGGGCGTGAACCCGCAGGGCTGCCGTGTCTCGTCGTTCAAGACGCCGAGCCCGGAGGAGCTCGACCACGACTTCCTGTGGCGCTACCACCGCGAGGCGCCGGCCCGCGGCATGATCGGGGTGTTCAACCGCAGCCATTACGAGGACGTGCTGATCGTCCGCGTCAAGCAGCTGGTGCCCGAGGCGGTCTGGCGGCCGCGCTACGACCTGATCAACGATTTCGAGCGCCTGCTCACCCTCTCGGGCACGACGGTGCTCAAGATCTTCCTGCACATCTCGAAGGCCGAGCAGAAGGAGCGGCTCGAGAGCCGCCTCGCCGACCCGACCAAGAACTGGAAGTTCGACCCCGCCGACCTCGTCGAGCGGCAGGCCTGGGATTCCTACCAGGCGGCGTTCCAGGACGCGCTGACCCTGTGCGGCACGCGGCTGGCGCCGTGGCACGTGGTGCCGGCGAACCGCAAGTGGTTCCGCAACCTCGCGGTGGCGCGGCTGATCGCCGACACGCTGGAGGCGATGGACCCGCGCTTTCCGGAGCCGAAGGCGGATCTGACGGGGGTGACGGTGCCGGATTGAGGTGGTTCGGCCCACGGTTCGCAGGCCGCAACGCACATCCTCCCCGTCATGTATGGACGGCCCCCGTTTCGCAAGGGTTTGTGAGCATCGGTTTGAGCCAGTCGGTTCAGGAGCAGTCATGTATCCGGCCTCTGATGCCGTCGTGCCGCCGCGGTTGATGCGACGAGGACGACGGCGGGCCACCAAGGGGTGCGCACAAGCGTTCCTTGCGAAGAACCAGGCTCCCAACATCCCGACGCGCTGTGACGCGCGATGACGTGGCGGAGTGTCCTGGTCCCAGGTCCCTCATCCTGCTCTGGCCTTGGCCGTGCTTACAGCTCCTTGCTCACCGAAGGTCGCGTCCCGCCGCTCCTCAAGCGGCGG
>NZ_FPCB01000036.1:0-75651 GCF_900116815.1 Methylobacterium sp. 174MFSha1.1 | reverse complement strand
CGTCGTCCCGCCGCCGCTTGAGGAGCGGCGGGACGACGCCTTCGGTGAGCAAGGAGCCAAAGAGCACGGCCAAGGCCAGAGCAGGATGAGGGACCCCTGGGACCAGGACACTCCGCCACGTCATCGCGCGGCACAGCGCGTCGGGATGTTGGGAGCCTGGTTCTCGCAAGGAACGCTTGTGCGCACCCCTTGGTGGCCCGCCGTCGTCCTCGTCGCGATCCCGTGACGGCACGACGGCATCAGAGGCCGGATACATGACTGCTCCTGAACCGACTGGCACAAACCGAGGCTCACAAACCCTTGCGAAACGGGGGCCGTCCATACATGACGTCGAGAGCGTCGATACAGCCTCACATCACCCCATACACGTCATAGACCGGCCCCTCCGGCAGCCGCTGCCCCACCCCCACGGCGACCACTCGGTTGAGCCAGGCGAGATCCGCCGCCCCGGTCTCGAAGCGCAACGCCGTGCGGAAATAATACTCGCCGGGTGCCACCGCCTCGCCGCGGCCGAGGCGGGCCAGCACCTCGGGCGGGCCGGCGCGCAGGCCGGTATACTGGCAGTAGACCAGGGCACCGCCGGACGCCCGAAAAGTCAGGCGCACGTCGAGATGGGTGGTGCCGTCGGGCTCGACCCGCAGCCAGTCGCCGGCCGGGCCGGGCAGCACCTCGCCCGAGAGCCGCGGGCCCGTGACGGTGCCGCCGGTGACGGGCACGACCCGCAGGTCGGTGCCGCGGGACGCGCCGATCCCTTGGGGGGCGCCGACCGTCAGGGCCATGCGGAACAGGAACTCGGTGTTGAGCGGCAGCGGCGCGTCCATGCGGTCTCCTTACGATTCTTATCGGGCGATATCCTCCACCGCCCGGCGCGCCGCGTCGAGGTCCGGCGGGTCGATACGGCGGTAGCGGGCCTGGACGAGGCCGAACACCCCGAAGGCGGCGAGCCCCGCCGCGGTGAGGCCGAGCAGCACCCAGCCATAGGGTTCGCCCCGCAGGGCCTGGAGGGCGCCGCCGAGGCCCTTGACCTCGCTCGACCGGCTTGCGAGCGCCGCGGCGATCAGGAAACCGCCGATCAGCCCGAAGGTGAGCGCCCGGGCGGCGTAGCCGAAGCGGCCGACATGGCGCACCCAGTCGCGGGCATCGACGGGCACGGAGAGGCGCTTGCACACGTCGCCCTTCCACGCCTTCCACGCGAAGGCGAGGCCGGCGCCGATGACGACGAGCCCGACGGCGCCGACGAGCCACTGGCCGAAGGGCTGCTGCAGCAGCCAGGCGGTCCAGTCCCGCGCGCCCTGGTCCTCGGCCTGGCGCGCCGTGCCGCGCCCGAGGGCCGCCAGCATCATCGAGACGCCGAGGCCGCCATAGGTGAAGCCGCTGACGAGGTGGCCGGCCCGGGTCGCCAGCCCCTTGGCCGAACGGCCGTAGTCGTCGGCGTCGGTGAGCGCCTCGACCACCCGCCATAGCGCGAAGGCCGCGAGCCCGAACGCCACGATCCCGAGCAGGATCCAGCCGAAGGGCCGCTCCAGCAGGATCAGGAGCGCGCTGCGGCTGCCCCCGGTCTGGCCGCCGACGCCGATCGCCGCCAGCACCGCGAGGCCGCCGACGAGGCAGTAGGTCACGCCGCGGGCGCCGTAGCCGAGGCGGGCGAGCAGTTCGAGGGCTTGCCGGCCGCGGGAAGGCACGAGGCCTCGGCGCATGGCGGTTCCCCTCAGGCCGCGAGGCCGGATTCGACCCGGGCCAAAGCCGCCTCGTCGAGGTCGAGGGCCTCGGCCAGCATGCGCAGGAAGGTGCGCTCCTGCATCGTGTCGGGATCGATGGCGAGGCGGGCCGCGGCGTAGACCCGGGCGCCGGCCTCCGGATCCTGCACCCGGTCGGCGATCTCGTCGATCGTCGCCGGATCCTCCAGTTCGCGGGCGAGCCATTGCCGGCCGGCGAGGTCGAGGCCGGATTCGGCGACCGCCGCGTCGAGCCGCTCCCGCTCGCGGGCGTCGATCACCCCGTCGGCGGCCGAGGCCGCCACCATGATGCGCAGGCAGAGCGTCGCCTCGTCGTCGCTGAGGGCGCCGGCCTCGAAGGGCGTCCCGGAGGCCGTCGCTGCCGACTTGGTGCCGGCCGGCGCCTCCGGCTGCGTCGCCCGCAGGGCGAGCCCGGCGATCAGCGCCAGCCCGCCGAGGGCCGCGGACGCCGCGATCCCGCCGCGGCGGCTGCGCACCAGGGCGTCCAGCACCCGCTTCACCTCGGCCATCGCGCTCTCCCGTCATCATCGTCTCTTTGCCGACAACGGTCTCGTCCGGCTCCGGTTCGCCGGAGGGTGCGGTCACGGACGGATCCTTCGCCGCGGCCGTTGCGCCGCCACGCGCGACGCGCCATCTCTCCGGTCATGCTTCTCGCCCTGGCCTGGCTGGCGCGCACCCTCGTGCTCGCGCTCGTTCTCCTGTTCCTGCTGCCGCTCGCCGCCCACGCCCTGTGGTGGTGGAGCCGCGACGACCTCGCACCCGACTGGTCCACCGCCGACTGGTCGAGCGCGCGGCTCCTGCCCGCCGCCGCCGCAACGCCGCAGGCGATCGTGCGGATCTACGCCGCCCGGGTCGGGCGCTGGCGGGGCATTTTTGCCCACCACACCTGGATCGTCGTCAAGGAGGCCGGCGCCCCGCGCTACACCCGCTACGACGTCGTCGGCTGGGGCCTGCCGGTGCGGACCGACGCCTACGCGGCCGACGCGCGCTGGTTCGGCAACCCGCCGCAGGTGGTGCTGGCCCTCGACGGCGAGGCGGCGGCGCGCGCGGTGCCGGCCATCCGCGCGGCGGTCGCGGCCTATCCCTACGCCAAGGCCGGCAGCTACAACGCCTGGCCGGGGCCGAACTCCAACACCTTCGTGGCCCACGTGCTGCGGGCGGTGCCGGACCTCGCCGTGGCGCTGCCGCCGACGGCTCTGGGCAAGGACTTTTCGGAGAGCCTGGTCGCCTGGACGCCGAGCCGCACCGGGGTGCAGATCTCGGGCAGAGGCTATCTCGGCCTCACCCTCGGCTGGGTCGAGGGGATCGAGCTGAACGTGCTCGGCACGGTGGCGGGGCTCGACCTGCGCCGCCCGGCCCTGAAGCTGCCCGGCTGGGGCCGCATCGGCATGGACACGGCCGGCGCGACGGAGACGCTGATCGCCCCGACGGCGCGGGGGTGAGCGGGCGCCCCTGTTGCTCTCGGGTGTTGCTCCCGGGCACCGATGCGCGGGCCAGGGAGCCGTCCGGCGAATCATCCGAACGCGGGTCGTGAACCAAACCATGGTGCAGCGCGTTGACGCTGGCTCCGAGGTTTGCACTGCCACATGTCCAGCTCCCGATTCGTCAGGGTCGACGCGGCCCCCTCCCCGCTCTCCGGCCCCTTCGCCCCGGTCCTCACGGGCGTCTCGCGCGGGCTGCAGGACCTGTTCCCGCTGGTCGAGCTGCCCCAGGCGGCGCGCGTCGTGCGGGACGAGGAGGAGCACGAGGCCGTGGCCCCGGTGCTGCGGCCGCGTCAGGGTCCGGAGCCGCGTCTGGCCTGACGGCACACTCCCCTAACCGGTGCTCTCCCGCAGAACGAGGCGAAACCCCAGATCGACCACCGCCGGCGCGACCGCCTCCCCGTCGAGGAGCCCGAGAAGCAGCTCGCCGGTTCGCCGTCCGATCCCGACCGGATCGACCGCGATGGTGGAGAGGCGCGGCACGCATTGGCGGCCGATCTCGAAGTCGCCGAAGCCGAGGATCCGGACGTCCTGCGGCACGCGCAGGCCGCGGCGCTGGCACTCCATCAGGGCGCCGAAGGCCGAGATGTCGGAGACGAGGAAGACCGCCTGCGCACCGCCGCGGGCGAGCAATTCGGCCATCGCCTCGGCCCCGTGCGCGAAGGCGCCCGCCGCCCGTCCGTGATGCAGGATCAGGTCGTCCGGGAGCCCGGCCTGCCGGAGGCCGTCGCCTAGGCCGCGCAGGCGCTCCTCGCCGCGAAAGTCCCGGGCCTCGCCGGTCCGCTCCGGTCCGAGCCCGGCGATGCGGGTGGCGCCGAGGTCGATCAGGGCCTGGGCGGCGAGGCGGCCGGCCTCGTAGTTGGAGAAGCCCACCGCCCGGTCGACCGGCATCTCGGGCCGGTCCCAGATCTCCACCACCGGCACGCCGGCGCGGGCCAGCAGATCGCGGGCGGCAGGAGAGTGCCGCATGCCGGCCACCACGATCGCGTCCGGCCGGCGCGGCAGCATCGCGCGCAAAACCACCTCCTCCTCGGCCACCGAGTAGCCGGTGACCCCGATCAGCGGCTGGTAGCCGCGCGGGCGCATCGCCGCGGTGAGGCCGGCGGCGGTGTCGGCGAAGTTCGGGTTGGTGAGCGTCGGGACGATCAGAGCGACGAAGCCGGTGCGCCGCGACGACAGGCCCCCCGCCCCGCGATCCGGCACGTAGCCGAGCCGGTCCACCGCCGCGAGCACCCGCGCCCGGGCCTCCGGGGAGACGAGGCCGGGCTCGGCCAGCGTCCGCGAGACCGTCATCGGCGAGACGCCCGCGAGGCGCGACACGTCGCGCATCGTCGGCGCCCGGCGGGGCGTCACCCGGTCCCCGGACACGGGGGACGCCGGCTAGAAGGCGAGGTGGACCTTGATCGCCCGGCTGCGGTCGGCGGCGAGCGCGAAGGCCTCGTCGGCCCGGCTCATCGGCATCTCGGCCGAGAGGATCGGCCCGACATCGATCCGGCCGGCGGCGAGCAGCGCGATGGCGGTGCGGTACTCCTCGTGGAAGCGGAAGGCGCCGACGAAGTCGATCTCGCGCGCCATCAGCATGTTGGCCGGCACCGGCACGTCGCCGGGCGGCATCATGCCGAGCTGCACCACCCGGCCGCCGGGCCGCACCACCCGGAACAGCGAGGCCAGCGCCACCGGCGAGCCGGTGGCCTCCAGCGCGACGTCGAAGGTGCCCTTGTCGGCCTCGTAGGCGGCGAGCCGCTCGGGCTCGCTCCCGACATTGATGGTCTCGGCCGCGCTGATCTCCCGGGCGATGCTGAGCGGCGCATCGGACAGGTCGGTGCAGACGATCCGGCGGGCGCCGGCGAGCTTCGCCGCCATCAGGCACAGGAGGCCGATCGGCCCGGCCCCGGCGATGAGGACGTGGCGGCCGAGGAGCTCCCCGGCCCGCCGGATCCCGTGCAGCGACACCGCCAGCGGCTCGCCGCAGGCCGCGACCCGCATCGGCATCGAATCGGGGATCGGCACGCACTGGTCGGCCCGGGCGAGGAAGAGCTCGCTGAAGCCGCCCTGGACGTGCGGGTAGATCGCCGCCGAGCCGAAGAAGCGCATGTTGCGGCACAGGTTCGAGCGGCCGGCACGGCAATAGTCGCAAGCGAGGCAGGGCCGACTCGGATCGACCGCGACCCGGTCGCCCGGCTTGACGCTGGTGACGGCCGCGCCGACCCGCTCCACCGTGCCGGCGACCTCGTGGCCGAGCACCATCGGCTCGCACAACGAGAAGTCGCCGACCCGGCCCTTGCCGTAATAGGACAGGTCCGAGCCGCAGATGCCGCCCGCGCCGAGAGCGACCACGACCTCGTCGGCCGCCGGCTCGCGGAGCGAGATCGCCTCGACCCGCAGGTCCTTGGCAGCGTGGATGCGCGCGGCGAGCGTCATAGGTCAGGTCTCCTCCCGGTGCGGCGTCCGGACCAGCGCTCTTATTTCGCGCCGAGATGCCGCTTGCGCTGGTACCGGTACCATGGTTCCCTTACCGTACAAGCGCAATCGCGGGAGCGGCCTTTTTCGGCCGCCGGGACCGGGGCGCACCAGGGGAGGAAGCGTCTCGTGTCGACCGCCTTGTTCGATCTGTCGGGCCGTCGCGCCCTGGTGACCGGCTCCAGCCAGGGCATCGGCCTGTCGCTGGCGCTCGGCCTCGGCCGCGCCGGGGCGGCGATCGTGCTCAACGGCCGCGACCGGGACAAGCTCGACGGCGCGGTGGCCGAATTGCGCAAGGAGGGTCTCACGGCCGAGGCCGCGGCCTTCGACGTGTCGGATTCCGCCGCCGTGAAGGCCGGCATCGATCGGATCGAGGCCGAGATCGGCGCGATCGACATTCTGGTGAACAATGCCGGCATCCAGCGCCGCGGACCGCTCGAGGACTACTCCGTCGAGACCTGGCACGAGCTGATGCGGATCAACCTCGACAGCGTGTTCTACGTCGGCCAGGCGGTGGCCCGGCACATGATTGCGCGCAAGCGCGGCAAGATCATCAACATCGCCAGCCTGCAGAGCGAGGCGGCGCGCTACTCGATCGCCCCCTACACCGCCTCGAAGGGCGCGGTGAAGAACCTGACCAAGGGCATGTGCACCGACTGGGCCCGCCACGGCCTGCAGGTGAACGGCATCGGCCCGGGCTACTTCGCCACGCCGCTGAACCAGGCGCTGATCGAGAACCCGGAATTCGACGCCTGGCTGAAGAACCGCACCCCCGCCGGGCGCTGGGGCCGGGTGGAGGAATTGCAGGGCGCGGCGATCTTCCTGGCGTCGTCGGCCTCGGACTTCGTCAACGGGCAGATCCTGTACGTCGATGGGGGCGTGCTGGCGACGTTGTGAGTTTGTCTTTTTCCACACTCCAACCATGACACCCTCCGTGTCATCCCGGGGCCGCGAAAGCGGAACCCGGGATCCATGAACGCTGAGGCTTCAGGACGAAGCGGACCGCGATCCGCGTCTTTCTCCAGTGTCGGCGGTTATGGATTCCGGGTTCTCGCTTACAGCGAGCCCCGGAATGACAGGGTGGGTGTCAGACGCCGTCGGACCCCGACTGTCAGAACACCCGCTTCTCGCGGATCTGCCCGTCGAAGCCGACATGGAGCATCCGCTCCTTGCCGTCCTGGCCCTTGGCCGCCACGTCGAGGTGGCGCGGCCCGCGGCCGGCGACCCGCACATCCGTGTAGCCGGCATCCGTGACCGCCTTGGTGAGGGCCGGGACGTCGACGCTCGGGCCCAAGCCCATCTTGTCCTTCGCCCAGTCGAGGCCGCCGGGGGGCGGGCCCACCGGGCGCAACGCCTCGACGCGGCCGTCGGCCCGGGTGAGCGCGGCGGCATGCAGGAAGCCGTTCTCGAACCGGCCCTGCACGGTCACGGTCTCGCCTTTGGCGACGAGCTTCGCCCCCTCCCCGGCCCGGCCGGTCTCGACCAGCGCCCGGCCGGTGCCGTCCTGGAGGATGAACTTGTTGCCAAAAATCTCGGCGACCTCGCCCTTGGCGGCGGTGGCGCCGGAGGGGGCGAGCGCGCTCACCGCGACCGGTGCGACGGGGGTGAGCGGTGTCTGCGCCTGCTGGGCCAGCGAGAGCCCGACGGCACCGAGCGCCAGCGGCACCGCGACGGCGCCGACGAGGAGGCCGCGGCGGGGCCGCGGGCGCGGGGGGACGGGCGCCCCGGTGTTCGGGGTCTCAGTCTTCGGGGTCTCGCGGGTCTCGATCGCGACGGCCTTGCCCTCGATGGTGGTGTGGTCGGTCATGTCGGTGTTCCCTGTGTGTGAAAGCCCTGTCCGGGTCGGCGCTGCTTCTACGTCAGGCCCCGGGAACCGGGCCTGAACCTGCCCGTTCAGGTTCGGTTAAACCGCCGGGACTACGGCGGAATCCGCTTTCGACACGTGGTCCCTCCCCATGAAGCTCCTGCTCGTCGAGGACGACGCGGCCCTCGCAGCCGAGATCCTGCGGGTCCTGCGCGCCGAGAACTGCGCCGTCGATCACGCCCGCAACGGCGAGGACGGCGCGCATCTCGGCGACACCGAGACCTACGACGCGGCGGTGCTCGATCTCGGCCTGCCGAAGCGCGACGGGATCGCGGTGCTCCAGGGCTGGCGCGCGGCCGGGCGCACCCTGCCGGTGCTGATCCTCACCGCCCGGGACGCGTGGAGCGACAAGGTGGCGGGCTTCAAGGCCGGGGCCGACGACTACCTGGTGAAGCCGTTCCGGGTCGAGGAGCTGGTGATCCGCCTGCGCGCGCTGGTGCGCCGCGCCGCCGCCCACGGGGCGACGACCGTCACCTGCGGGCCGGTCAGCTTCGATCCCGGCCTCGGCGCCTTCACCCGCGACGGGCTGCCGCTCAAGCTCACCGCGCTCGAATGGCGGGTGCTCTCCTGCCTGATCCTGCGCCGGGACGGAGTGGTGCCACGGGGCGAATTGCTGGAGCGGGTCTACGAGGGCGACGCCGAGGTCGATTCGAACTCGGTCGAGGTCATCATCACGCGGCTGCGCCGCAAGATCGCGCCGGCCCGGATCGAGACCGTACGCGGCCACGGCTACCGGCTCACCGCCGGCGAGGCGTCGTGACGGCTCTCGGCCAGATCGGGTCGCTGCGCCGGCGCCTGCTCCTCGGGGCGCTGGCGCTGATCGCGACCGCGCTCGTGGTGGCGGGCCTCGCGATCGGGCTGATCCTCGCCCGCTTCGTGCGCGGTCAGATCGACCAGCGGCTCGACGCGCAGATCGTCTCCCTGGTCTCGGGGCTGGAGCCGGGGCCGGCCCTGCGGCTCTCCCGCGACCTCGACGCGCCGCCCTTCGACCGGCCGGGCTCGGGCTGGACCTGGCAGGTGACCCGCGGCTCCGCCCGGCTCGGCTCCGGCTCGCTCGGCGACCGCACCCTCGCCGTAACGTCCGCGCCGGCGGCCGACGACGACCGGCCCCGCCCGGCGGACGGCGCCGGGCCGCGCGGCGAGGCCCTGATCCTGCGCGTCCTCGCCCTGCCGGACGGCACGGTGGTGGCGGCGAGCGCGCCGCGGGCGGCCCTCTACGGCCCGTTGCGCGAGGCGGGGCTGGCGCTCGCCGCGAGCCTCGGGGTGCTGGGCCTGTGCCTCGCCGCCGGCGCGGTGGCGCAGGTGCGGCTGGGGCTTCGCCCCCTCGACCGGCTGCGCCAGGAGCTGGAATCCGTGCGGGCGGGTCGGCGCGAGCGGGTGCCCGATCCGCAGCCGGCGGAGGTCCGGCCGCTCGCCGCCGAGATCAACGCCCTCCTCGACCAGAACGCCGCGCAGCTCGCCCAGGCCCGCACCCACGTGGCGAACCTCGCCCACGGGTTGAAGACGCCCCTCGCCACCCTGTCGCTCGCCCTCTCCGAGCCCGGCCGCGACCCGGACGGGCGCCTGTCGCAGCTCGTCGCCCATCTCGACCGCGGGGTGCGCCACCATCTGCGCCGGGCCCGCAGCGCCGCGCTGACCGGGGCGGCCCGGATCCGCACCGAACTCGCCGGTCCGGTCGCCGACCTCGCCGGCGCGCTCGAACGGCTCCACGCCGACAAGGGAGTGCGGGTGACCTGCGCCGTCCCGCCCGGCCTCGCCGCGGCCTGCGACCCGCAGGATCTCGACGAGATGCTGGGCAACCTCGTCGACAATGCCTGCACCTGGTGCCGGCGCGAGGTGCGGGTGTCGGCGGAAGGCGCGGGCAGCGACGTGGTGGTGGCGATCGAGGATGACGGGCCGGGCCTCGGGCCCGAGGCCCTGGCGGCGGTGGTGCAGCGCGGCCGGCGCCTCGACGAGCGGGTGCCCGGCCACGGATTCGGCTTGGCGATCACCACGGAACTCGCCGAGCTCTACGGCGGCGGGCTCGCGCTCGACCGGTCGGCGATGGGGGGATTGCGGGCGCGGCTGCGGCTGCCGGGGTGAGACCCGCCACCCGCGCGACGCCGGCTTGCGGGCATACTCCGCCGCCCTACACTGCATCGGACCGGGGGAAGCGTCGCACGAGACGGCGCGGAGACCGGCCGGGAGGAGTTTTGTCCATGACCGATCGTCCGCGCCGCCTCGGCGGCTGGAGCGGCGCCCTGACGGGTGCCGTGACCCTGGCGGCCCTCGCCGCCGTCACCCAAGCGGCCGCACAAGGCGCGCCGCCGCCGCTGCAGGTGCCGGCGAAGAGCGTCCCGGTGCCGGACGACGTCAGCCCGCAGATGGCGAAGATCATCGGCGCGCCCCTGCGCACGAACTGGGACATCCAGCCGAAGACCGGGGAGGCGTGGAAGCCCGTCGCCGAGGCCGGCGCGGCCGCGCTGGCTAAGCTCGTGCCCGGGATGCTCGAACGGCTGAAGGTGAAGGTCGAGCGCACCACGATCGACGGCGTGCGGGCCTTCATCCTCACCCCCGAGGAGATCCCGCCGGAGAACCGCAACCGGCTCCTCGTCCACGTCCATGGCGGCTGCTACGTGCTCAATCCCGGCGAGGCCGGCCTGCCGGAGGCGATCTTCATGGCCGGGTTCGGCCGCTTCAAGGTCATCTCGGTCGATTACCGGATGCCCCCGGAGGCGACCTATCCGGCTGCGCACGACGACGCCATGACGGTGTGGAAGGCGGCCAGCAGGATGGCCGACCCGAAGAACATGGCGATCTTCGGCACCTCGGCGGGCGGGGCGCTGACCCTCGCCATGGTGCTGCGGGCCAAGCAGGAGGGGCTGCCGCTGCCTGCCGCGATCGCCCCCGGCACGCCGATGTCCGACACCACCAAGGTCGGCGACAGCTTCGTCACCAACGCGATGCTCGACAACGTGCTGGTCTCCCCCGACGGCTTCTGCGACGCCGGGGCCAAGGTCTACGCCAACGGCCACGACCTGAAGGACCCGATGCTGTCGCCGGTCTACGGCGACATGCACGGCTTCCCGCCGACGATCCTGACCACCGGCACCCGCGACCTGCTCCTGTCGAACACCGTGCGGGTGCACCGCAAGCTGCGCGACGCCGGGGTCGAGGCCTACCTCCAGGTCGGCGAGGGGCAGTCGCACGCCCACTACATCCGCGACGACACCGCGCCCGAGACCCGGAAGGTGTTCGAGGAGATCGCCTGGTTCTTCAACCGGCATCTCGGCCGGTAGCGACACGGGGCTGGCGGTCGTCTCTCCCGACCGCCGGCTCCGAGCTTCAGGCGGCGCGGACGCTGCTCAAGAAACCGTCGACCTCCCGGCGCAGGCGGGCGCACTGGTCCGACAGGGCATCGGAGGCCTGTGCGACCTCGCCGGCCGCGCGGCCGGCGCTGCCCGCCGCGTCGGCGACCTCGCCGATGTCGCGGGTCATCGCGGCGGTGCCGTCCGTCGCCTCGGCCATCTGGCGCACGATCTCGTGGGTCATCGCGCCCTGTTCCTCGATCGCCGAGGCGATGCCGGTCGCGACCTGGCTCATCGCCTCGATCTGCGCGGTGACGCCGGCGATCGCCGCCCCGGCGCCCTGGCTGGTCGACTGGATCGCCGCGACGTGGCGGCCGATCTCGTCGGTCGCCCTCGCGGTCTGGCCGGCGAGTTCCTTCACCTCCGCGGCGACCACCGCGAAGCCGCGCCCGGCCTCGCCGGCCCGCGCCGCCTCGATGGTGGCGTTCAGCGCCAGCAGGTTGGTCTGGCCGGCGATCTGCGAGACGAGGCCGACGACGTCGCCGATGCGGGCGGCGGCGGCGGAGAGATCCGCCATCGTGCCGCCGGCGTCGCGGGCCTGCGCCACCGCCTCGGCCGACATCGAGGCGGCCTGCACGACCTGGCGGCCGATCTCCGCGACGGTCGCGCCGAGCTCCTCGGCCGCCGCCGCGACGGCGCCGACATTGCCGCTGGTCTGGCGCGCGGTGGCGGCGACGCCGACCGAGCGGGACGCGGTCCCCTCGACGGCGCGGGTCACGGCGCCGGAGGCTCCGGTCAGCCCCTCGGCCGTCCCCGAGACCGCCGTCACGATGCCGCCGACAGAGACCTCGAATCGGTCGGCGAGGTCGCGCAGCAGGCCGCGCCGGGCCTGCTCCTCGCGCAGGCGCGCCGCCTCGGTGGTCCGGAGCTGCTGCGCCGCGTCCTCGAGCGACAGGTCGCGGATCATCGCGACGGCCCGGGCGATGTCGCCGATCTCGTCGCGGCGCCGGTGGCCGGGCACCTCGTCGAGGGTTTTGCGGGCGGCCAGCGCGTTGAGCGCCGCGGTGAGCGCGCCGAGGGGCCGCACGATCGCCCGCGACATCAGGAGCCCGAGGATCGCGGTGCCGGCGAGCACGGCGAGGCCGATCGACACCAGGATGCGCGACAGGGCGTCCACGGACCGCAGCGCCTCGGCCTCGGACTGCTCGGCCAGCATGGTCCAGCGGGTGCCGAGCACCGGAACCGCGGCGCTCACCGCCATGCGGCGGCCGGTCGGCGCCTCGTAGGAGAACGGCGCCTGGGCGGCGACCTGGTCCGGGGTGAAGCCGAGGCCGCTCGCGGGAGCGCCGGCCGCAACGCCCGTCGACAGGGGCGGCGCGGCGCGCAGGCGTCCGTCGGCCCCGATCGCCAGGGTCTGGCCGCTCTCGCCGAGGCCGGCGCGCTGCGCCAGGGTCGCGTCGAACAGGGCGGGGGTGATCCGCATCACGATGTACCCGGCCCGCTCGACGGCTTGCGCGGTGCCCATGGCGACGTTGGCGCGCCGGCTCATCGCCTTGCCGATGAAGGCCGCCGGGGCCCCGCCGACCGGGTAGGCGGAAAAATCCGCGAAGGAGACCGCGTCGGGCGCCGCCCCCTTCATCTGCGCGAACAGCCGGGCGAGGCCGGTCTCGCGCAGGGCCGGATCGGCGACCGAGGCGGCGAAGTCGTCGCCCTTGGTCGCCGTGTAGACGATGCGCCCGTCGGGATCGAGGAACAGCAGGTCGGCGTAGCCGGGCCGTCCCAGGAGCTTGCGGGCCACCTCCTGCACCTTGACGTGCCGGCGGCCATACATCGTGTTGGTGGTGGTGCCGTCGAAGGCGAGCCGCGCGTCCAAGGTGGGCGGGGCCCGGAACGCCGCCAGGATCCCGGCATAATCGGGCTTGGCCGGGTCGAGGGTCTCGATCAGGTCGGTGAAGTTCGAGGCGACCTGCGGGTGGCCCGCGGCGGCGGCGAAATCGGCCTTGGCCTGGTCGGCGACGAGGGCGATGCCGTGGCCGGTCGCCGTCGCGGCGAGAGCGAGCCGGTCCTGGACGGCCGCGACCAGGCTGCTCTTCGCGGAGTACCAGCTCAAGCCCCCCATCACCGTCGCGCTGACGAGCGCGAGCCCGACGATGGTCGAGGGCAGCCTGACGGCCAGCTTGGACAGGGACGGCATGGGGTGATCCGGCTCGCGACGTGCTGTTCGGCGTTGCGGGCCCCGGTGAGGACCCGATGAGACGCGGGGCGCGAATGCCCCTCGACCGCCACGAAGCCGGATCGACGATAATTTCCGGTAAAGATCTAACGAAGGGTCATGGCGTTGATTGGCCAATATTACCCAAGGGGCCAGCCGCGAATCATGGCCTTACGGTTAGCTCGCCCGAGGACACTTGCCGCTCGACCCGGATCCACCGCACGGCCCCGCCTCTCAGGGCACTCGACCGTGGGGCAGCCCTCCGCCGAAACGGCGGCGAGCCGGGCCGCCCTCGCATCAGCCCGATCCGTCGGCCGCCGCGCCGCAGACCGGGAACGCCCCGAGCGACACGAGCGCCACCTCCCGCAGCGCCTCCCGGTCCGCCCCCGAGGAGGCCAGCACGCCCATGCCGGAGGCGACCGTCGACAGGAAGCGGGCGAGCGCGGCCGGGTCGCTGCCCTCGGGGAGATCACCCTCCTCCCTCGCCTGCACGAAACGCTCGCGCAATTCGGCCTCCCCTTGCGCGCGGCGGGCGGCGAGCTCGAAGGGGATGTTTTCGGAACCCGCGCCGCAGGCCAGCCCCCCCTGGACCAGCAGGCAGCCCGGCGGGTTCGCCGGATCGGTGTGGCTCTCGGCGATGCTCGACAGGAAGCGCTCGGCGACGTCGCGGGCGGTCGCGCCGGCCAGCACGTAGCGCATGTGTTCCGAGCGCCGCTCGGCGTAGCGGTCGAGGGCGGCCTTCAGCAGGCCCTCCTTGCTGCCGAAGGCGGCGTAGAGGCTCGGCGGCTTGATGCCCATCGCCTTGGTCAGCATGGCGAGGGTCGCCCCGTCGTAGCCGTGGCGCCAGAACACCTCCATCGCCTCGTCGAGGGCCTTCTCCGTGCAGAAGGCCCGGGGCCGCCCCATCACCATTGTCCTCTGGCTCCAACTTTTGTATCGAGTGGTAGATAAGTCTCTTGACGGCCGGCGTCCATGCCGACATGTGTAACGCATCTTACAGATGTCGGAGCCGGTCGTGAATCCCGATCCTGCTGTCGTCCCTTCGAAAAAGACCCCGCGCCTCGCCGCGGCCGGCCTCGCCCTCGTGCTTGTCGCAGGGGCATCCTACCATTTCGCTCCCCTGTCGCGCCTCTCGGGCAACCAAGCGATTGCCGCGACGCAGCCGGTCGAGCAGGCGGTCCCCGTGCCCGTCGCCGCGGTCGAGCCGCGCGACGTGGTGCTGTTCGACGAGTTCTCCGGCCGCCTCGAGGCGGTCGAGCGCGTCGACGTGCGGGCCCGGGTCGGCGGTGCGGTCGCGGCGACGCACTTTTCCGAGGGCGACCTCGTCCGCGCCGGCGACCTCCTGGTGACGATCGACCCCGCGCCCTACGCGGCCGAGGTGCAGCGCCTGGAGGCGCAGGTCGCCGTCGCCGAGGCGCGGCTGGCGCTGACGGCGAGCGACTACGAGCGCGGGCAGCGCCTGTCGGACCAGCGCATCGTCACCGCCCGCGACCTCGACGTGCGGGCGAACGCCTTCAAGGAGGCGAAGGCTAATCTCGACGCCGCGAAGGCGACGCTGGCTTCCGCCCGGCTCAACCTCGACTACACGCAGGTGCGGGCGGCGGTGGGCGGCCGGGTCGGGCGCCGGGAGATCACCCCGGGCAACCTCGTGGCGACGGGGGCGGGCGCCGCGGTGCTCACCACCCTGGTCTCGGTCGACCCGATCTACGCGAGCTTCGACGCCGACGAGACGGTGGTCTTGAAGGCGCTGAATGCCATCGCCGACCCGTCCGGCCGGCGCGGCAGGCTCGACCGCATCCCGGTCGAGATGGCGACCGCCGACGGCGAGCGCGCCAAGGGGCACCTCCAGTTCATCGACAACAAGGTCGATGCCCGCTCGGGTACGGTGCGGGTGCGCGCCACCTTCGCCAATGCCGACGGGCACCTGATCCCGGGCCAGTTCGCCCGGATGCGCCTCGGCCAGGCGGCGCCCGAGCGGCTGCTCCTCGTCGACGAGCGGGCGGTCGGCACCGACCAGGACAAGCGCTTCGTGCTGGTGGTCGGGGCCGACAACCGGGCCGAGTTCCGGGCGGTGACCCTCGGCCGGTCGGTCGAGGGCCTGCGGGTCGTCACCTCCGGCCTGTCGGGGGCTGAGCGGATCGTCGTCAACGGCCTGCAGCGGGTGCGCCCGGGCAGCCTCGTCAGCCCGTCGCCGGTCACGATGGGGGCACGGCCGATGCAGGAGCCGGGGACGGGCAAGCTGGCGCAGCGGTGAGGTGGGTGGCGGATGGCTTTCGGGCGTCGGCCCCCACCTCTCGACGTCATCCCGGGGCTCGCTGCAAGCGAGAACCCGGGATCCATAACCGCTGACGATCCAGAACCCGGCTCGACGCGCTCCGACTCGTCCTGAACCGTCGGCGGTTATGGATCCCGGGTTCCGCTGCGCGGCCCCGGGATGACGCGGAGGGTGGAAGATCTGTCGCGCAGATCGAGGCCAGCCCAAAGATCCACGCTGCCGTCCTCGCAGGTATTCAGAAATATATCTCAGTTCCCCTCTCCCGTGTGGGAGAGGGGCCAGGGGTGAGGGTGCTACGTCTCCGCGTAAAACTCGGATCGTTCCGGTCCCGGCACCCCGATCAGTGCTTGATCCTGAACCGTCGCCACCCTCACCCCTACCCCTCTCCCACACCTTGCAGCGATACCGGGCAAGCCCGGCATCGCCTGGAGAGGGGATCCCGCGACTCGCCTTGATCCGCATCGCAGGCAGCAATCGATGCCTACGACTTCCTCGCGCCCCCGGAGGGCGGCATGAACCTCTCCAAGTTCTTCATCGACCGCCCGATCTTCGCGGGCGTGCTCTCGGTTCTCATCTTCATCGGCGGTCTCTTGTCGCTGTTCGCGATGCCGATCTCCGAGTACCCGGACGTGGTGCCGCCCTCGGTCGTCGTCAGGGCGACCTTCCCGGGCGCCAATCCCAAGGTCATCGCCGAGACCGTGGCGACGCCGATCGAGGAGCAGATCAACGGCGTCGAGGGCATGCTCTACATGTCGAGCCAGGCGACGACGGACGGCATCATGACGCTGACCGTCACGTTCCGCCTCGGCACCGATCCCGACAAGGCGCAGCAGCTGGTACAGAACCGCGTCTCGCAGGCCGAGCCGCGGCTGCCGGCGATCGTGCGCCAGCTCGGCATCGTCACGGTGAAGTCCTCGCCCGACCTGACGATGGTGGTCCACCTCGTCTCGCCGAACGGCCGGTACGACATGACGTACCTGCGCAACTACGCGGTCCTGAACATCAAGGACCGGCTCGCCCGCCTCGACGGCGTCGGCCAGGTGCAGCTCTTCGGCTCGGGCGATTACGCGATGCGGATCTGGCTCGATCCTCAGAAGGTCGCCGAGCACGGCCTGTCGGCCGGCGACGTGGTCCGCGAGATCCAGGCCCAGAACGTGGAAGCCGCGGCCGGCGTCATCGGCGCCTCGCCGGCGATCCCCGGCCTCGACCTCCAGCTCTCGCTCAACGCCGAGGGGCGGCTGACCAGCGAGGAGCAGTTCGGCGACATCGTGGTCAAGACCGGCGAGAACGGCGAGATCACGCGCCTGCGCGACATCGCCCGGATCGAGCTCGGCGCCTCGGACTACGCGCTGCGCTCGCTCCTCGACAACAAGTCGGCGGTGGCGATCCCGATCTCGCAATCGCCCGGCTCGAACGCGATCCAGATCTCCGACGAGGTCCGCCGGACCATGGCGGAGATCAAGAAGACGATGCCGGAGGGGATCGACTACCAGATCGTCTACGACCCGACGCAGTTCGTGCGCGCCTCGATCGAGGCGGTGATCCACACCCTGCTCGAGGCGGTGGCCCTCGTCGTCCTGGTGGTGATCCTCTTCCTCCAGACCTGGCGGGCCTCGATCATCCCGCTCCTCGCCGTGCCGGTCTCGATCGTCGGCACCTTCGCGGTGATGCACGCCTTCGGCTTCTCGATCAACGCGCTCAGCCTGTTCGGCCTCGTGCTCGCCATCGGCATCGTCGTCGACGACGCGATCGTGGTGGTGGAGAACGTCGAGCGCAACATCGAGGCCGGCCTGTCGCCGCGCGACGCCAGCTACCAGGCGATGCGCGAGGTCTCGGGGCCGATCATCGCCATCGCGCTGGTGCTGGTGGCGGTGTTCGTGCCGCTCGCCTTCATCAGCGGCCTCACCGGCCAGTTCTACAAGCAGTTCGCGCTGACCATCGCGATCTCGACCGTGATCTCGGCGATCAACTCGCTGACCCTGTCCCCCGCCCTCTCGGCCCTGCTGCTGAAGGACCACCACGCGCCGAAGGACCGGCTGACGAGGGTTCTTGACACCCTGCTCGGCTGGTTCTTCCGCCGCTTCAACCGCGCCTTCGGCTGGGCCTCGGACGGCTACGGACGCGGCGTCGGCGGCGTCATCTCGCGCAAAGGGGCGATGATGGTGATCTACCTCGTCCTCGTCGGCGTGACCGTAGGGCTGTTCCAAAAAATTCCCGGCGGCTTCGTGCCGGGCCAGGACAAGCAGTACCTCGTCGGCTTCGCGCAGCTCCCCGACGGCGCGACCCTCGACCGGACCGAGGAGGTGATCCGCAAGATGAGCGAGATCGCCCTGAAAGAACCCGGCGTCGAGAGCGCGGTGGCCTTTCCCGGTCTGTCGATCAACGGCTTCACCAACTCGTCGAATTCGGGGATCGTGTTCTCGACCCTCAAGCCCTTCGAGGAGCGAAAGGATCCGGGCTTGAGCGGCGCCGCCATCGCGATGTCCCTCAACAAGAAGTACGCCGCCATCCCGGAAGCCTTCATCGCGATGTTCCCGCCGCCGCCGGTCAACGGCCTCGGCACGATCGGCGGGTTCAAGCTCCAGATCGAGGACCGGGCCGGCCTCGGCTACGAGGCGCTGAACGAGGCGACGAAGGCCTTCCTCGCCAAGGCCGCCCAGGCGCCCGAGCTCGCCGGCCTGTTCTCCAGCTTCCAGATGAACGTGCCGCAGCTCTTCGCCGACATCGACCGGACCAAGGCGCGCCAGCTCAAGATCCCGGTCACTGACGTGTTCGACACGCTGCAGATCTATCTCGGATCGCTGTACGTGAACGACTTCAACCGCTTCGGCCGCACCTACTCGGTCCGGGTCCAGGCCGACGCGCCGTTCCGCGCCCATTCCGACGATGTCGGCCAGCTCAAGGTGCGGGCGGGCTCGGGCGAGATGGTGCCGCTCTCGACGCTCCTGCGCGTGCGCCAGACCGCCGGGCCCGAGCGGGCGATGCGCTACAACGGCTTCCTCTCCGCCGACATCAATGCCGGTGCGGCGCCGGGCTTCTCGTCCGGCCAGGCGCAGGAGGCTGCCGCCCGCATCGCCGCCGAGACCCTGCCGCGGGGCTTCGCCTTCGAGTGGACCGACCTCACCTACCAGGAGTTCATCGCCGGCAATTCGGGCGTGTGGGTGTTTCCGCTGGCGCTGCTCCTCGTCTTCCTGGTGCTGGCGGCACAGTACGAGAGCCTCGCCTTGCCGCTGGCGATCCTCTTGATCGTGCCGATGGGCCTGCTCGCGGCGATGACCGGGGTCTGGCTGTCCTCGGGCGACAATAACGTCTTCACGCAGATCGGCCTCATCGTGCTGGTCGGGTTGTCGGCGAAGAACGCGATCCTGATCGTCGAATTCGCCCGCGAGCTGGAATTTTCCGGCCGGACGCCGGTCCAGGCGGCGATCGAGGCGAGCCGCCTGCGGCTGCGCCCGATCCTGATGACCTCGATGGCCTTCATCATGGGCGTCCTGCCCCTCGTCACCGCGACGGGCGCCGGCTCGGAGATGCGCCGCGCCATGGGCGTGGCGGTCTTTTCCGGCATGATCGGCGTGACCGCCTTCGGGCTGTTCCTGACCCCGGTCTTCTACGTGCTGCTGCGGCGGCTCACCGGCAACCGGCCGCTGAAGCAGCATGGCGGGCACGAGGGAGTGGCCGAGGAGCGCGTGGTCGAGGTGGCGTGAGGGGGGATGCGCTGGTGGCGCCGATCCTTCGGGATGAGGAACAGCGCCGCCACGTGAGAAACCGTCCGGTTTGCTCCTGCGGAACTGGCACCCTCCATGTCATTCCGGGGCCGCGCAGCGGAGCCCGGAATCCAGAGCCGCGGATAGTCCAGGATAGGGCGGGAAGCTCTCCGCTTCATCCTGAACGACCTGAGCGTCTGGATTCCGGGCTCCGCTGCGCGCGGCCCCGGAATGACGGGGAGGGTGTGAAAAATGTCGGGGACCGCCTGTCGTCAGGCTCCGAGGCAGAGCCTTGGATCCGCAAGAAGGGCCCGCGGAAACGCCTACCGCCCCTTGCAGCGGCTCCGCAGCAGCTCCGAAAACTCCTTCTCGGAGCCCTGCACCTGGGCCAGGCGCTCGCTGCGCTCTCCCCCTGAGAGACACCGCCCGTAGACGGTGGCGGCGCGGCGCATCGTGTCGACGTGCTGGCGCCAGCCGCGGCAGCGGTCGGCCTCGCTGTCGCCGACGGTCTCCAGGCGCTCGATCGCCATCTTCTGCGAGGATTGCGCCACCAGAAGGTCGCGGGCGCAGGTGCCGTCGGTGGCGTGAGCGCCGCCGGCCGCGACGACGAGGAGCGCCGTCGCGCAGAGAGCAAGTCGCATCGTCACGCCGCCTGGGCGGGGGATTGGGTCAGGAGGGCGTAGAGCGCGTCGGCGTCGCGGGCGGCGCGGATGCGGTCGATGATGCCGGGCTCGCGCAGCACGCGGGCGACCCGGGCGAGTGCCTTGAGGTGATCGGCGCCAGCGCCCTCGGGGGCGAGCAGCAGGAAGGCGATGTCGACCGGCTGGCCGTCCAGGGCCTCGAAATCGACCGGGCGCTCGAGGCGCGCCATCAGGCCGAACAGCGTGTCGAGCCCCGGCAGCTTGCCGTGCGGGATCGCCACGCCCTCGCCGATCCCGGTCGAGCCGAGGCGTTCGCGCTGGAGCAGCGTCTCGAAGATCTCGCGCTCGTCCAGGCCCGGCAGGTGGCGGGCCGCCTGGGCGGCCAGCTCCTGCAGAACCTGCTTCTTCCCCTGCGCGCGCAGCGCCGGGAGGACCGCCTCCGGCTTCAGGAATTCCAGCAATGGCATCGAGACCGCTGCCTCATCGGCGGGGAGCGCGACAGGCGCCCCGCACTTGTTCCAGGACCGGAGGCCTTCCGCGACAGGGGGTTAGCCCTGCTCACGGAGTGCCGCGTTCCGGCGGATCGATCCACCCGATCGCGCCGTCGCCCCGACGATATACGACGTTGACCCGCTCGGTTCCAGCGTGAACGAAGACGAGAACGGGGACACCGGTGAGATCGAGCTCCACCACCGCCTCGCTCACCGTGCGCCGGTGCAGGGTGCGGGTACTCTCGGCGATGATCGGCGGGTGCTCGCCGGTATCCTCCTCGGGCGATTCCATCACCGAGTAGGCCGCCTCCATCACGGCGGTGTCGTCGCTCCGCAGGGCCCCGTTCCCGAGGGCACCGTCCACCACCGCGCCCTTGGCGTGGCCGTTCGGGTGGGCCTTGAGACGGTGCTTGTAGCGGCGCAGGCGCTTCTCGATCCGCTCGGCGGTCTGGTCGAAGCTCGCATTCGCGTCGTGGGCGGCGCCCGACGCCTCGAGGGTGATGCCCGAGGGCAGGTGCAGCACGCAGTCGGTGCGATAGGCGCTGCCGTCCCGGCCGACCGTCACGTGACCGTGATAGGCACCGTCGAAGTACTTGGCGAGGGCCGCGGAAATCCGCTCCTCCACCCGGGTTCTCAGGGCTTCCCCGAGATCCACGCCACGACCCGACACGCGCAACGCTGCCATCAGCTCCCTCCGGTCTCGTCGTTCGTCGGCCCTTGCTCCGGGGACGTCTCCGGCGCCAGGGCCAGCCCTCAAGAGCTAAGAACGCCGGGACGCGAAGTCAACGAAGCCGGCTCAGTTGCGGAAGGAGGGCGTGGCCGCGACGTTCAGCGCGCCGGCATCGCCGCGCGCTCGCGCCGGCGCTCGATCGAGGACGGGATGCGCAGGGATTCCCGGTACTTCGCCACGGTGCGGCGGGCGATGTCGACGCCCTCGCCGCGCAGGCGCTGCACCAGGGCGTCGTCCGACAGGACGTCGTCGGCGGTCTCGCCGTCGATGAGCTGCTTGATGCGGTGGCGCACGGCCTCCGACGAATGGGCCGCCGCGCCCGCCGCCCCGGGGATCGCGGCGGTGAAGAAGTACTTCATCTCGAAGGTGCCGCGGCTGGTGCCGATCGACTTGTTCGAGGTCACCCGCGAGACGGTGGATTCGTGCATGCCGATGGCGTCGGCGACGGTCTTCAGGTTGAGCGGCCGCAGATGGGCGACGCCGTTGACGAAGAATCCGTCCTGCTGGCGCACGATCTCGCTCGCCACCTTCAGGATGGTGCGGGCGCGCTGCTCGAGGCTGCGGGTGAGCCAGTTGGCGGTCTGGAGGCATTCCGACAGGAAGGCCTTGTCGGTGTCGGTCGCCGCCCCGCGCGAGACGGTGGCGTAGTAGCTCTGGTTGACCAGAACTCGCGGCAGCGCCTCGCTGTTGAGCTCGACGAGCCAGGAGCCGTCGGGGGCCGGGCGCACGAACACGTCCGGCACCAGCACCTCGACCGGGCCGGCGCCGAAGGCGCGGCCGGGCTTGGGATCGAGGCGGCGCAGCTCCGCCAGCATGTCGGCGAGGTCCTCGTCGTCGACGCCGCACAGGCGGCGCAACCCCGAGAAATCGCGCTTGGCGACGAGGTCGAGGCGGGAGACCAGCGCCTGCATCGCCGGATCGAACCGGTCCTGCTCGCGCAGCTGGATCGCCAGGCACTCGGCGAGGTCGCGGGCGCCGACGCCGGAGGGATCGAAGCCCTGGACGAGGCCCAGCACCCGCTCGACGACGGCCAAGGCGACGCCGAGGCGCTCGGCGAGGGCGGGGAGGTCCTCGCGCAGGTAGCCGGCCTCATCGATGGCATCGACCAGGAAGCCGCCGACCAGGCGCTCGACGGGATCGCGGGTGGCGATGTCGAGCTGGGCCGCGAGGTGGTCGTGCAACGAGGATTCGGCGGTGAGCGTCGCCTCGAAATCCGGCGCCTCGCCGTCGAAGCTGCCGCCGCTGCCGCTCCAGGGCGCCGGGGTGAGCGACAGCCCCTCCCCGCCCGCCGCCGGCGCCTCGCGGCCGACCGGGCCGTCATCGGGAAATACGTTGTCGAGGCGGGTGCCGAGGTCGCTCTCGATCTCGCTGCGGCTCGGATTGAGGTCGTGGGCGAGCCACGGCTCGGCCGCCGAGTCTCCGTCGTATCCTGCGCCGTCGAACCCGTCGCCGTCGCCCCCCGAATCGGAGGCCTCGCCGCGGGACTCGCCCGGCTCCGGCGCCTCGGTCTCGGCCCGCTCCAGGAGCGGGTTGCGCTCCAGCTCGGCATCGACGTAGGTCGCGAGGTCGAGGTGGGACAGTTGCAGAAGCTTGATCGCCTGCAGGAGTTGCGGCGTCATCACCAGGGCCTGGCCCTGGCGCATCTCGAGCCGTTGCAGCAATCCCATCAGCCAGCCCCGCCATGCGACGCCCCGGGTCTCGCCGGGGTCGGCACAAGTCTTGCTTCAGACATCTGACAGCAGCTTTAAACCGAAGCGTGGCACGCGTCAAAGCGATCGTGAGGGCTCGGCTGGTTGCGCGCGAGGGTGGGGCAGGATCGCAACGGGTGCCAGTGGAAAAACGACTCACCGGCACCGGGACGCAGAGGAAGAGACGCCTACGGAGGCGATCACCGAACGGCAGGCTGCACTACGAACCCAGCGGGGTTTCGTTGCGGCCCTCGGACTTGCCTCGCACCCGGCGGAAGACCAGCGGACATCGTCCTATCTCGACGTCATCCCGGGGCTCGCCGGAGGCGAGAACCCGGGATCCATAATCGCTGAGGGTGCAGGACAAGGCGGAGCGCGATCCGCTTCATTCTCCAACGTCAGCGGTTATGGATCCCGGGTTCCGCTGCGCGGCCCCGGGATGACCAAGTGGATGTCATACACGCCGAGAGAGGCGCGACGGGCAGACCGCACTCCCGCACGCGCTCCCCGCCCTACAGCCGGAAATCCTCACCCAGGTACAGCCGCCGCACGTCCTCGTTCGCCACGATCTCGTCGGGCGTGCCCTCGGTGAGGATACGGCCGGAATGGACGATGTAGGCCCGGTCGATCAGGCCGAGCGTCTCGCGCACGTTGTGGTCGGTGATGAGCACGCCGATGCCGCGGCCCTTGAGGTGCATCACCAGTTCCTGGATGTCGCCGACCGCGATCGGGTCGATGCCCGCGAAGGGCTCGTCGAGCAGCATGAAGGAGGGCGAGGAGGCGAGCGCCCGGGCGATCTCGCAGCGCCGCCGCTCGCCGCCCGAGAGCGCGATCGAGGGCGACTTGCGCAGGCGGGTGATGTTGAACTCCTCGAGGAGCGCATCGAGCTTGCGCTCGCGGGTCTTGCGGTCGGGCTCGACCACTTCGAGCACCGCCCGGATGTTGTCCTCGACGTTGAGGCCGCGGAAGATCGAGGCCTCCTGCGGCAGGTAGCCGATGCCGAGCCGCGCCCGCTGGTACATCGGCAGCCGGGTGATCTCCTGGCCGTCGAGGCTGATCGTGCCGCGATCGGCCGAGACGAGGCCGGTGATCATGTAGAAGATCGTCGTCTTACCGGCGCCGTTGGGGCCGAGCAGGCCCACCGCCTCGCCGTTGCGCACGGTCAGGCCGGCATCGTGCACGACGGTGCGGGCGCCGTAGCTCTTCTTGAGCCCGGCCACCGCCAGGATGCCGGGCCCGCCGAACCCGTCGGCGGCGCCGTCCTGCTCCATCGCCAGGGCGTCGGCCCGGCGCCCGCGGCCGAACAGGCGCCCGAGGCGCGAGACGGCCCGGGGGGCGGGCATGGCAGGCGTCTGGGTTGCGTGCGCTTGCAGGGGCAGGGCGGAGGGAAAGGTCACGGGCTCACTCGCGAAGGATGCCGGGTCCCCGGCGCCCCGCCGCGTCGGCCTGATCCGCCCCAGGCGGCCGTGCGGCGGGTGAACGGCGCCGGTTTAGCCGAAGCCGGGCCCCGGCCGCAACGCGCGCGAGATCCACTTCGTGTTCTGGAACACACAGCCACAATGCGCTTACAAAGTCGTTCATCCGACTCCTCCCGCCCGGACGGCCCGATGCTCTCGCTCCTCGACCTCTGCGCCCGAATCGATGCCGGCCGTCTGACGCCCGAGGGGGCGGTCGGCCTCGTGCGCGAGGCGATCGCGTCCCGCGAGCCGGAGGTCGGCGCCCTGGTTTGCGTCGATCCCGCCCCTGCCATCCCGGCCGCGGGCCCGCTCGCCGGCATCGCGGTCGGGATCAAGGACATCATCGACACCGCCGACCTGCCGACCCGGATGGGCTCGGCGATCTACGACGGCTGGCGCCCGCGCGCCGACGCGCCGGTGGTGGCGCGGCTGAAGACCCTCGGCGCGGTGCCGCTGGCCAAGACCACCACCACGCCCTTCGCCTTCCTCGACCCCACCGCGACCCGCAACCCGCACAATCCCGGGCACACACCCGGCGGCTCCTCGGCGGGATCGGCCGCCGCGGTGGCGGCCGGGATGCTGCCGCTGGCGCTCGGCACCCAGACCGGCGGCTCGATCATCCGCCCGGCGGCGTTCTGCGGCGTCGTCGGGGTCAAGCCGTCGTTCCGGCTGCTGCCGACGGTGGGGGTGAAGTGCTATTCCTGGGCCCTCGACACGCTCGGCCTGTTCGCAGGCAGCGTCGCCGACGCGGCCTGCGCGCTCGCGCTGCTCGCCGACCGGCCGGCCATCGCGCGCACCGGCGACGCCGGCACGCCCCGGATCGGGATCCTGCGCCAGGACTTCTGCGCCGCCCCCGAGCCGGAGGCGGAGGCGGCGCTGGCCCGGGCGGCGCGCGCGGTCGAGGGGGCCGGCGCGACGGTCCGCGACCTCGCCCTGCCGGCGCCGTTCGGCGAGGCGTACGCTGCCCACGGGACGATCCAGGACTACGAGGCGCGCCAGGCGCTCGCCTGGGAATACGCCGCCCACCGCGACGCGCTGCCGCCGCGCCTGCGCGCTGCCCTCGACGCGGCGCAAGCCATCGAGACCCCCGCCTACGACGCCGCCCGCCGCACCGCCCACCACGCCCGCCGCGGCCTGAAGGACGTTTTTTCCGAGAACGGCTTCGACGTGCTCCTGACCTACGCGGCTCCGGGCCCCGCACCGGCTGGCCTCGACCAGACGGGCGATTCGCGCTTCAACCGGCTCTGGACCCTGATGGGGGTGCCCTGCGTCACCCTGCCGGTCGACCGGACCTCCGCCGGCCTGCCGGTCGGGGTGCAGGTGATCGCCCGGTTCGGCGACGACGGACGGGCGCTCGCGGCGGCGGGGCTGATCGAGCGGGCGTTGCGGGCATAAGGCCCACGCCGCCGAAGTCGACCTGGCTGCGGACCTCGTTTCTTCGCCCGCGATCCCACCTCACAGGGTCATTCCGGGGCTCGACGAAGTCGAGAACCCGGGATCCATAACCGCCGACGGTGCAAGACCCGGCTCGATACGTCCCGTTTCATCCTCCACCGTCGGCGGTTACGGATCCCGGGTTCCGCTTTCGCGGCCCCGGGATGACATGCAGAGTATCAATTCTGGGGGATCCGATCCAAAGACTCCGAGATCACGAGAACGTCACGCGCAGCGCAAGTCACGCCGCCGCCGACACCCCTCCGCCGGCCGCTGCGGCCCCCGGCAGCGCGCCCACCGGGCAGGGCCGGCCGAACAGGTAGCCCTGCAATTCGTCGCAGCCCGCCTCGCGCAGGATCGCCGCCTGCGCCTCGGTCTCGACGCCCTCGGCCAGTACGATCATGCCGAGCGCCTTGCCGAGGCCGACCGTGGCGCGCACGATCTCGATGCTGCCGGTCTCCTCGCCCGCCTCCTGCCCGAGGCCCTGCACGAAGCAGCGGTCGATCTTGATCTTGTCGAAGGGGAAGCGGCGCAGGTAGCTCAAGGACGAATAGCCGGTGCCGAAATCGTCCATCGCCGTGCCGATCCCGAGCGCCCGCAGGCGGTGCAGGATGGCGAGCGTGGCCTCGTCGTCCTGCAGCAGCACCGATTCGGTGATCTCGAGCTCGAGCCGCCCGGGCGGCAGGCCGGCGGCCTTGAGCGCGCCGGTCACCTCCTCGACGAGGCCGTCGCCGACGAACTGCGCCGGGGAGAGGTTCACCGCGACCTTGACCTCCGCCGGCCAGGACACGGCGTCGGCACAGGCCCGGGCGAGGGCCCAGGCGCCGAGCCGGCGGATCTGCCCGGTCGCCTCGGCGATCGGGATGAACTCGCCCGGGCTGACGAACCCCTCGCGCGGGTGGCGCCAGCGCAGGAGCGCCTCGCGGGCGCGCAGGGCCGACCCGTCGGCGGCGACGATCGGCTGGTAGTGGAGGTCGAGCTGCCCTTCGGCGAGGGCGACGCGCAGGTCCATGCCGAGCTGGCGGCGGCGCTGCAGGTCGGCATCCATCGCCGGGTCGAAGAAGCGCCAGCCGTTCCGCCCCGAGGATTTCGCCTGATAGAGGGCGACGTCGGCCCGGCGCAGGAGCTCGGCGGTGGTGAGGCCGGACTCGTCCGTCATCGCGAGGCCGATCGAGGTGCCGATGCCGACCTCGTGGCCCTGGACCTCGAAGGGCCGGCGCAGCAGCTGCACGATCCGCTCGGCGAGCGCCGCCACGCCGGCCGGATGCGAGGGCGCGCAGCGGATCACCGCGAACTCGTCGCCGCCCAGGCGCCCGACCAGCGCCGTGGCGCCGACCGCCTCCTGGAGCCGCTGCGCCACGAGGCGCAGGAGTTCGTCGCCGACCGGGTGGCCGTGGGTGTCGTTGACCTCCTTGAAGCCATCGAGGTCGAGACAGAGCACGCTCACCGCTTCGTCAGCACCGCGCTCCGCCAGGACCGCGTCGAGGCGCTCCTGAAGCTGCGTGCGGTTCGGCAGCCCGGTCAGCGCGTCGTGGCCGGCCATATGGGCGATGCGCGCCTCGTTGCGGCGGCGCTCGGTCACGTCCTCGTGGGTGCAGACCCAGCCGCCGCCGGGGATCGGCACGTGCACGACCGCGATGGCGCGCCCATCGGCGAGGTCGCAGGTGAAGCTCGCCGGCGTCCCGCCGGCGGCGATGCGGGTGCAGGCCTCCACCAGGGGCATTGCCAGCCGCCCGGCCGCGCCGAGATGGCCGATCAGCGCGGAGAGCGGCACGCCCGGCCGGCGCAGGGCCGCCGGCACGGCGTGCATCTGGGCGTAGCGCGCGTTCATCACGATCAGCCGGTCGTCGCGGTCGAACAGGCACAGGCCCTGGGTCATGTGGTCGAGGGCGATGCCGAACTGGGCGTGCTGGGTGCTGAGCTCCCGATCGGCCCGCGCCCGCATCTCGGCGGCGGCGCGGGCGGCCTCGGCCTGCACCAGCTGCGCCTGCGCCCGCGCCTGGCGGAAGGCGAGGAGCACCAGCCCGCCGAGGCCGAGATCGAGCAGCAAAGCGGCAGCGCCGACGAGCGAGGCCTGCCGGCGCCACCCGGCGAGGCTCGCCTCCGCCGTGCGGCTGACGCTCAGGAGCATCGGGTAGCGCATCAGCGTCCGGCTGGCGATGATGCGGTCGTGCCCGTCGATCGGGCTGGTGGTGCGGATCACGCCGCTGGCCATCTTCTTGAGCGCGACGTTGGACGCGCCGACCTTCGTGAAGATCTGCCCGACGCTGCCGTCGTGCCGGGGATGGCGCACCAGGAGCGTCCCGTCGTCGCGGAACACAGCGATCACGTCGTTCGGCGTCGGGGCGATCGTCCCGTAGAGCCGCTCGAAATAGCCGAGCTCGACCGCGCCGAGCACCAGGCCGAGGAAGGTCCCGTCCGGGGCGCGGACCTTGCGGGCGATGTAGATCGTCCACACCCCGTCGCCGCGGTTCTGCACCGGCCGGCCAATGAAGCGGTCGAGGGCGGGATCGGCCGCCAGGGCCTTGAAGTAGTCCCGGTCGGCGATGTTGACCGTCGGGATCGGCCAGTAGCGGCTGAAGTTCAGGAGGTTGCCACGGCGGTCGATCACCGTGACGGCGTTGACCTGCGGCAGGGCGGTGATGCGGGTCTTGAGCGCCTCGTGCAGCGCCTCCCGGCCCGCGAAGGCGGCGTAGTCCTCCTCGCTCGTCACCTGAGCGGTCCGGGCCTCGGCGATCACCGTCTCCTGGACCAGCTCGATCGATTGCAGGGCCCGGTCGGCCTGGTCGGCGAGGATCGTGGAGAGGCCGACGAGGCTGCGCTCGGTCTCCGCGACCGCCTGCTCGTGCAGGTTGTGGACCAGCAGCCCCGCCGCGGCGGCGATCAGCGCCGCCAGCAGGCCGGCGGAGGCCGCCACCATCCGGAAGGAGCGGCGGCGCGGGGCCCCGGTGGGCCGCAAGATCGGAGTCGTCGGGTCCACAGCTCTCGTCTGGTCGAAGCGAACGCGCAGATGCGACGTGTATGCGCCAGGGGACTTAAGGAGCGATGAAGCCGCAGGCCGAAATCGCGCCTCGCCGAGAGAGAGGCCGAGTATAGGACCGGGTTTCGATTTCAAGGGCAGGCGGATCGTTTCGCCACGATCGCCCCCGGACGGCGGCGGGCGGGACGGGATGATCGTGCAGGCCCGAGAGAATACGACGCGGCGCCACGGATCCGGCGGCTTCGTGCCCGGCCGGCCGGAGACGCGTGGAAGTCGCAAGAAAACCGGGAAACAATCCGGCACCAGGACGACGGTTCCTCTGCGTTCCGGCGGAACCGGGACAGCGGCGTGAGACCCGCGATGCAGCCCCAAGAACGCTCGGCGCCGTGCCGCGACGCCCCTCCACTTGCCGCCCCGGCTACAGCCCTCCGTCGCGGAACCGGTACCAGGCGACCACCGCCGAGGCGTAGAGCCGGTGCAGCCGGTGCAGCGGCAGCGGCGTGATCGGCGTGGGGGCGAGGGGCAGCGCGTCGGCGTCGCCCCGGGCGAGATAGGCGGCGATCGCCTGGCCCATGCGGGTCTGGAGGCCGACGCCCCGGCCCTGGCAGCCGATATCGATGAGGAGGCCGGGCTCGGGCGCGTGCAGGTGGGGCAGGTAGTCCCGGGTGACCGCGACCCGGCCGCACCAGCGGTGGTCGAAGCCGATGCCGGCGAGCTGCGGAAACAGCTTTGGGACGATCCGCTCCAGATGCGCCCAGTCGCCCTGGCCCCTCGGCTCGCGGAACGGCCCGCGCCCGCCGAGCAGCAGCCGGCCGGTATGGTCGAGGCGGAAGTAGAGCAGGAGCTTGCGGGTGTCGGAGGAGACCTGGCCCTCCGGCAGCACGCTGCGGCGCAGGTTGTCGGAGAGCGGCGTGGTCGCGACCTGGAACGAGTTCGCGGCGATGATGGTCTGGCGCAGGTTCGGCCACAGGTCGCCCGAATAGCCGTTGGTGCAGAGCACCACCCGCTCGGTGGTCAGGCTCGGGCCGGCCTTCGTCCGCACCGTCCAGGTCGCGCCCTGCCGCGACAGGCCGGTGACGGGCGTGTCGGTGTGGATGCGGGCCCCGGCCGCCAGCGCGGCGCGGGCGAGGCCGCGGGCGTAGGAGAGCGGCTGCACCGCGCCGCCGCGCCCGTCGAGCCAGCCGCCGCGGTAGCGCTCCGAGCCGATCAGCCGGTCGGTCTCGGCCTTGTCGAGGAGGCGCGCCGGGGCGCCGCGCCGCGCCCATTGCTCGGCCCGGCGCTCGGCCTGGACCAGCCCCTCGTCGGTATGCGCGCCCTGGATCCAGCCGGTGCGGGTGTGGGGCACGTCCATGCGGTGCTTCGCGATGAGGTCGAACACCGCGTCGGCGGTGCCGGCCCCGAAGGCGGCGAGGCGCTCGCCGCGCTCAGGCCCGAACAGCTGCACCAGTTCGTCGGGATCGTGCTTGAGGCCCGGGATCACCTGGCCGCCGTTGCGGCCCGAGCCGCCGAAGCCGATCTCGCGCGCCTCCAGCACCACGGGCTTGAGGCCTCCTTCCGCGAGGTGGAGCGCCGTCGACAGGCCGCAGAAGCCGCCGCCGATCACCACCACGTCGGCCCGGCCGGATTCGGCGAGCGGGGTCGTCGCGGGCGCGGGCGCGGCGGTGGTGGCCCAGAGGGCGGGCCCGAGGGGGAAGGGTTCGGTCATGGGACACTCGTCACAGCGGGTTCAGCACCCGCCTCAAAAAGTCCTGGGTGCGGGGCTGCTGCGGGCGGCCGAGCACCTCGCGGGCCGGACCCTCCTCGACGATCACGCCGCCGTCGAGGAAGAGCACCCGGTCGGCGACCTCGCGGGCGAAGCTCATCTCGTGGGTGACGACCACCATGGTCATCCCCTCCTCGGCGAGCCCGCGCATGACGCTCAAGACCTCGCCGACGAGCTCCGGGTCGAGGGCCGAGGTCGGCTCGTCGAACAGGATCGCGTCGGGCCGCATGGCGAGCGCCCGGGCGATGGCGACCCGCTGCTGCTGCCCGCCCGAGAGCTGTTGCGGGTGGGCCTCCTCCTTGCCGGAGAGCCCGACCCGGGCGAGCAGCGCCCGGCCGCGCTCGGTGGCTTCCTTCCGGTCCTCGCCCTTCACGTAGACCGGCCCCTCGACGACGTTCTCGAGCGCCGTGCGGTGGGGAAACAGGTTGAAGCGCTGGAAGACCATCGAGACCTGGACCCGGACAGTGCGGATCGAGTGATGGCTGCGGTCGACCTTGCGGCCGTTCACCGTGATCGTCCCGGATTCGTAGGACTCGAGGCCGTTGATGCAGCGCAGCACCGTCGACTTGCCCGAGCCCGACGGCCCGATCACGCAGACCACCTCGCCCTTCGAGACCTGCGCGGTGATGCCCTTCAGGACCTGCAGCGCCCCGAAGGACTTGCGGACGTCGTCGAGCACGATCATCGCCGGCCGGCCTGCTTCTCGAAGTGGCGCACGATCAGGATCAGCGGCAGGCTCAAGGTCAGGTACATCAGCGCGACGAGGGTGAACACGCTGGTGTTCTTGAAGGTCGCCGAGGCGATGAGCTTGCCCTGGAGTGCCAGCTCCGCGACCGTGATGGTCGAGGCCTGCGAGGAGTCCTTCAGCATCATGATCATCACGTTGCCGAAGGGCGGCAGTGCGGTGCGGAAGGCCTGCGGCAGCAGCACCCGCCGCATGGTCAGCCCCCAGCCCATGCCGATGGTCTGCGCCGCCTCGACCTGGCCCTTGTCGATCGCCTCGATGGCGGCGCGGAAATTCTCGGCCTGGTAGGCCGAGTAGGCGAGGCCGAGGCCCAGCACGCCCGCCTGCACCGCCGAGAGCGACAGCCCGAAATCCGGCAGCACGAAGTAGATGTAGAACAGCTGCACGATGATCGGGATGCCCCGGATCACGTTGATGAAGGTCGCGGCGAAGAACGAGAGCGCCCGTATCCCTGAGACCCGCATCATCGCCCAGACGAGGCCGAGCGCGGTCGAGACCACGAGCGAGCCGACCGTGATCAGGATCGTCAGCCACACGCCCTGGAGCAGGATCGGCACGAACTCGCGGGCGTCAGACAGGAAGCCGTCCATGGAACCGGCGATCCGCTCAGGACGGGTTCACGGAGGGCTGCAGGCCCCACTTCTCCAGGATCTTGGCGAGCTCGCCGTTCTCCTTGATCTTGGCGAGGCCTGCGTTGATCTTCGCCAGCAGCGCGGTGTCGTCCTTGCGCACGCCGATGCCGACCGAGCCGACGACCACCGGCTTGTACGAGGCGACGAGGTGGGCATTGGGGAAGTTTCCGCTCTTGAGGTTGTAGGCGATGATCGGCGAATCGGCAAAGATCGCCTTGACCCGGCCGGCATTGACGTCGCGCAGCATGTCCGGGAACGTGTCGTAGACCTTCACGTCGGCGAACTGGCCCGACTTCTTGAGCGCATCGACGAAGGCGGTGCCGACCTGCGCGCCCACCGTCTCGCCCTTGAGGTCGGAGAAAGTGGTGTAGGCCTTGGTGTCGGCCTTCGGCACCACCATCCCCTCGCCGTAGGAATAGACCGAGCCGGAGAACGCGATCACCTCCTGGCGCGGCGGCGTGATGAACATCGCGGCCGAGATCGCGTCGATCTTCTTGGCGGTGAGCGCCGCGATCAGGGTCGAGAACTGGAACGGCTCGATCTGCACCGAGAAGCCGGCCTGCTTGCCGATGGCGGTGATCACGTCCACCATCACGCCCTGGATGGTGTTGGTCTTGGTGTCGAGGAAGGTGAAGGGGACGCCCGTCGGCGTCGAGCCGACCCGGACCGTCTCCTGCGCCAGGGCGGGACGGGCGAGGGCACTCCCTGCGAGCAGCACCAGGGCCGCCCCTGCGGCCCGAACGAGACGCTTCATCCTGTTCTCCCCTGCCGGCTTCGTTCGGCTCTTCGGCGGTTCACCGCTCGAATTTCATTGACATGAACATCAGGCCATATTTCGCTGCTTCTCGCAATCGAATTTCATGCGCATGAAACAGGCGGCAGATCGACCATCAAACGGGCAAGGGAGCGGGCAAGTGAGCAAGCTTGCCGGCGGCCCAGTGGCGGCCGATCTCGCGGTCGGGCAGCGGCTGCGCTCCTTGCGGCAGGCGCGCGGCCTGTCGCTGAAGGCGGTAGCGGCATCGACCGGGCTGTCGATTGGCTATCTTAGCCAGGTCGAGCGCGGCCTGTCCTCGCCGTCCCTGCGGGCGCTGACGCAGGTGGCCGACCTCCTCGGGGTCGGGATCGGTGCGCTGTTCGGCGGGCCCGAGGGGGCCGGGGCCGATGGGATCGTCACCCGGGCCGGCGAGCGGGCGGCGCTCACGCTCTGGCGCGCCGGCATCACCAAGCAGCTGCTGACGCAGGGCGACGGGCGCTTGAGCCTGTTCCTGATGCAGCTCGCGCCCGCTTCCGGGACCGGCGACGAGGCCCTGGTCCATGACGGCGAGGAGGCCGGCCTGGTGATGGAGGGCGCCCTCGTCCTCACGGTGGAGGAGACGACGGCGGAGCTCGGGCCCGGCGACAGCTTCCGCTTCGCCAGCCGGCGCCCGCACCGCTACCGCAACCCGTCCCCCGACCGGATCGCCGTAGTGCTGTGGGTCAACGCCGTGCCGCGGGCGGGGGAGTGACGCGCAAGGAATATCATCCTGATCCGGGCGACCGCCTTCATCTTGCGTGAAGACAACGGTGGGAGGGTATCCGGAGACGGAGCCGGACCAGTGCCATGACGAAGCGCAGCGGGTGCGAGCAGTGCAGGAGCGGCGAGCCGCTGCCCTTCGCCTTCACGATGGCGTTCCACCCGATCGTCGACCTCGCGCGGGGCGCCGTCTGGGGCTACGAGGCCCTGGTGCGCGGCACCGAGGGTCAGGGCGCAGGGTACATCCTCGACCAGGTCGACGACGGCAACCGCTACCGCTTCGACCAGGCCTGCCGCACCAAGGCGATCGAGCTCGCGGGCGGGCTGTTTCCGGCCGGCGACCTGCGGCTGTCGATCAATTTCCTGCCGAACGCCGTCTACGAGCCGGCGGCCTGCATCCGGGCGACCCTGGAGGCGGCGCGGCGCATCGGATTCGCGCACCAGCGGATCATGTTCGAGTTCACCGAGAACGAGCGCATGACCGACGTCGCCCACGTCCAGCGCATCGTCACGGATTACCGCCAGCGCGGCTTCCTCACGGCGCTGGACGATTTCGGCGCCGGCTATGCGGGCCTCGGCCTGCTGGCGCGCTTCCAGCCTGACCTGATCAAGCTCGACATGGAGCTGATCCGCGGCATCGCCGGATCGCCGGCCCGACAGGCGATCGTGTCGGGGGTGATCGGCATCGCCCGGGCGCTCGGCGTCGCGGTGATCGCCGAGGGGATCGAGACGCCCGAGGAACTCGGGGCATTGCGCGAGGCCGGCATCACCCTGTTCCAGGGCTACCTCTTCGCCCAGCCGACGGTCGCGGCCCTGCCGGAGCTGAACCTGCCGGGGCTGCGGCAGGCGGCGTGACGCTCCGGGATCGCGTGGGCATCAAGGCTGCCATGACGGAATGCCGCGACGCGGACAGTGAATGCCGTCGGATCAAACGGGCAAAACATCTTTCATCAGCACGCCCTTTCCCGGACGACTGCAGCGTCAGCGGAAGGAGATCCGGGATCCAGCGCGAGAATCCGCGAAGCGTTTGCTTGTCTGCAACGCTGCAAGAGCAGAGCCGCTTCGCGGCAATCCTCTCCTGGATCCCGGATCTCCTTCCGCTTCGCTGCAGTCGTCCGGGAAAGGGGGAGGAGCTTGCGGGGATGATCCTGCTTGATTAGTCCAGGAACCGCCGCACGGTCAGGCGCGAGACGACCGCGGTGACGACCGAGGCGATGACCCCGATCAGCACCACGCTGGCATAGCCGCGCCAGCCGATCGCGAAGCCGCCGAACAGCGCCTCGAGCTCGTCGCCCGCGGGCCCGGCGCGCCACACCCGCGCGAGCGCGCCGCCGGCCCCGATCACCGCGAGCGCCGCGACGGCGCCGATCGCCCCGCCGCGCAACCCCAGGCGGAAGAAGCGGCGCTGGAATTCCCGGGCGATGAAGTCGGCGTCGGCGCCGACGAAGTGCAGCACCTCCACCACCTCGCGGTTGCCCGCCATCGCGCCGCGGGTCGCGAAGGTGACGGCGAGCCCAGTGGCGAGCAGCACCAGGGCCACGACCGCCACGCCGACGCCCACGACCGTGTTCGCCATGGTCGAGAGGCGCGAGAGCCACAGCGCGTGGTCGTCGAGGCTCGCCACCCCCGGCAGGGCCTCGGCGAGGCGCTGGCGCAAGGCGCCGAGATCGGGGGTGCTCGACCCCAACCGCACCGTGATGAGCCGCGGCACCGGCAGGTCGCCGAGATCGAGGCCGCTGCCGAGCCAGGGTTCGAGCAGGCGCTCGGATTCCGCCTTGGTGAAGGGCCGCGTCGAGGCGATGCCCGGGGTGCTGGCGGCGAGCGAGGCCGCTTTGGCGACGTCGGCATCGGTGTCGCGGCCCGGCCCCGGCCGGACCTGGATCGTCACCTCCTGCGCCACCGAGCCCTGCCACTGCGCCGCGCTCGAGGCGACGATCTCGGCGCCCCCGGCGCAGAGGGCGGCGAGGAAGGTCAGGATCGCGATCACCGCGGCGAGCGCCCGGCCGGCGCTGGTGTCGGTCGGCACCAGCGCCGCGTTGCGGCGCAAGGTGGGCGGCAGGTCGGGGCCGGGCGCCTCGCGCCGCGGCGGCCGCTCCAGGGTGGCTCCTTCAGACATGATCTGCCTCCCCGCGGCTCATCCCTCGATCCGCAGGCGGTTGTTGCCCAGGACGAACCGGCGCGCGTCGACGAGGTCCATCAGGGCGAAGTCGTGGGTGGCGATCAGCACCGAGGTGCCGAGGCGGTTGAGCTCGACGAACAGGCGCAGCAGGCGCCGGCCGAGCTGGGGGTCGACGTTGCCGGTCGGCTCGTCGGCGAGCAGCAGTTCCGGCCGGGCGATCAGCGCCCGGGCGATCGCCGCGCGCTGCTTCTCGCCGCCGGACAGGAGCGGCGGCAGCACGTGCATGCGCTCCCCTAAGCCCACCCAGCGCAGGAGCTCCACCACCTCGGCCCGGTAGCTCGTCTCGGCCCGGCCCTGGACCCGCAGGGGCAGGGCGACGTTCTCGTAGGTCGTCAGGTGGTCGAGCAGGCGGAAATCCTGGAACACCACGCCCATGCGCCGGCGCAAGCTCGTCAGCGCGCCGCTCGAGATGCCGCTCACCTCCTCGCCGAACACCGAGACGAGGCCCCGGCTCGGCCGCACCGAGAGCAGGATCAGCCGCAGCAGCGTCGTCTTGCCGGCGCCCGAGGGGCCGGTGAGGAACTGGAACGAGTGCGGCGCGATGGTGAAGCTGATGTCGCTCAGGATCTCGGGGCCGACCCCGTAGCGCATGCCGACATTCTCGAACCGGACCACCGGCTCGTCCATCCCGCCGAGCAGGCTGCCCCCGGTCCCCCGGTCCTTTCTCGCGTCCATCCGGTCTCCCTGCGCGCCGGTCCCCATGTCCGACCGGTCCTCACGTTCCGCGTCGCTCGATATCCCGCGTCGCCTGCCCGGGCCCGCCCGGCGCGAGCGCCAAGTCAGCCGCCAAGTCGCCCGCCAAGCCGCCGCGGGCGCCCCGGCGATCCGCCCCGCTTTACCACGCATTAAGGCTGACGCGGGAGGAGTCGTGATCCGGCCTCGGTGCCGCGCCCGACTGATTCGCCATGCTGATCGTCTGTCCCGCCTGCGCAAGCGAATATACGCTCGATCCCGAGCAGATCGGCCCGGCCGGGCGCACCGTGCGCTGCGCCGCCTGCCGCGAACCCTGGTTCGTCTCCGCCCCCGCCGCGGAGCCGGGGCCCGACCTCTCGCCCCCGGGCGAGGCGGTGTTCTCCGCCGCCGGGACCGCCCCGCCCCGCCGCGCCGGGGCGCGGGCCGCGAAGGCAGTCGCCACCGGGCGGCCGTCGCGCCGGCACCTCGCCGGGGCGGCGCTGGCGGCCGCGGGCTTCGTTGCCGTCGTGCTCGCCCTGGTCCCGGCGGGCCGGGCCGGGATCGTGCGCGCCCTGCCCCAGACCGCCCGGCTCTATGCGGGGCTCGGCCTGCCGGTGAACCTGCGCGGCCTCGCCTTCCGGGACGTCGCCGCCTACCAGGTGCCGGACACCTCCGGCAGCGGCCGCGTCGTGGTCGAGGGCGACCTGGTGAGCGCCGCGAAGGAGGCGGTGGCGGTGCCGCCGCTGCGCCTCGAACTGCGCGACGAGCACGGCCAGGTCGTCTACCGCTGGACCGCCCCGGCGCCGCGGGACCGGCTCGAACCCGAGGAGACCGCCCGCTTCCGGGCGGAGCTGCCGAACGCGCCGGCCAGGGGCCGCGACGTGCTGGTCCGCTTTGCCGCGGTTGACAGCGGGGATTCTGCCGTCAGCCTGAGGGCTCCGACGAACCCCAAGTGACCCAGCCGAGATCGATGAACCCGCCCCTGCCCCGCGTCCGCGTCCTGTTCGACGAATCCGCCATCGCGCAGCGCAACGAGGAGATCGCCCGCGCCATCGCGAGCCAGCCGCTGGAGAACCTCCTGGTGGTGGCGGTGCTCAAGGGCAGCTTCATGTTCGCCGCCGACCTGATCCGGGCGCTGCACCGGGCGGGTCTCGCGCCACAGGTCGAGTTCATCCACCTGTCGAGCTACCGCGCCGCCACGGTGTCGTCGGGACAGGTGGCGATCCTGCGCGACGTCGAGAGCGAGGTGCGCGGGCGCGACGTGCTCCTGATCGACGACATCCTCGAATCCGGTCGCACCCTCGTCTACGCCAAGGACCTCCTGATGGCCCGCGGCGCACGCCGCGTGCTCACCACCGTGCTGCTGGAAAAACCCGGCAAGCGCGCGGTGACGATGGATGCGGATTACGTCGGCTTCACCTGCCCGGACGTGTTCGTGGTCGGCTACGGGATGGACGTCGCCCACGCCTTCCGGCAACTGCCCTATGTCGGCCTCGTCGATTACGGCGACGGCGGCCCGGACCTGTTCGACAAGGTATAGGGTTTCGGGGGTTCGGACCGCAGTGTCAGGGCCCGGAGCGGTGCGCGTTTGCAACGCCGGCGCGCCGCGCTCCGGAAAGCGGCACGAATTCGGAACCGTAGCTGCCGCAACGGCTTGACCCGGTGCTGCCGGCCCCGTCACACTTGCCGCGTCCGCGTGGTTCTCCGGCCCGGAGCGACGAGAGGACGAGAGACGAGAGGACATGGCGCGCATCCTGCTGGTCGACGACGAGGAACCGATCCGCGGCTTCCTGAAGCGCGGGCTGGAGATGGACGGCCACACGGTCGTGACGGCGGTCGACGGCAGCGACGGTCTCGACCGCCTGTCCGAGACCGCGTTCGACCTGATGCTGACCGACATCCGCATGCCGCTGATGGACGGCATCGCCCTGGCGCTCGCCGCCAAGCGCGACTATCCGGACCTGACGATCCTGCTGATGACGGGCTTCGCCGACCAGCGCGAGCGCGCCCGCGGCCTCGACGCGATCGTCGCCGACGTGCTGACCAAGCCCTTCACCCTCGCCGACATGCGCGCCACCGTGTCCCGCACCCTGCGCGGCGCCGGGGCGGTGGCGGCACGCTGACCTGCTTCACTCCGCGGGAGCCGGGCCGGCGAAGCGGGCGAGCGCGAAATCGATGAAGGACCGCAGCTTCGGGGTGATCCGCCGGTCGGGCGCGTAGAGCAGGTGCATCGGCCGGGAGACGGGCCGATGATCCGGCAGCACCGGCACCAGATGGCCCGCCGCCACGGCGTCCCGCACCAGGGCGGTGGGTTGCAGCAGAAGGCCGAGGCCGGCGAGCGCCGCGGTCAGGAGCGCCTGTCCGTTATTGACCAGGAGCCGGTACGACACCTCGACCGTCTCCGGGCCCTCCGGCCCGACGAAGCGCCACTGATCCCCCGTCGCCATGTAGGCGAAACCCAGGCATTCGTGCTGCCGGAGGTCGGCCGGCGCGCGCGGCGCGCCCCGCGCCGCGAGGTAGGACGGGGCGGCGCAGAGGGCGAAGTCCATCGGGCGCAAGGGGCGGGCGATCAGGCCGTTCCCGGCCGGCGGACCGACGCGGAAGATCACCTCGTAGCCCTCTTCGATCAGGTCGGCCTTCCGGTCCGAGAGGGTCAATTCGACGTCGACCTGCGGGTAGGCCGCCAGATAGGCGGGCAGCGCCCGGGCGAGGTCGTAGGCGCCGAAGGTGACCGGGGCGTTCACGCGGATCTGGCCCCGCGGCACCGCCTGGCTGCGCGCCGCCACCGCCTCCGCCGCCTCGACCTCCGCCAGGATGACGCGCACCCGCTCGTAGAGGTCGCGCCCCGCCTCGGTCAGGCTCTGCCGGCGGGTCGTGCGGTGGATCAGCCGGACGCCGAGATGCTCCTCCAGCAGGCGCACCTGCTTGCCGACCGCCTGCGGCGAGAGCCCGAGCAGGTCGCCCGCCGCCGAGAACGAGCCGGTCTCGACGGCCCGGGCGAAGGCCTCCATGCCCGCGAGACGGTCCATCGATTGCAAACCCGGCGTTTCGAATTTTGAATGCGGGCCCGGATTTATCACGGTCCCCGGCGGGTTCATACCGGGACCACGAGCGGAGCGGATCAGAGGAGAGGGCATGACGACCCAACGCCGCGTGGTGATCACCGAGTTCGGCCCGCCAGAGGTCATGACGCTGCAGAGCGGGGAGTTGGCCGCGCCCGGACCGGGCGAGGTGTGCCTGCGCCAGACCGCGATCGGCTTCAACTTCATCGACATCTACCAGCGCCGGGGCATCTACCCGCTCGAGCGGCCGACCGGGCTCGGCTTCGAGGCGGCGGGCGTGGTCGAGGCGGTGGGGCCCGGCGTGATGGACGTGACGCCCGGCGACCGCGTGGCGTATATGAATGCCGGCGTCGGCGCCTATGCCGACCGGCGCAACGTGCCGGCGGGGAAGCTCGTGCGGCTGCCCGACGGCGTCGGCGACGAGACCGCCGCCGCCCTGCTGTTCAAGGGCATGACGGCGCAGTACCTGCTGCGCAAGACCCATGCGGTCCAGGCGGGCGACCTGCTGCTGGTCCATTCGGCCGCCGGCGGCGTCGGCCAGATCCTGACCCGCTGGGCCACGGCGCTCGGCGCCACGGTCATCGGCACCACCGGCTCCGCGGCCAAGCGCGACGCCGCGCTCGCCGCCGGATGCAAGGCCGTGATCGACATCGACGGTGACTGGCCCAAGGCCTTCCTGGAGGCGACCGGCGGCGCCAAGGCCCGGGTCGTCTACGACGCGGTCGGCAAGGACACCCTGCTGAAGTCGCTCGACTGCGCCGCCCCGTTCGGGCTCGTCGTCTCCTACGGCGCGGCGTCGGGGCCTGCCCCGGCGATCGACCCGGAGCTTCTGAACAAGAAGGGCTGCCTGTTCCTCACCCGCCCCTCGGTCTTCCCGCACAACGCCGACCCGGCCACCTTCCGGGCCAACGCCGCCGACCTGTTCGACGCGATCGGCCGCGGCCACGTCGCGGTCGATATCGGGGCCCGCTTCCCCCTCGACCGGGTGGTGGAGGCGCACGAGGCGGCGGAGGCGCGGACGGTGACCGGGGCGATCGTGCTGGTGCCGTGAGGCGGGCGGAAAACTCGGATCGCTCAACGAATTTCTTAACCCTCCGCGTCATCCCGGGGCCGCGATAGCGGAGCCCGGGATCCAGACACGCAAGTGGCAGAGAATAGAGCGGCACGCTTTTCGCTCTATTCTGAACGATCCGCGATTCTGGATCCCGGGCTCCGCTATCGCGGCCCCGGGATGACCCTGTGAGTTGGCAATTCGGGCGGCTCTCGACGGGCCGCCCCTCAAATGGTCCGCTCTCAGTTCATCCACCAGATCGCCGCGTTGAGCGCGCTCGCATAGGCCACCCAGGCGGCGTAGGGCACGAGGACGAGGGCGGCGAGGCGGTCGAGCGGCAGGAACAGCCGGATCGTCCACAGGATCATCACCAGCAGGGCGACCACCACGACGAGGCCGCCGCCGAGGTCGTGCCGGGCGAAGAAGACCGGGGTCCAGGCGCCGTTGAGGGCGAGCTGGACGAAGAACGCCCACAGCGCGAGCGTCCGGGTGCGCCGCAAGGACCCCGTCGCCGGGGCGGTGCCGAGCACCCGCCAGCCCGAAAAGGCGATCAGCGTGTAGAGGATCGTCCAGGCGACCGGAAACAGCCAGTTCGGCGGCGTGAAGCCGGGCTTGGCGAGGCCCGCGTACCAGGTCGGGATGTTCGGCGTCGTCGCGAGACTTCCCACGACCGCCACCGCGGCGACGGGGGCGATCGCCGCGAGGAGGCGCGGCACGGGCGAGAGGACGGGCCGGGCGGGACGGTGAAGCGTTGCGGTCGGCGGCATCTCGGGCTCGGGTGCTGTGTGTCTCTCACGAAACTCCCGATCACCGTCGTCGCTCGCTCTGGCGACGTCAGCGCAACGGGAGTTTTGTGAGGTGCGCTATACCGGGATGGAGGTTGCGCGCCGGCACCGGTTCTGCAAGGGCGGCGGGGGAGCAAAAAGATCCCCGTCATATCCTGGAGTCCGGCATGAGCAGCGCCCCGCGCCAATGGTCGAAGAAGAGCCTCGCCGCCCAGGCGCTCGGCCACGTCGACCCGGTCACGAAGGCGGTGGTGCCGCCGATCCACGTCGCCACCACCTATATCCGCGATCCCGACAACCAGTATTCCTCCGGCTACGTCTACGGCCGGCCCGACAACGCCACGGTGCGCGAGGCGGAAGCCGTGATCGCGATGCTGGAGGAGGCCGAGGCCGGCGCGCTCCTGTTCTCCTCCGGCATGGCCGCCGCCACGGCGGTGTTCGGCGCCCTCGACCCCGGCGACCACATCGTGGCGCCGACCGTGATGTACTGGGCTTTGCGCCGCTGGCTGTCCGAAGAGGCGACCCGCTGGGGTTTGAGGGTCGATTTCGTCGCGACCGACGATCTCGATGCGTTGAAGGCGGCGGTGCGGCCCGGCGAGACCAAGCTCGTCTGGCTCGAGACGCCCTCGAACCCGCTCTGGACCGTCACCGACATCGCGGGGGCCGCCGGGATCGCCCACGCGGCCGGGGCGCGGCTCGCCGTCGATTCGACCGCGAGCTCGCCGGTGGTGACCCGGCCCCTGATGCTCGGCGCCGACGTGGTGATGCACGCCGCCACCAAGGTGCTCAACGGCCATTCCGACGTGATCGCCGGGGCACTCGCCGGCGCGAAATCCGACGAGTTCTGGGCCCGGATCCAGCGCATCCGCTCCGGCAACGGCGCGATCCTGGGGCCCTTCGAGGCCTACCTCCTGATGCGCGGCATGCGCACCCTGCACGTGCGCATCGCAGCCCAGATGGCGAATGCCGGGGAGCTGGCCCGGCGGCTCTCGGCCCATCCGGCGGTGGCCCAGGTGCTTTATCCGGGCTTGGCCCAGCATCCCGGCCACGCGGTGGCGGCGCGCCAGATGACCGGCGGCTTCGGCACCATGCTGTCGATCCGTGTGGCGGCGGGCGAGGCGGCGGCGATCCGGACGGCGGCCCGGGTGGGCTTGTGGAAGCGCGCGACGTCGCTCGGCGGCGTCGAGAGCCTGATCGAGCACCGCGCCTCGATCGAGGGCCCGAGCACCCCCTGCCCGCCGGACCTGCTGCGGCTCTCGGTCGGCATCGAGGATGCGGACGACCTCTACGCCGACCTGGACCAGGCCCTGCAACAGGAGTGACGGGCCGGACAATCCGGCCGCGGGAGCTTCCGGCACTGTCCGCGCGTTGAACCGGCGAAGCTTTTTCTTCTCCGGTTCACGGGAGACCCACCATGCCCGCCGCCCTGCCCTTCGCGCTCCTCGGCGCCCACCTCGTCCTCGTCGCGGCGGATGGTCCGCCGCGGCTCGACATCGAAGGCACCTGCAACTCCCCCGGCCGCGCCTCGGTCAGCCAGGAAGCCGGCTCGGACGGCTGCCTGCGCTCCGAGCGCTCGGCGGGCGACGAGCTGCGCAAGCGCTGGGGCCAGTTCTCCGGCTCGGCCAAGACCCAGTGCTCGCAGCAATCGACCGCCGGCGGCTTCCCGAGCTACGTCGAGATGCTGACCTGCCTCGAACTCGCCAGCGGCAGCGTTCCGGTGACGAGCCCGCGCAACGGCGCCACCGCCGGCCAGGGCAGCCCCGCCACCACCGGCAGCGTCCGCGGCCGCGCGAACGAGCGCGCCGACAGCCTCACCGCCGAGCCGGCGCCCAGCCAGCGCACCGATCCGATCAAGGTGCTGGGCAAGCCGGCGCAGTAAGGGCCGGCGCTACAGCACGGCAGCGTAGGGGCGGAGCACGTCGACTGTCTCGATGAGGCCGGCAGCGTCCATGTCGACGAGAAGCGCCTCGGGGTGCTTCTCGGGCCGCTTGAACCGTAGCCGCATCGTACGGATTGCAGCAGTCGCCCGACCCATGTCGAGCGCGATCGTATCGGCGAGAAAGCCGTCGGTGGAACGAGCCTCGAGATCCAAAGGCAGAAGAATCTCAGCCGGAAAATCCTTCAGGTTGTCCGTCACGATGACGGACGCTCGCGTCTTGATAGCCGCAGCCAGGACGTGGGCATCGTCCTTGTCCGGCAGGCTTTCACCGTGGATCAGGAGATCCGTGAAGCCTGTGACCATGGCCTCCTCGAACGCTGCCTCCATGTTGGCTCGTGCGCGCGTTGCATGGGCATCAGCGTCGGGAACGCCTTTGCCTGACAGGATCTCGGCGATGGCGCGCTCCGTCTCCGTCAAGACGGGGTCTGACCATCGGACGCGGAAAAACTCGGCTTCCGCCAGAGTCAGCAGCAGGTTCCGCTTCAGGGCACCGGCGAGTGCACAGGCATCGATGAAGGCAGTGAAACGGCTGGCGAACATCGCTCAGAGATGCTCGGCATCCATCTCCGCCAGGGCGGACAACGCCTCGCCCCGCTTGGCATCCCGCGCTCGCTTGTAGTCGAACAGATGCTCCGCCTTGATCCGGCGGTGCCGCCCGACCAGCGTGTGGGGGATCTCCTGCCGGTCGAGCAAGGAGATGAGGAACGGCCGCGAGACGTTCAGCAGGTCGGCCGCCTGCTGGGTGGAGAGCATCTGCCCGACCGGCACCAGCGTCACCGCATGGCCGCTGCCGACATGCCGCAGCAGGTCGATCAGCAAGTTCGACAAGGCGGGAGTGAGCGTCACCTCGACCGGGGTTTTGGCCTGGTCGAGGATGCGCAGGCTCGTTCGGTCGGTCGCGTGACTTGCCAGGATCGTGCGGAGCTGGTTGGCCGCCGCCCGCTCGTCGTCCGAGGGAAGGCGACGACCAAGAGGTTCGACGTAGGCCGGCGCAGTCATGAAGGCCCCCTCTTTCCGAACCGAAGCGACCCCACTATTCGCAACAATCGCAACGAACGCAACAGTCGAAACGCGGGGATCGTGAGAGGCGTTCCGGCCGCTCAGATGTCCCTTGACGGCAGCGCCTTCGCGTCGTCGGTCGCCGTGGCGAGCCAGACCGGAGCCTCGCCGCGCACCGGCTGCGACCGGGCCGGGACCGATGGCGCGGCGCGGGCGGCGGCGAGGTCGCGCAGCTCCAGCGCCTGGGCGGTGTCGTCGACCGTGAGGAACAGGCCGCGCCGGCGGGCCGCCTGGCCGAGATCGGCCCGGCTGGTCAGCACGCTGAGGGCCGGGCTCGCCAGCAGGGCGAGGACCAGCGGCGCCATCCAGAGCGTCAGCAGCGGGTCGGAGGCGTAGGCCACGGCCGCCGCCAGCAGGATGCCGGCGACCAGCGAATCGGCCTGGAGCCGGCAGGCCTCGGACCACGGCACCCGGCGGTCGTCGCGCACCTGGGTGTCCCAGCGCACCACCCTCCCGGCGAAGGTGGTCGCGACCGCACCGGCATTGAACAGGGTCATGACCGGCCAGAGCAGCACCCACAGGGCCTGTTCGAGGGCGGCGCTCACGAGCAGGCTCCGCGTGCCCCCGAAGGCGGCGCGGCGCTGAGGGGACATGAGGACGTGGCCGAGGCTCAAGAGCTTCGGGGCCGCCAGCGCGGCGAGGCTCAAGGCCGCCAGGATCGCCGCCGCCGGACCCTCGCCGGCGAGCCCGTAGGCGAGGAGCCCGAGATCGCCGTCGCGGATCGCCAGCCAGGTCCCGAGGCCTAAGAACGCGACCCAGACCGGCGAGGCGAGGTAGGACAGGATGCCCGCGCCGAGGTGCCAACGGCTGCCGGCGGTGAGGCCGGGCAAGCCGATGATGCCGAGATGCTGCAGGTTGCCCTGGCACCAGCGCCGCTCGCGGCCGAGCAGGTCGGTGAGGTTGGTGGGCATCTCCTCCCAGGTGCCGGGCTCCTCCGGCAGGAGGCGCAGCTCCCAACCGGCCCGGCGCAGGAACGCCCCCTCGACCGTGTCGTGGCACAGGATCTCGCCGCCGAGCGGCGCGCGGCCGGGCAGCACCGGCAGGTCGGCATTGGCCGCGAAGGCTTTGACGCGCAGGATGGCGTTGTGGCCCCAGTAGCCGCCGTCCGGCCCCTGCCAGGTCTCCAGCGCCCGGATCGAGAGCGGAGCGTAGAGCCGCACGGCGAATTGCTGGATGCGGGCGAACAAAGTGTCGCGCCCGGCGGCGTAGCTGACCGTCTGGATCAGGCCGGTGCGCGGATTCTCCTCCATCAGCCGCACCAGGCGGCGCATGGCCGCACCGGTCATCAGGCTGTCGGCGTCGAGCACGATCATGAAGTCGTACTCGTGGCCGTAGGTGGCGCAGAACTCGCCGATATTGCCGGCCTTGCGGCCGGTATTCTCCCGCCGGCGCCGGTAGCGGATCGCCGGCAGGCCGGACCCGGCTTTCTCGCGCCAAGCCTCCTCACGCCATGTCTGGATGCGGGCGAATTCGCGCTCCTCGGCCGCTGCGATCTCCGGGTCGCGTGTGTCGCTGAGGACGAAGATGTCGAGGTCGCGCCCGTCGCCGCCGGTGCGGGCGAGCGACCGCGCCATCACGCGGATCGCCGCGAAGACCGCGGCCGCGTCCTCGGCGTGGATCGCCACGACGGCGGCGGTGCGGCTGCGGCCGCTCGCCACCGGCGGCAGGACGGCCGCCTGCCGCTCGACCCGCGACATCACCCGGGCCCCGAGGCCGGCGGCGAGCGCGCCGTAGAGGTAGGTCCAGGCGATGTAGGATTGCCAGGCCATCGCCAGGCAGAACAGCGCGAGCACGGCCGCTTCGAGCGGCCCGTCCGGCACGCCGGTCGCGGCGAGCGCCGCGAGGGCGAGGGCGAGCGCCGTCGCGACGGTCGGCACGAAGAGGGCCAGGCGGCGGCGGCGCAGGGACGCGGCCTCCCGCCGGGCGTCTTCCTGGACGTCCTGCCGTTGGGTGAATTCCGCGCCGGGCGCAGCCGGCACCGCATCGTGCGACGAGGGAACGAGGGGCATGGAGGGGTCGCGTGAACTCGGTGGAGGGGAGCCGAAGCGGGACGCCGGTCGAGCGCCGTCCAGGCGCTATCCCGCTGACATCTCTTGGAGCAATCGGGCTGAATGACGCCAGAACGATGACACCTGTTCGCGGCGTTCGCGCCCCATAGATACGGGAGGGAGGTATCGGCCGCCCCAGGCCGGCAGCGAAAGGAGCGCGACTTGTGCCGCAGACCATCCTGATCACCGGCGGGGCCGGCTTCATCGGCCGGGCCGTGGCGCGGGCCCTCGTCGCCCGGGGCGACCGGGTGCGCGTGCTCGACAGCCTGATCGAGCAGGTGCACGGGACACGGGCGAGGCCCGAGGGGCTGCCGGACGCGGTCGAGCTGCGCCGCGGCGACATCCGCGACGGGCGCGCGGTGGCCGATGCCGTGGCCGGCGTCGACGCGGTGATCCACCTCGCCGCCGAGGTCGGGGTCGGCCAGAGCATGTACGACGTCGACCGCTACGTCGCGGTCAACGAGCACGGCACCGCGATCCTGTTCCAGGCCCTGATCGAGCGTCCGGTGCGGCGGGTGGTGGTCGCCTCCTCGATGAGCGTCTACGGCGAGGGGCTGTATCGCGGCGCCGACGAGCGGGTGCGCGAGGAGGTCGTGCGCCAGCCCCGCTCCGGCCCCGACGCGCCCTGGGACCCCCTCGACGAGGAGGGGCGGCCGCTCGTGCCGGTGCCGACCCCGGAATGGAAGCGCCCGGCCCTGGCCTCGGTCTACGCGCTGGGCAAGTACGCCCAGGAGCGCCTGACCCTGATGCTGGCCCCGGCCTACGGCATGGAGGGCGTGGCCCTGCGCCTCTGGAACGCCTACGGGCCGGGCCAGGCACTCTCGAACCCCTATACCGGGGTGCTGGCCATCTTCGCCTCGCGCCTGCACAACGGCGCGAGCCCGGTGATCTTCGAGGACGGGCACCAGCGGCGCGACTTCGTGCAGGTCGACGACGTGGCCCAGGCCTTCCTGCTCGCCCTCGACCGGCCCAGGGCCGCCGGCCAGGTCTACAACATCGGCTCGGGCGAGGACCGGTCGGTGCGCGAGGTCGCGGCGCTTCTGGCCCAGGCGATGGGCCGGCCGGAGCTGACGCCGGAGATCGCCGGCAAGGCCCGGGCCGGCGACATCCGCCACTGCATCCCGGACATCACCAAGGCGCGCGAGGAGCTGGGCTACCGCCCGGCCCGCGACTTCGCGGACGGGCTCAGGGAACTCGCCGCCTGGGTGGCGGAGCAGGAGGAGGCCCGCGACCGGGTCGAGGAGGCGCGCCGCGAGCTCGACCGGCGCGGGCTGGTGGCGTGATGACGGGTCACACCACGACCCCTCCCGCCGTCACCGGACGGCGCCCGGTCCTGATCACCGGCGGCGCCGGCTTCATCGGCTCGAACCTCGCCGATGCCCTCGCGGCGGAGGGGCGGGACGTGCTCGTCTACGACGCCCTGTTGCGCCCGGGCGTCGAGGCCAACCTCGCCTGGCTGAAGGAGCGCCACCCGCAGCGGATCTCCGCCGTGACGGCGGATCTGCGCGATGCCGGCTCCCTCGCGGCCGCGGCGGCGGAGGCCTCCTCGGTGGTCCACCTCGCCGCCCAGGTCGCCGTGACGACGAGCCTGACCGATCCGGCGGCGGATTTCGCCGTCAATCTCGGCGGGACGCTGAGCCTGCTCGAGGCCCTGCGCCGGCGCCCCGACCCGGCGCCGCTCGTCTTCGCCTCGACCAATAAGGTCTACGGCGACCTCGCCGACCTGACCTACCGACGGGTGGGAGACGCCTACGCGCCGGAGGATCCGGCGATCCTGGCCCACGGCGTCGGCGAGGACCGCCCCCTCGATTTCCACACGCCCTATGGCTGCTCGAAGGGCGGGGCCGACCAGTACGTGCTCGACTACGCCCGCAGCTTCTCGGTGCCGACCTGCGTCCTGCGGATGAGCTGCATCTACGGCCCGCGCCAGATGGGCACCGAGGACCAGGGCTGGGTCGCGCATTTCCTGATCCGGGCGCTGGAGCGCGAGCGGATCACGGTCTACGGCGACGGCTGCCAGGTGCGCGACGTGCTCGATGTTGGAGACGCCGTCGCGGCCTACCGGGCGGCGCTGGCGCGGATCGGGCAGGTGACGGGCCGGGCCTACAATCTCGGCGGGGGCCCGGCCAACGCGGTGTCGCTGCGCCGGGTGCTCGCGGCCATCGAGGGCCTCGTCGGCCATCCCCTCGACCTGGGCTTCGAGGAGTGGCGCGCCGGCGACCAGCGCTACTACGTCTCCGACACCCGCCGCGCCGCCGCCGATCTTGGGCTCGGGGCGCCGCTGCCCTGGCACCGGGGGCTGACGCGGCTGGCGGAATGGCTCGCCGAGAGCCGGGGCCTGCGCCTCAATCCCCGGGCGGTGCCGGCCTGAGCCACGCGCGAGAGGCGATCCGGTTCCCGCCTCGAGCCTGCGAAAACGGCATGGCGCCCGACGCGCCATGCGCCTGCGGCATGCCAGTCGGCCCATTGGTATCAATCGCTTAACCGCATTCGGGCGAAAAGCCCTTGTCGTCCGGAGCGGCCCCGCCACTTCTCAATAGTCGCCCCCAGTATCTGCGATGCCCGTTCCCGGTCCAGGACAGCCGCTTTGAGAATCGCCCTCGTCAACCCGACCTGGAGCTTCGAGAACAGCATCTATTTCGGGTGCCGTTCCCCGCACCTGCCGATCGAGCTCGGGGCCTGCAAGGTTCTGCTGGAACGGGCGGGCCACGCGGTGCTGATGCTGGACGGGGCCCTCGACGGGCTCTCGCTGGCGGCCCTGGCCGAGCGGGTGGCGGAGTTCGCCCCCGACATGACGGTGGTGACCACCGCCCCGACCTACCTGTTCTGGCGCTGCGCCCAGCCCGAATTGCGGGTGCCCCGCGCCTTCCTCGACGCGCTCGGGGATCGCGGCGGCCGCACCGTCGCAGTCGGCCCGCACGGCTCGGTCACGCCGGAGACGACGCTCGCCAAGCTCGCCTGCGACATCGTGGTGCGCGGCGAGTGCGAGGAGGTGGTGACGCGATTGGCCGAGGGCGGCCTTGCCCGGCTCGATGCCGTGCCGGCCCTCGCCTTCCGCGATCGCGGGGAAACGGTCGTCACCGGCGGACCGGCGGCGACGCGCTTCGTCGATCTCCCGGCCCTGTCCTGGCCCGACGCCTGGGTGGCGCGCCACACCCACCACCACCACCGCTTCGACCGGGCGCCGGAGGGGCCGGGCGCCGAGATCGAGGCCTCGCGCGGCTGCCCTTATTCCTGCACCTTTTGCGCCAAGATCGACTTCCGGGACGCGTATCGGCGGCGCGCGCTGCCGCATGTCCTGGAGGAGGTCGACCGCTTGATCGCGCAAGGGACGACCTACCTCTACTTCATCGACGAGATCTTCCTGCCGCAGAAGCCGCTGCTGGAGGCCCTCGCCGCACGCAAGGTGGAGTTCGGGGTGCAGACGCGGATCGACCTGTGGAAGCCCGACATGCTCGACCTGCTCGGGGCTGCGGGCTGCGTCTCGATCGAGGCGGGCGTCGAGAGCCTGACGGAAGCCGGCCGCGCGCTGCTCGACAAGAAGTGCCGCGCCTCGACCGACGACCTCGCCGAGCGCCTGATCCATGCCCGCCGCTCGGTGCCGTTCGTGCAGGCGAACCTCATCAAGGTCGCGGGCGACGATCCGGAGTTGGTGGCGGCCTGGCGGGACCGCCTGCGCGCCGCCGGCGTCTGGGCCAACGATCCCGTGCCGCTCTACCCCTATCCGTCCTCGCCGGATTACCGCCGCCTCTGGGGCGAGCCGGACGGCGAGGCCTGGGAGCGGGCGCACGCCCATTACCTCGGCCAGTTCGACCGCTTCAGCGACATCCAAGAGGAGCGGCCGGCCCCGTTGCGCGAGTTGGAGGCGGCATGCTGCCCAGCCTGACGGTCCCGGCCGGACGTCCCCTCCCCTACCGGGGGGCGCCGGCTCTCAACCTGTTCATGACCGTCGATGCGGTCGGCGGCGTCTGGCAATACGGGCTCGACCTCGCCGAGGAGCTGACCCGCCAGGGCGTCGGGGTGACGCTGGCTGTGCTGGGGCCCGAGCCGAGCCAGGACCAGCTCCGCGCCGCCCGCGCCATCCGCGGCCTCGCCCTCTGCCCCCTCGGGGCGAGCCTCGACTGGACGGCGCTGACCCCCGGCGAGGTCGAGGCCGCCGCCGCGATGGTCGCCCGCGAGGCCGAGCGGGCCGGCGCCGACCTGATCCACCTCAACAGCCCGGCGCTCGCGGCGCTCACCGAGTTCTGCGCTCCCGTGGTGGCGGTGGCGCATTCCTGCGTGGCGACCTGGTGGGCGGCGATGCGCCCGGGCCCGCTGCCGCCGGACCTCGCCTGGCGGGCGAGCCTCACGGCGGAGGGCTACCGCCGGGTCGACGCGTTGCTCAGCCCGACCCGCGCCTTCGCGGAGGCCACCGCCGCGACCTACGGCATCGCCCCGCCCCGGGTGGTGCGGAACGGCCGGCGCACGCCCGCCTCCCGCGGGCACCGCACCCCGGCGGGCACGGCCGCCTCGCCCTTCGCCTTCACCGCCGGCCGGCTCTGGGACGAGGGCAAGAACGCCCGCACCCTCGACCGGGCCGCCGCCCGGATGCAGCTGCCGCTGCTCGCCGCCGGCGACCTGAAAGGCCCGAACGCGGCACAGTTTACCCCCGAGCACCTGCGGCCGCTCGGCCGCTTGAGCGACCAGGACGTGGCGCGCTGGCTCGCCGGCAGCCCGATCTACGCCTCCGCCTCGCGCTACGAGCCCTTCGGCCTCGGCGTGCTGGAGGCGGCGAGCGCCGGATGCGCCCTCGTGCTCTCCGACATCCCGACCTTCCGCGAGCTGTGGGACGAGGCGGCGATCTTCATCGCGCCCGACGACGAGGCGGGCTTCGCCCACGCCATCGAGATGGTGGCGGCCGACCCCGCCATCCGGGCGCGGCTCGGCGCCGAGGCGCGGATGCGGGCCGAGGCGTTCACGGTCGAGGCGATGACGGCGGGCGTACTCGACGCCTACCGGGCCGTGCTCGAGGCTCCGCCCCTGCGGGCCGGGATGCCGGCGTGAGGATCGTCGCCTTCACGCATTCCCTGCGCTCGTGCTGGAACCACGGCAACGCCCATTTCCTGCGCGGCGTGCTGCGCGAGCTGCAGGCCCTCGGCCACGCGGTCGCCGCCCACGAGCCGGCGGGCGCCTGGAGCGTCGAGAATCTCCGTCGCGACCACGGCGAGGCGGGCCTCGCCTCGTCGCTGGCGCCCTACCCGGAGCTGAGAGCCACGGTCGACCCGCCGGGCTTCGACCTCGACGCCGCGCTCGACGGCGCCGACCTCGTGCTGGTGCACGAATGGAACGAGCCGGCCCTCGTCGCCCGCATCGGCGCGGCGCGGCGGAACGGCGGCCGGTTCACCCTGCTCTTCCACGACACCCACCACCGCGCGGTGAGCGAGCCCGACGCGATGCGGGCCTACGACCTCTCGGGGTATGACGGCGTGCTGGCCTTCGGCGAGACGCTGGCCGAGGTCTATCGCGGCTGGGGCTGGGGGAACCGCGTTGTCGTCTGGCACGAGGCCGCCGATACCCGCCTGTTCCAGCCGCCGGCGTCGGAAGGCCCCCGCGCGGGGCTGGTCTGGATCGGCAACTGGGGCGACGGCGAGCGCAGCGCCGAGCTGGAGCACTTCCTGTTCGGGCCGGCGCAGCGGGCGGGCCTGCCCCTCGACGTCTGGGGCGTGCGCTATCCGGACGCCGCGCTCGCGACGCTGGAGCGCCACGGCGCGCGCTACCGCGGCTGGCTGCCCAATGCCCGCGCCCCGGAGGTGTTCGCCCGCCACCTCGCCACCGTGCACGTGCCGCGGCGCTTCTACGTCGAGGCCCTGCCGGGCATCCCGACGATCCGGGTGTTCGAGGCGCTGGCCTGCGGCATCCCCCTGGTCTCGGCGCCGTGGCGCGACAGCGAGGGCCTGTTCACGCCGGGGAGCGATTTCCTGGTGGCCCCGGACGGCGCGGCGATGGAACGGCACCTGCGCGACCTGGCACGCGATGCGGGCTTGCGGGCCGAACTCGTGGCTCACGGCCTGCGGACGATCCGGGCGCGGCACACCTGCGCGCACCGCGCGGCGGAGCTGCTGGCGGTGGCGGAGCGGCTGCGGCGGTAAGCGAGACCGCTCGCTTCGTTCGAATCTTCATCCCAAAACCGTGCGGACCGGGGCCGGGCACGATGGGCGGCCGCGGATCCGGCACGGGGCCGCCCCTTGCTCCCTCTCCTCGCCCTGCATCGACCGGCCAAGCGTCGCCCAGGCCCTTTCGCGGCCCGGGCCCCGGTCGATCCGCGCTCAGCCCCCGCTGCCCGCCTCGTCCTGGCACCGGATCAGCTTCGTCGCGCCGGCGGCCCGGTCGGGCTCGGCGAGGCGGAACTCGCCGGTCTCGGGGTCGCGGATGCGCAATTGCCCGGTGGCGATGCCGAAATGCGCGCCGTGGAGCTGCAGCTTGCCGCGCTCGACCAGGATGCGCACGCAGGGGAACGTCATCAGGTTCCTGAGGCTGTTCGTCACCGTGGCGTATTCGAGCTGCTCCAGGTAGTCCGGCCCGCGCGGCTCGTCGCCGAGCGCCTCCGCCGCCGGGCGGATCAGCGAGACCCAGCGGCCGATGAAGTCGCCCGGCGAGAGGGGCGCGGCATCGTCCGCGAAGGCCCGCACGCCGCCGCAGCGGGCATGGCCCAGAACCACGATGTGCTTCACCTTGAGCGCCTGCACGGCGAATTCGAGCGCCGCCGAGGTGCCGTGATACTCGCCGCCGGTCTCGAAGGGCGGGACGAGGTTGGCGACGTTGCGCACCACGAACAATTCGCCCGGCCGCGCGTCGAAGATCACCTCCGGCGAGACCCGGCTGTCGCAGCAGCTGATGATCAGGATCTCGGGGCTCTGCCCCTCGGCGAGGCTGGCGTAGCGGTCCTGCTCGCGCACGAAGCGGTCGTCGAGGAAGGCGCGGTAGCCCTCCGTCAGCGCCGGGGGGAAGGGGGTCGCGTCGGTCATGATCGTGCTCCTCTCGGAAGAATCCGGCTTACGCTGCGCCCGGCCCCCACGACAACGTCACCACCTCCGGCGTCTCGCCGGCGACGAGGCGCTTCGCCAGGTCCGCGAGCCCCTGCGGCTCGACCCGCTCGTGGGTCGCGGCGAGCTCGTCGAGGGGCCACCAGCGGGTGCCGTAGACCGGGTTGTCCTCGGTCTCGGCGAGGCGGCTGGTATCCACCTTGTCATCGGGCAGCCGGACCACGAAGTAGCGCTCGCGGGCGAAGCGCGACTTGTTGAACAGCGTGAACGGCCCGTCGCAGCGGGCGACCTGGGGCCCGAGGGCTACGTCCTTGACGCCGATCTCCTCCTCCAGCTCGCGCCGACAGGCTTCTTCCGGCGTCTCGCCGGGCTCGATGCCGCCGCCGGGCATGAACCAGAAGGTCCGGTCCCCCGGCCGGCCCGGATCGACGTCGCGGGAGGCCTCGTAGGCGATCAGCAGGAGCCGGCCCGCCGGGTCGAGCACCAGGGCGCGGGCGATGTCGCGGGTCGCGAGATCAGTCGGAGCTTCGGTCATGCGGGTGCCTCGCTGTGGGGAAGCGTCCAGATCGCGGCCGGCAGGCCGTGGGCGTCGCGCTCCGGCGGATCGGGATACGGCACCCCGCGCCCGTTGGCGATGGCCCGCGCGACGGCGAACGCCGCCAGCGCGTCGAGGAGGTCGTCGGGCTTTGCGCCGCGCGGGGCCGCGAGGTCGGCCGGCAGGCCGGCTCTCGCCAGGAGATCGCGCCGCAGGGCCGCGCCGGCGGGCTTGCGCTTCGGCTCGGGGAGCGGGGTGCCGCCGTTGAGGCAGAGGAAGGCGAGTTCGGGGTGCACCTCGTAGACCCGGTCTTGCAGCTCCGGCCGGGCGCGCAGCAACTCATCCGCCTCGCGGATGCGGGGAAAGATCGCGTTGGCGGGCGGCGAGGGGGCGAAGGGCTGGGTCTCGGGCCGGCGCGACAGGGCGATGGCCGCGGTGTAGTCGGGCGCGTAGACGACGCGGCGGGACGAGGTCGGGAAGACCGAGGCGCGCCGCGGCCCGAGGAGGGCGCGGACCAGCACTTCCGCCGCGCGGCCGCCCGGCCCGACCCGGTCGGGCAGGCCGATCGGGATGTCGACGGCGACGATCGCGGGCGCTTCGGCTGCGTCGCAGACGGCTGAGAGGTTCGGCAGGACGCGGGCGCGGAGGGTGTCGGACGGCCCGTCGCGCGGGCCGGAGACCGCGACCCAGCCGCCCGGGCACCCGTCCACCCCTGCGACCCACGTCATGCGCGGTTTCCCATGCGCCGTTCTCCGCTGGGGCGGAGATGTAGCGTCCGGAGATCGTTTGTCGCGGGCGACGCCTGCTCGATGGTGACGGCAGGCCGGACCTGCATCGGCGTTGCAAACGCACAATGTCGTCCCGGGGCCGCGCAGCGGAACCCGGGATCCATAACCGCCAACGCTTCAGGATTGAGCGGATCGCGTTCCGCCTTATTCGGCACCGTCACTGGTTATGGATCCCGGGTTCTCGGCTGCGCCGAGCCCCGGGATGACCAGGAGGGTATCAGTCACTGTGGTGAGACGCCTCACGCCGCCTTGGCGTAGCGCGACTCCGCGAGATCCCCATGCGCGATCTCCGGCGCCCGGCCGCCGATCAGGTCGGCGAGCAGCCTCCCTGAGCCGCAGGCCATGGTCCAGCCGAGCGTGCCGTGGCCGGTATTGGTGTAGAGGTTGGGGTAGGCGGTCGCGCCGACGATCGGGGTGCCGTCTGGGGTCATCGGGCGCAGGCCCGTCCAGAACTTCGCCTGGGAAACGTCGCCGCCCTGCGGGAAGAGATCGAGGACCGAGCGCTCCAGCGTCGCCCGGCGCGGGCCGCGCAAAGCCTGGCTGAAGCCGGCGAGCTCCGCCGTGCCGCCGACGCGGATGCGGTCGCCGAGCCGCGTGATCGCCACCTTGAAGGTCTCGTCCATCACGGTCGAGACCGGGGCGGCCTCGGCATCGGTGATCGGCAGGGTCAGGGAGTAGCCCTTGACCGGGTAGACCGGCAGATCGATGCCCAGCGGCTTCACCATCGCCGGGGTGTAGCTGCCCATGGCGGCGACGTACGTGTCCGCCGTCAGCACCTCTCCTCCGGCCAGACCAACGCCGGCGATCCGGCCGCCCTCCTGGCGAAGGCTGGTGATGGTGGCGCCGTAGCGGATCGTCACGCCCATGCGCTCGCAGATCGCCGCGAGGCGCTTGGTGAAGAGATGCGCGTCGCCGGTCTCGTCGCCGGGGAGCCGCAGGCCGCCGACGAAGGTGCCGGCGACCCGGGCGAGCGCCGGCTCGGCCGCGATGCAGCCCGCCGGGTCCAGCACCTCGTAGGGCACGCCATACTCGTCGAGCACGCCGGTGTCGTCGCCGACATGGTCGAGCTGCTTCTGGGTGCGGAAGAGCTGGAGCGTGCCCTTCTCCCGGTGATCGTAGGCGATCCCGGTCTCGGTGCGCAGGTCGCGCAGCACGTCGCGGCTGTACTCGGCGAGCCGCACCATCCGGCCCTTGTTGCGGCGGTACGCGTCCTCGGTGCAGTTCGCCAGCATCTGCGCGAGCCAGCCGTAGAGCTTGGGCTCCAGGCTCGGCCACAGCACCAGCGGGCGATGGCGCATCATCAGCCACTTCATCGCCTTGACTGGGATGCCGGGGGCGGCCCAGGGCGCCGAGTAGCCGGGCGAGACCTGGCCGGCATTGGCGAAGCTGGTCTCGAGGCCGGCGCCCGGCTGGCGGTCGAGCACCGTGACCTCGTGGCCGGCCTTGGCGAGATAGTAGGCCGAGGTGACGCCGACCACGCCGCCGCCGAGGATCAGAACGCGCATCGCCGCAAAACCTTCTGTCGCGCCTTGAGCCTCGCTGCCCGACCCGGCGCCTGGTCGATGGAGAGAGTGTCGCGCAAGGATCGCCGAATTTCCCGCCGGATCGGCGCATCGCATGCGAGATTATGCTACGACACGCATCATTCTGCGACGCGACGACAGGAGATTGCGCAGTGGCCGGGCGGGACGAGATCGACGCGCGCATCCTGCGCGTCCTGCGCGACGACGGGCGCATCAGCAACGCGGATCTCGCCGCCAGGGTCGGCCTGTCGCCCTCGGCCTGCCTGCGCCGCCTGCGGCTGCTCGAATCGAACGGGACGATCCGCGGCTACACCGCCCTGATCGAGGCCGACGAGCGCGAGCATCACATGGTGGTGCTGACCCAGATCACCCTGGAGCGGCAGACCGAGGAATCGCTCAACCGCTTCGAGGCCGCGGTGCGCCGCTGCCCGGAGGTGCGCGACTGCTACCTGATGACCGGCCTGTCGGATTACCTGATGCGGATCGAGGTCTCGGATGCGGGCGATTACGAACGCCTGCACAAGGAGGTGCTGTCGCGCCTGCCCGGCGTGGCGCGGATCCAGTCGAGCTTCGCGATCCGGACGGTGGTGGGGCGGGGGTAGGAACGGTCGAGGGCTATCGTTCATGACACATGACAGAACTGACATCCTCCAACGTCATCCCGGGGCCGCGCAGCGGAACCCGGGATCCATAACCGCCAACGCTTCAGGATGAAGCGGAGGGCTGGTCGCCCTTGACTCCAGCGTTAGCGGTTATGGATCCCGGGTTCTCGCCTGCGGCGAGCCCCGGGATGACGCAGAGAGTTGCAAATTTTTGTTTGGTTACCTTCAGTGAGATGCTATGCTCGTCGCCTTGTTCAAGGTGTTCACGCCACGGGCTCCTATGCATCCCATCGCCGACGCGACGCAGTACAAGACGGCGATCGTCGCGATGAACGGCCTCATCGACGCTGGCGCGGGTGATGAAGCGCACCCTCTGGCCCCACTCCTCGGCCTCCTCGGCGAATTCGTCGCCGATTACGAGGCGTCCGAGATGCCTTGGCCTGATGCACCGCCTGCCGAGGTTTTGCGCCTGCTGATGGAGCAGCACGGGCTCAAGCAGGGCGACCTGCCCGAGATCGGCAGCCAGGGCGTCGTCTCGGAGTTGCTGAGCGGCAAGCGCGAGCTGAACAAAAACCAGATCGCGCGCCTGTCGGAACGCTTCGGCGTCAGTCCGGCAACCTTCTTCTGAGCGCGCGGATCACGCGAAATACGCCGGCCACCGCGCCCGGATCTCGTCGCCGAGCGCGATTGACTTCGAGAGATGGTCGCGCACCGCCTCCTGCGCCGCCTCCGCCGCGCCCTCGGCGAGCGCCGCCACGATCCGCCGGTGATCGGCCACGATCTGCTGCGCCTTGCCCTCGACCGGCAGGTGCAGGCGGCGCAGGCGGTCGATGTGGCCGCTGCGGCTGCGGATCAGGTCCCACAGGTCGGGCACGTCCGCCGCGTCGCACAGGGCACGGTGGAAGGCCTCGTCGCTGGCCGACAGGCGGGCGAAGTCGCCCTGGTCCGCAAAAATCTCCTGCTCGGTCACGAAGGCCTGGAGCCGCGCGACGAGCGCCCGGTCGGGCGCGAGCGCCAGGGTGCGCACCACCTCCTGCTCGACGGCGCGGCGCAGGAACTGCGCCTGGCGGGCCGCCGCGAGGTCGATGCGGCTCACCACCGTCGCCGATTGCGGGAAGATGTCGACCAGGCCTTCCTCCTGCAGGCGCAGCAGCGCGTCGCGGATCGGGGTGGCACTGAGGCCGAAGCTCGCCTGCAATTCGGGCCGCGACAGCACCGTGCCGGGCGCGAGGTCGAGCGCGACGATCTTCTCGCGAATAAGATCGAAGACCTGCGGGGCGGCGTGGCGCGAGCGGTCGCGCAGACGCTGCGCACCGGCGAAGACGGCGTTCATGACGGTCAGAACTCTAACAGCGGCACGGAGTCGCCGAAGCGGCCCCGGAGACAGCCTAGCACGGCCCGTTCCCGGTTGACATACTAATGCATTACCATTTTAGTGAGGAGGTCAGGCCGACGATCCAGAACCACAGCGGCCGGCACGCGCCGCCCTGAGATGCGGCCCCGGGAGAACGCTCATGATCCACTCGCCCGCGCGCCGCGCCTTCGCGGCGGGCCTCCTTGCCGTCAGCGCGCTCATGGCCGGCCTCGGCCCGGCCGTCGCGCAGCAGAAGAGCGAGATCGCGATCACGCGCCAGCCCGGCATCATCTACCTGCCGACCCACATCATCGAGAAGCAGGGGCTGATCGAGAAGCACGCCGAGAAGCTCGGCGTGCCGGGCGTGAAGACGAAGTGGATCACCTTCTCGGGCGGCGGCAGCCAGACCGACGCGCTGCTCGCCGGCGGGGTCGACATCGTCAATACCGGCACCGGCAACCTGCTGCTGCTGTGGGACCGCACCCGGGGCGGGGTGAAGGGCATCGTCGCCACCTCGGCGCTGCCGCTGCTGCTCGTCAGCCGCGACCCGAAGATCAAGACGATCAAGGACATCGCGCCCGGCGACAAGATCGCGGTGCCGACCGTCAAGGTCTCGACGCAGGCGATCCTGCTGCAGATGGCGGCAGGCGAGATCTGGGGCGCCGACCAGTCGGGCCGGCTCGACGCGAACACCGTGCAGCTCGGGCATCCGGACGCGGCGATCGCGCTCGCCAACCCCACCCACGAGATCAAGACCCACTTCGCCGCGCCGCCGTTCCAGTATGTCGAGCTGCGCAACGTGCCCGGCGCGCACATCGTCGCCCGCTCGCCCGACATCATCGGCGGGCCGCTGACGCAGGGCCAGTTCTTCACCACCACCAAGTTCGCCGACGCGAACCCGAAGATCATCCAGGCGGTTCGCTCCGCGTCGGAAGAGGCACAGGCCCTGATCCGTTCGGACACGCGCAAGGCGGTCGAGATCTACCGCGAGGTGACCGGCGACAAGACCAGCGTCGAGGATCTGCTGAGCTATCTCAAGGAGCCCGGCATGATGGAGTTCAACCTCCAGCCTCAGGGCACGATGCGCTTCGCCGAGCATCTCGGCCGGATCGGCACTCTTCGGAATAAGCCGAAGGCCTGGACCGATTACTACCTGCCGGTCGCCCACGACCTGAGCGGCAACTGACGCGACCTCGCCGAGAAGGGACACGCCATCATGACCGCGCTCCTCGACGTCCGCGGCGTCACCTTGCGCTACAAGACTCCCAACGTGCTCGTCACCGCGACCGAGCGCGTCAGCTTCAAGGTCGACACCTCCGACCGCTTCGTGCTGCTCGGGCCGTCCGGCTGCGGCAAGTCCACCCTGCTCAAGGCGGTGGGCGGCTACATGCACCCGACCGAGGGCGAGATCCGCATCAAGGACCGGGTGGTCAAGGAGCCCGGCGCCGACCGGATGATGGTCTTCCAGGAATTCGACCAGCTCCTGCCCTGGAAGACGGTGCTCGAGAACGTCATGTTCCCGCTCCTCAACGCCCGAAAGATGCCCCGCCGCGAGGCGGAGGAGCGGGCGCGGGCCTATATCGAGAAGGTCAGCCTGACGCGGGCCATCGACAGTTACCCCCACACCCTGTCGGGCGGCATGAAGCAGCGCGTGGCGATCGCCCGCGGCATGGCGATGGAGCCCGACATCCTCCTGATGGACGAGCCCTTCGCGGCGCTCGACGCGCTCACCCGGCGCACCTGCCAGGACGAGCTGCTGCAGCTGTGGGAGGAGACGAAGTTCACGGTGCTCTTCGTCACCCACTCGATCGCCGAGGCGATCAAGATCGGCAACCGCATCCTCCTGCTCTCGCCCCATCCGGGCCGGGTCAAGGCCGAGGTGCGCGACGTCGACAAGGTCTCGGCGCATGACGGCAGCGCCGGCCAGCTCGAGCAGCAGATCCACGACCTGCTGTTCACCGACGAGCCCGCCCATCACCATTGATCGCCGCGCCCGAGAGGAGGCACAAGCCATGAGCGCCACCATGCCGGCCCGCATCATCATGAGCGATGCGGCCCCCGCCGCCGACGGCGCGGTCGAGCGCCAGCTCGGCACCGCCGAGATCCTGTGGAACAGCGGCTTCGTCCGCAAGACCGCGATCATCATCGTGCTGGCGCTGATCTGGGAGATCTACGCCCGCTTCCTCGACAACCCGCTCCTGTTTCCGACCTTCTCCGACACCGTCACGACGCTGTGGCAGCAGACCCTCGACGGCACGATCCCGAACCGTGCCTTCACGTCGATCAAGGTGCTGCTGATGGGCTACGCCGCCGGCATCCTGCTCGCCGCGACGCTCACCATGGTGGCGATCTCGACCCGCATCGGCACCGACTTCCTCGAGACGATGACGGCGATGTTCAACCCGCTGCCGGCCATCGCGCTCCTGCCGCTGGCGCTGATCTGGTTCGGCCTCGGCAACGGCAGCCTGGTCTTCGTGCTGATCCACTCGGTCCTGTGGGCGGTGGCGCTCAACACCCATTCGGGCTTCCGCGGCGTCTCGAACACCCTGCGGATGGTCGGGCGCAATTACGGCCTGAAGGGCATTCCCTACGTCACCAAGATCCTGATCCCGGCGGCGTTTCCGAGCATCCTCACCGGCCTCAAGATTGGCTGGGCCTTCGCCTGGCGCACGCTGATCGCGGCGGAGCTGGTCTTCGGCGTGTCGTCGGGGGCGGGTGGCCTCGGCTGGTTCATCTTCGAGAACCGCAACCTCCTCGACATCCCCGCCGTCTTCGCGGGCCTGCTCACCGTGATCATCATCGGCCTCGTGGTCGAGAACCTGATCTTCCGCACGCTGGAGCGGCGGACGGTGCAGAAATGGGGCTTGCAGCACTGACTTAAAAACCCTCCCCCCTCTGCGGGGGAGGGTGGCCCGCGAAGCGGGCCGGGAGAGGGGACCGCGACGCTGGTCCATAGGGCGCCCGTCAGAACGGTTCAGTCATTTCCGGAAGCGGCGTCCCTCTCCCGGCCCCTGCTGACGCAGGAGCCACCCTCCCCCGCAGAAGGGGGAGGGAATGGGCGTCGCGGGGCCGATCAAGCTAGAAGACAACAACCAACAGGAGCCGAAAACCATGGCCCGCGACCCGCTCACCCCGCCCGAACTCGAGCCCGGCAGCATTCCGGACGGCCCGCAGGCCCTGCGCCGCGAGCCCGCCTCCTTGCGCTCCGCGCGCTGGTTCGGCCCGGCGGACCTGCGCTCCTTCGGGCACCGCTCGCGGGCGATGCAGATGGGCTACACGCCCGAGGAATGGACCGGGAAGCCGGTCATCGCGATCCTCAACACCTGGTCCGACCTCCAGCCCTGCCACGCCCATTTCAAGCACCGCGTCGACGACGTGAAGCGCGGCATCCTGATGGCGGGGGGATTCCCGGTCGAATTGCCGGCGATCTCGGTCTCCGAGAGCTTCGTCAAGCCGACCACCATGCTCTACCGCAACATGCTGGCGATGGAGACCGAGGAGCTGCTGCGCTCCCACCCGGTCGACGGCGCGGTGCTGATGGGCGGCTGCGACAAGTCCACCCCGGGCCTGCTGCTCGGCGCCACCAGCATGAACCTGCCGGCGATCTACATCCCGGCCGGGCCGATGCTGCGCGGCAACTGGCAGGGCAAGGTGCTGGGCTCGGGCTCCGACAGCTGGAAGTACTGGGACGAATTGCGCGCCGGCAAGATCACCGACCAGGACTGGCTCGGGATCGAGGGCGGCATCGCCCGCTCCTACGGCACCTGCATGACCATGGGCACCGCCTCGACCATGACGGCGATCGCCGAGGCCGTCGGCATGGTGCTGCCCGGCGGCTCGTCGATCCCCGCGGCCGATGCCGGCCACATTCGCATGTGCTCGGAATCCGGCCGGCGCATCGTCGACATGGTGTGGGAGGACCTGACCCCGCAGCGGATCCAGACACGCGAGGCCTACGAGAACGCGATCGCGGTCGCGATGGCGATGGGCTGCTCGACCAACGCGATCATCCACCTGATCGCCATGGCGCGCCGCGCCGGCCACGCCATCGGCCTCGACGATTTCGAGCGCTACAGCCGCCAGGTGCCGGTGATCGGCAATGTCAGGCCGAGCGGCAACGCCTACCTGATGGAGGACTTCTATTACGCCGGCGGCATCCGCGCGCTGATGAACGAGATCCGCGAGCACCTGCATCTCGACTGCCTGACGGTGAGCGGCCAGACCCTCGGCGAGGTGATCGAGGGTGCGAAGGTCTACAATGCCGACGTGATCCGGCCCTTGTCGAACCCGGTCTACGGCCAGGGCTCGCTCGCGGTGCTTAAAGGAAACCTCGCCCCGAGCGGCTGCGTCATCAAGCCGGCGGCGATGGACCAGCGCTTCCTCAAGCATTCCGGCCCGGCCCTCGTCTTCGACGATTACCCCTCCCTCAAGGCGGCGATCGACGACGAGAATCTCGACGTGACCGCCGACCACGTCCTGGTGCTGCGCAATGCCGGGCCGCAGGGCGGTCCCGGCATGCCCGAATGGGGCATGCTGCCGATGCCGAAGAAGCTGCTGAGGCAAGGCCACCGCGACATGCTGCGCCTGTCGGATGCGCGGATGAGCGGCACCAGCTACGGCGCCTGCGTGCTCCACGTCGCGCCGGAATCCTTCATCGGCGGGCCGCTGGCGCTGCTGCGCACCGGCGACATCGTCAGCGTCGACGTCGAGGCGCGCTCGATCCGCATGGAGGTCTCGGACGAGGAACTGGAGCAGCGCCGCGCCGCCTGGACCCCGCCGGCGCCGCGCTACGAGCGCGGCTACGGCGTGATGTTCTCGCGCCACATCCAGCAGGCGGACGAGGGCTGCGACTTCGACTTCCTGCGCACCGAGTACGGCGCCCCGGTGCCCGAGCCGGCGATCTACTGATACGGCTCCGGACGAGATTCGTCCGGAGTTCCCCGATGACCCGACCGAAGGGCACCGCCGCCGCGATCGGCCGCTCGCTGCGGCTCTATCGCGGGAAGGCCGCGCCCCACGCCGCCATGGACACCCTCTACCGCCGCTTCGTGCGCCCGGGGGACCTCGTGTTCGATGTCGGCGCCCATGTCGGCGATCGGGTGGCGGCCTTCCGCCGCCTCGGCGCCCGGGTCGTGGCTCTGGAGCCGCAGCCCGGGCCGGCCCGGGCGCTGCGCCTGCTCCACGGTCGCGATCCGGACGTGATGCTGGTGGCGGCCGCCGCGGGCGACACGCCCGGCGAGGTCGTGTTCCACCTGAACTCGGCCAATCCCACCGTCTCCTCGGCCTCTGCCGATTTCGTCGCGGGGGCGGCGGGCGCGCCGGGCTGGGAGGGACAGGTCTGGGACCGGCGCATCACGGTGCCGGCCACCACCCTCGACCGGCTGGTGGCCGAGCACGGCCGCCCGGCCTTCGTGAAGATCGACGTCGAGGGATTCGAGGACAGGGTGCTGGCGGGGCTCTCGGTGCCGCTCCCTGCCCTGTCCTTCGAGTTCACCACCATCGCGCGGGACACCGCGCTTCGCTGCCTCGACCGGCTGGCGGCCTTGGGCGCTTACGGGTTCGACGTCGCGCTCGGCGAGAGCCAGGCCCTGAGCTTCGGGCGCCTCGTCGGCCGGGACGAGATGGCGGCGCATCTCATGGCGCTGCCGATGGCGGCGAATTCCGGGGATGTCTACGCGGTGCTCCGGGCCTGAGCGGGCAAATCTTTACGCCTTCGCCCGACGCTCGGGAGCGTGCGGTAGGGAGGGCGGCATGGTCTGGCTGTTCCGGTGCGGGTGGATCGGGGCGTGTCTGGCGGCGGCGCTGAGCCTGCTGTGGCCCGTGAGCGAGGCCCATGCCGGCTCGTCCACCGCCCGGACGCAGCATCTCCTCGACGCGATGACGCGCCACGACCTGTGCGCGCGGGACGATGCCGGCCTGAAGCGGCTCCACCACGCTCTGTCGAAGCCCTCCGCCGCGAGGGCGGGTGCGACGCGGTAGGGTCTGAGGCGGGTGCCGACCCCCGTGGCCGGCACCGGTCTCGTGGAGCGGATCGCTCAGTCGGCCGAGCGGACGATCTTGGTGATGGCGAGCGGCGGGCGGCCGGACTTCTCCGCGATGTCGCGGTCCTGCTCCTCGATCACCTGGCGGACGGCGCCGTCGACGTCATGCTCCATCGTGGCGGTGCGGGGGACCCGCCGGTTGGAGCGGCGTGAGCCGTCCTCGTAGTAGACGTCGAACAGGACGAAGCCCGTATCCTGCACCTTCGGCTTCTGCTTCGAACGCAGCATGGTCGTTGACTCTTCTTGGCGGCGGAGCACACGGCGTGAAAGCGCGGCTTGGGAGCCACGCTGCGGTGCGGCCCGCGCCGCGAGGGGGAGGATCGATCAGGTGATGGCGGTCCTTCGGGCGCCCGGTCGGGGGCCCGCCTCGGAGGGGCGGGCGCGCGACGCATGCGTGGATATGGGCCCGAACGCCGCCGAACGCCAGCGCGAAGCGCCAGCGTCGATGCCGCACTGCGTCAGATGCCGTGCAGGACGGCCGCGAGGACGCCTCGCGGGTGCAGGGAAGCCGTGAAGCGGTCCGGCGATCAGCCGGTATACATCACCGCCGCCACCGGGGCGGGCTTGGTCCGGGCCGTGTGGGTCATCGCCCAGATCGACCAGGCGGCCAGCCCCGAGCAGGAGAGCAGCACCAGCCCGCGGACGTAGCGCCCGCGATGGATGTCGCGCACGGCATAGACCGGCAGCAGCGCCGCCTTGGCGATGTTGCGCAGGGCCAGAACCATCAGGATTGCCAGGAAGGCCGTCACTGTCCCGAGCATGTCCATCCCCCCTTCGGCTGGAGCGCCATGGCGAAGCTTATCCCCGCAACTCAGCGAAACGAAGCCACCCGCCCGAAATATCGCTGCGGCGTGTCAACCCAGCCACCGGGACTCTGCGCGCCGAATGGTTAACGATGGGTAGCTTGGCCGTGCGGGCCGGTGGCGATGTTCATCGGACCTGCATCGGCGCGAGCCCCTCTCCGCGACCCCGAGTCGCCGTCAGTACCCCCGCGCCGCATTCACCGTATCCGGCGGCACCCGCCCCTCCCGCACCGCCTCGGCGGCGGCGAGCAGGGTGCGGGCGACGGCCTGGGGGCTCGCGTCGCAGGCCTCGTGCGGGGTGACGCGGATCGCTGGGTGATCCCAGAACGGATGCGCGGGCGGCAGCGGCTCGGTCGCGAACACGTCGAGGGCGGCGCCGGCGAGATGGCCGGTATCGAGGGCGGCGAGGAGATCCGCCTCGACCAGATGCTCGCCGCGGCCGACCTGGATCAGGAAGCCGCCCGGGCGCAGGCGCGACAGGAGCCGGGCATCGAGGATGCCGCTTGTCTCCGGCGTCAGCGGCAGCAGATTCACCAGGACCTCGCTCTCGCCGAGCATCGCCGGGAGCCCGTCCGGCCCGTGATAGTGGGTGACGCCGGGATCCGGGCTCTGCGGGTTCCGGCTCCAGGCCCGCACCGGGAAGCCGAGGGCGGCCAGATCCGCCGCGACGCGCCGGCCGATCTTGCCGTAGCCGAGGAGCCCGACCGGCACCGCGCTCGCGTCCCGCGGGCAGAGGCGGCGCCAGACCCGGTCGCGCTGGTTCTGCATGTAGGCATCGAAGCGGCGCTGGTGGCCGACGACGTGCCAGAGCACGAAGCCCGACATCGCCCGCGCCTGGTCGGGATCGACGACGCGCACCACCGGCAGGTCGGGCGGGCGGCCCGGGCAGGCGAGCAGGTTGTCGACGCCCGCCGCGATCGAGCAGAGCGCCGCGAGGTTGGGGTAGCGCGGCAGCGCGTCGGCGGGCGGGCGCCAGCCCAGCGCGAGGCGCACCCGCTCGGGGTTCTCCGCCGGATGGTCGAGGATCTCGACCCGGTCGGCGATGGCCTCGAGCGCGTCGCCGTACAGCCCGCGGATGTCGGTGGTGGCGCTGAGCAGCACGCAGGGCAGACGGTCCATCATCACGCCGCCTGCCGCACCCGTCCCGGCACCGCGTCGAGCAGCGCACGGGTATAGGGATGCTCGGGATTGGCGAAGAGCGCACTCGCGGTCTTCAGCTCGACGATCTCGCCCTGGCGCATCACCGCGATCCGGTCGCAGATCTGCGCCGCCACCCGGAGGTCGTGGGTGATGAACAGCATCGACAGCCCGAGCCGTGCTTTCAGATCCTCGAGGAGCGCCAGCACCTGCGCCTGGACCGAGACGTCGAGGGCCGAGACCGCCTCGTCGGCGACCAGGACCTCGGGTTCGAGCGCCAGCGCCCGGGCGATGCCGATGCGCTGGCGCTGGCCGCCGGAGAATTCGTGCGGGAAGCGCTCCAGCGCCTTCTCGTCGAGGCCGACGAGACCGAGGAGGCGGCGCGCCCGTTCCATCGCCTCCGCCAGGGGCACCCCGTGCGCCACCGGCCCGTCGGCGATGATGCGCCCGACGCTGCGGCGCGGGTTGAGCGAGGCGAAGGGGTCCTGAAACACCATCTGGATGCGGCTGCGGGCCTGGCGCAGGGCCTCGCCCCTGAGCCCGGTCAGGTCGGTGTCGCCGAGGCGCACGCGGCCGGCATCGGGCTCGATCAGCCGCATGACGAGGCGCGCGACCGACGACTTGCCCGAACCCGATTCGCCGACGAGGCCGAGCGTCTCGCCGCGATGGAGCGCGAAGGCCACGTCCCGGGCCGCCGCGGTGCGCCTCTTGGCCCGCCACAGCCCGCCGCCGGTGACGTAGGTCTTCTGCAGGCCCGTCACCTCGACCGCCTTCGGCCCCGAGAGGGGCGGGCGGGAGGGCGGGTCCATGGTCGGCACCGCGGCGAGCAGCGTCCGGGTATAGGGCGCCTGCGGCCGGCCGAGCACGGCATGCGCCGCTCCCTCCTCCACCACCCGTCCGTGGCGCAGCACCAGCACCCGGTCGGCGATCTCCGCCACCACGCCGAAATCGTGGGTGATGAACAGGACCGCCATATTGCGGCGGCGCTGGAGGTCGCGGATCAGCTTCAGGATCTGGGCCTGGGTCGTGACGTCGAGGGCCGTCGTCGGCTCGTCGGCCACCAGCACCGCGGGTTCGAGAGCGAGCGCCATCGCGATCATCGCCCGCTGGCGCTGCCCTCCCGAGACCTGGTGGGGATAGGAGCGGACGATCTGCTCCGGGTTCGGCAGCCCGACCTCCCCGGCGAGCGCGACCGCGCGGGCGCGGCGCTCCTTCGGGGTCAGCTGGCCGTGGGCCTCGAACATCTCGGCCATCTGGTCGCCGATCCGCATCAGGGGGTTCAGCGCCGTCATCGGCTCCTGGAAGATCATTGCGATCCGCCGGCCGCGGGTGTCGCGCCAGGCGGCATCGTCCTGCGCGAGCAGGTCGGTGTCGCCGAGGCGGATCGTGCCGGAGACCGGCCGCACCGCCTTCGGCAGCAGGCCCATCAGGGCGTGGGCGCACATCGACTTGCCGGAGCCCGATTCGCCGACGAGGCACAGGATCTCGCCGGCGACGAGATCGAAGGAGACGCCGTCGACGGCGTTCGCCCGGTCGCCGCCCTCGGGCAGGGCGAGGCTCAAGTTCCGGACCGCGACGGCGATCCGACGGGTGTCGCTCACGGCGTTCATCGTCAGCGCTCCCGGGACAGGCGCGGGTTGAGGGCGTCGTTCAGCCCCTCGCCGATCAGGTTGAGGGCGAGCACGGTGAGCAGGATGACGAGGCCCGGGAAGGCGGTGATCCACCAGGCCTGCCGGATCACCGTGCGGCCGGCCCCGACCATGAAGCCCCAGGACATCCGGTTCGGATCGCCGAGGCCGAGGAAGGAGAGCGAGGATTCGAGGAGGATCGCGGTCGCCACCATCAGCGAGGCCAGGACGACGATCGGCGACAGGGTGTTGGGCAGAACCTCCCGGCGCAGGATGGTGAAGGTGGTCTGCCCCGTCACGATCGCCGCCTGGACGTATTCGCGCGAGCGCAACGACAGCACCTCGCCCCGGACCAGCCGGGTCACCGGCGGCCAGCTGACCAGCGCGATGGCGAGGATCATCGAGGAGAGCGAGGGCTGGAGGATCGCCACGAGCACGATGGCCAGCGCGAAGCTCGGCACGGTCTGGAACAGCTCGGTGAAGCGCATCAGGGCATCATCCACCCGGCCGCCGAGATAGCCCGCGAGCGCCCCGAGCGGCACGCCGATGAGGAGTGCGGCCAGCGTCGAGACGAGGCCGACGATCAGCGAGACGCCGGCCCCGTGCATCAGCCCGGCGGCGATGTCGCGCCCGAGCGCGTCGGTGCCGAGCGGCACCCGCTCCAGGGTGAAGGGCGGCACGAAGGGTCTTTGCACCATGCGCCAGGGCGAGGTCGGGTAGAGGACCGGGGCGAGGAACGCCGCGGCGACGACCAGGCAGAGGATCACGAGGCCGAGCACCGCGCCGGGATGGCGCAGGAAGGCGGCGAGCGGTCCGCGGCGGCGCGACCGGGCCGGGGCGGCCAGGGGAACGGCCTTGCTCATCACGCCACCTCGATGCGGGGATCGACCGCGCGGTAGACCACGTCGGTGACGAGGTTGAAGACCAGCACCATCGCGGAGGAGACCACGAAGACGCCGAGCAGCAGGTTGTAGTCGCGCTGGAGCAGCGCCTCGTACATCAGGCGCCCGATCCCCGGCCAGGCGAACACCGTCTCGGTGAGCACCGCGCCGCCGACGAGCGTCCCGGCCTGGAGGCCGGCCAGCGTCACCACCGGCAGGAGCGCGTTGCGCAGGATGTGCCGGCGCTGGATCACCCCCTCGGTCAGGCCCTTGGCCCGGGCGGTCTTCACGAAGTCGAGCCGCGAGACCTCGAGCATCGAGGAGCGGGTCATCCGCACGTAGACCGCCATGAAGAACAGCCCCAGCGTGAGGGCCGGCAGCACCAGGTGGTGGGCGATGTCGAGGGCGCGGGCGAGCCCGGTATAGCCGGCGCCGACGGTCTCGAAGCCGAAGCTCGGCAGCCATTCGAGCCTGACCGAGAACAGGATGATCGCCATCAGCGACACCCAGAACAGCGGCGTGGCGTAGAACAGGAGCGCGAGCCCGGTGATCGCGGTGTCGGCCAGCGTCCCGGCCCGCCGCGCGGCGAGCGCGCCGAGCAGCACGCCGAGCGAGAGCGAGACCGCGAAGGCGCTGCCGGTGAGCAGCAACGTCGCCGGCAGCCGCTCGCCGATCAGCGTCGCCACCGGCATCTGCTGGCGCACCGAGTAGCCGAGATCGAGTTTGACGATGTTGCCGAGATACGCGCCGAGCTGGCTCGGCAGCGGCTGGTCGAGGGCGAACTTTTCCCTGAGCTGCGCGATGAAGGCCTCGTCGCCGGCCCCCGCCTCGCCGGCCATCACCAGGGCCGGATCGCCGGGGGCGAGGCGGATCAGGAAGAAGTTCAGGACCACGATGGCGAGGAGCACCACGACGCCCTTCGCCACCCGCTGCGCGAGAAAGCCCACCATGCCGTTATTCCTCAGCGTTCGATCCAGGCGTCGCGGAACCCGTCGTTGACGCCGATGCCGGTGGTGACGAGGTCGTGGACCTTGCAGCGGGTGATGGTCGGGAACTCCAGTTCGAGCAGCCAGGCCATCGGCGCGTCCTCGACCAGGGTCTTCTGCACCGCCTCGTAGATGGGCCGGCGCTCGCCGTCGCCGACCGCGACCGCGCCCTTCGCGAAGGCCTCGTCGACGCTCGGATTCGAATAGCCCTCGACGTTGTTGAACGGCGAGCCCTTGGCGATCTGCGACGAGACGTAGTTGCGCCCGACCCCGAGCGCCGGGTCACCGTATTGGTAGAGATACGTGAAGGCGATGTCGTAGTCCCACTCGGAGGTCTTCTGGTTCCAGCCGGCGACGTCGGTGGCCACCATCTCGACCTTGATGCCGGCATCCTCGAGGTTCTGCTTCACGGCCTCGGCCCAGCGCTGCCAGGTCTCGCCGTAGGGCAGCGGCAGCAGGCGCACGGTCTCGCCCTTGTAGCCGGCCTCCTTGAGGAGCGCCTTGGCCTTGGCGGTGTCGAAGGAATACTTCGCGGCCTTCGGGTCGTGGTAGCGCACGGTCGAGGAGAACGGGCCGGTGGCCGGCTTGCCGAGGCCGTTCCAGACCACGTCGCGGGCGAAGTCCCGGTCGAGGGCGTAGGACACCGCCTGGCGGAAGGCCTTGTTGGCGGTCGGGCCCTTGCGGTTGTTGAGCCAGAGCCAGGAATGCGGGCTGAAGAACTCCCAGCCCTTGGTGGTCGAGCAGGCGCCCTTGATCTTCGACAGGCGCGGCACGTCGAAATTCTCGACCGAGCCGCCGGGCAGGATGTCGACCTTGCCGGTCTCGAACGCTACCGCCCGGGCGGCGGCGTCGGGGATCACGTGCCAGTAGATCTCGTCGAGGTAGGGTTTTCCGGCGACGTGGTAGTTCGGGTTCTTCACCAGCCGGATGTAGGAGCCCTTCTTCCACTCCTTGAACATGTAGGGGCCGGTGCCGATCGGCGTGTTGTTGGCCGGGTTGGTCTTGTAGTCGGTGCCGGCATAGATGTGCTTCGGGATCATCGGCAGCGAGCCGACCTCGAAGATGCCGAGGAACGGTCCGAACGGCTCGGAGAGGGTGAACACCACCGTGTGGGGGTCGGACGCCGTCACGCTCGCCACCCGGGTGAGGTTGCCGCGGGCGCGGGCATGGGTCTGGCGCAGCAGCTCGACCGAGAAGACCACGTCGTCGGCGGTGAACGGCTTGCCGTCGTGCCAGGTGGCGTTCTTGACGAGCTTGAAGGTGTAGGTCTTGCCGTCTTCGCTCATGCTCCAGCTCTCGGCGAGGCCGGGCAGGGGCTTGAGGGCGAAGTCGTAGCGCAGCAGGCCCTCGTAGATGTTGCCGGCCACCATCTGGGTCGGGCCGTTCTGCACCATCGCCAGCATCAGGCCGGGCGGCTCGGGCTGGATCACCGCGTTGGCGATGCCGCCGGGCTTCGGCGTGCCTTGAGCCAGAGCCGTGCCGGCGAGCGCCAGGGAGAGCACGGTGCCGGCCAGAATCGTCTTGAGCATCGGTCGAGTTTCCCTTGGTCCCTGTCGCGGCGTTGAGAAGTGCATACGCTTTGGGTCGCGCGCATCCTCCTCTCCCCGCCGGGCGGGGAGAGGGCCGTGTCTCCGTTCAGGAGACGCGGCGAGGCGGCAGCCGGGGGTGAGGGGGTGCTTCCGGAGGAGCCTCACTCGTCGAGCCCCCCTCACCCTCGCCCTGCGGGCTTGCCGTGTTCCTTGAACAGGAACACGGCCCTCTCCCCGCCCGCGGGGAGAGGAGGATGCCCGCGCTCTGCTCGGCAGCGGGTGTGTTTTGTCAGTTTATTCTTTGTAATCCGGCTCGCTGCGGTCCAGCATGCGCTTGAACGCGTCCCACTCGGTGTCGGGCAGCTGGCCCGTCTCCATCTTGTCGTAGAACGAGGCGTACTGGCCCGCGGTCTTGCTGGCGACCGCCGCCGGGGGGCGGATCAGCGGGGCGCCGGCGGCCTGCAGCGCGAGCTGCGCCCGGCACGAGCGCTCGATGTTGTGCATCAGCTTGAACGCCTCGGCGACCGAGCGGCCGCAGGTCAGCATGCCGTGGTTGCGCAGCACCATCACCGGCTTGTCGCCGAGGTCGGCCACCAGGCGCTCGCGCTCGTCGAGGTCGAGGGCGATGCCCTCATAGTCGTGATAGGCGAGGCGGCCGTGGAACTGCATCGACCACTGGTTGAGCGGCAGCAGCCCCTCCTCCTGGCACGACACGGCGACGCCCGCGACCGTGTGGGTGTGGAGCACGCAGAGCGCGTCCTCGCGGGCGGCGTGGACCGCGCTGTGGATGGTGAAGCCCGCCGGGTTGATGCCGAGGCCGCAGGGGTCGTCGACCACCCGGCCCTCGAGATCGACGGTGACGAGGTTGCCGGCCTTTACCTCCTCGAACCGCAATCCGTAAGGATTGATCAGGAAACGGTGCTCCGGCCCCGGCAACCGGGCCGAGATATGCGTGTAGATGCTGTCGTCGAGACCGAGGCGGTGGATCAGCCGGTAGGCCGCCGCGAGATCGACGCGGATGCGCTGCACCTCGTCGGCGTGCGGATGAGCGGATGACGGCATCGGACCTCCTCGCGGGCGAGTATCGGCGGCGGAGCGCGCCGCGACGACTTCGCGTGTGTGAGCGGCGCGGCGCGACAACTCGCACGCCGGCGACCGGATGCAGGAGCGGGACGGAACACGACATCGCCCGGCATATGCCTAGACTGACCCGGCCTTGCGCGGCGATCAAGCTGAAAGTGTCGACAATCGACGCCTACGCATTGCACAATGGAGGCACGGAGGTGCGATGCGCGCGATGTCCCAACCCGTCGGATTGCCGGTGCTGGCCGAGAGCGATCTCGTGCGCCAGGTCGCGCGCCGGCTCACCGACGCGATCGTGCAGGGGCGGCTCGCTCCCGGCGCCAAGGTGGCGGAGGCGGCGGTCGCCCGCGAGCTCGGCATCAGCCGGGCGCCGGTGCGGGAGGCCGCGCGCCTGCTCGAGAGCCAGGGCCTGCTCAGGGCCTCGCCGCGGCGCGGCTTCTTCGTGCGCGAACTCTCCGCGCAGGACGTCGACGAGCTCTACGACCTGCGCCTCTGCGTCGAGCGCCACGCCGCGGTCGAGGCGGCGCGCCGCCTGACGCCGGCGATCCGCGACGGCCTGCGCCGCCAGCTCGCCCTGATGCGGGATCTCGCCCGGCACGACGACCCTGCGCTGATCGTCGAGGCCGATTACGAGTTCCACCGGCTGATCTGCGCGGCCTCCGGCAACGGCCGCCTGCTGCGCCTGTTCGACGGACTGGCCTCGGAATTGCGGATCGTGATCGGGCTGATCGGCCGTCTCTACGACGACCCCGAAGAAATCGCCCGCACGCACGAGCCGGTGCTGGAGGCCATCGAGGCCGGCCACCCGGAGCGGATCGTCGCCCATGTCGACTACCATCTCGGCGTCGCGCGCCGCGAGGTCGGCCGGCTGGTGCGAAGCCTCACCCCTGCCTCTTGACCCTGGAGATCCCATGAAGGCCGTCCACTCCGAGGACCACCGCAGCCACGACCCGAAGTTCTTCCTGGTCCGCGGCCAGGTGAAGCCCGCCGCCGACCAGCCCGAGCGGGCCGACCGCCTGCTCGCCGGGCTGAAGGCCGGCAATCACACGGTCGTGGCGCCGCAGGCCCACGGCACCGGCGCCCGGGCCCGGGTGCACAGCCCCGATTACCTCGCCTTCATGGCCGAGGCCTGGGAGGCCTGGGAGGCCCTGCCCGACCACGGCGCCGAGATGATCGCCAACATCCACCCGGTGCGGGACGCCGCGACCTACCCGACCCACATCGTCGGGCGGCTCGGCTGGCACACGGTCGACACCGCCTGCCCGATCGGCCCGGGCACCCATGCGGCGGCCTCAGCGGCGACGGACGTCGCGGCGAGCGCGGCGCAAGCCGTCCTCGACGGCGAGGACGCGGTCTACGCCCTCTGCCGCCCGCCCGGCCACCACGCCTATCGCGACCGGGCCGGGGGCCATTGCTACTTCAACAACAGCGCGGTCGCCGCCGCGCACTTGCGCCAGCGCCACGCCCGGGTCGCGGTGCTCGACGTCGACGTGCATCACGGCAACGGCACGCAAGGGATCTTCTACCGCGATCCCTCCGTGCTCACGGTCTCGCTCCACGCCGACCCGCGCGGCTTCTACCCCTTCGTCTGGGGCTACGCCCACGAGCGCGGGGAGGCCGAGGGGATCGGCGCCAACCTCAACCTGCCGCTGACGCTCGGCACCGGCGACGACGACTACCTGGCGGTGCTGGAGGGCGCGGCCACCCGCACGATCCGGTCCTTCGCCCCGACGGCGCTGGTGGTGGCGCTCGGCCTCGACGCCTCGGAGCACGATCCGCTCGCGGGTCTCGCCATCACCACGGAGGGCTTCCGCCGCATCGGCGCGGTGCTCGCCGCTCTGCGCCTGCCGACGGTGCTGGTGCAGGAGGGCGGCTACCTCTCCGACCTGCTCGGCGAGAACCTGACCGCCGTGCTCGCCGGCTTCGAATCCGCCCGCTGAGGATTTTTGTACGATGGCCTTCGCCTGCACGATTCCCGCGGTCCCGACCGTCCAGCACGACGACGACACCGTCCGCATCACCCGCTGGGATTTTCCGCCCGGCGCCGTCACCGGCTGGCACGAGCACGGCTGGCCCTACTTCGTGGTGATGATCACCGCGGGCACGCTGCGGATCCACGACGGCATGCAGGTCACCGAGGTGCCGCTCGCCCACGGCCAGTCCTACCGCCGCCCGGCCGGCATCCGCCACGACGTCCAGAACGGCTCCGACCACCCGATCGCCTTCGTGGAGATCGAGGTGAAGAAGCCGGAGGGGCTGGCGGCCCTCGGCTGAAGCGTGCCTCAAAAGGGAACGGCCGGGGCGTGAGCCCCGGCCGCTTCTTTGGTGAGACTGAAACCCGCCGATCAGCGCAGGAGCTGCAGGATGCCCTGCTGCGACTGGTTGGCGAGGGACAGGGCCGAGATGCCGAGCGAGTTGCGGGTCGAGAGAGCCTGCGAGTTCGCCGCCTCCTCGTTCAGGTCGGCATTCGTCAGGTTCGCCGCGCCCGCATCGAGCACGTTGATCATCTGCTTGGTGAAGTCCTGCCGGTTCTGCACCACCGCCAAGTTGGCACCCAGGGTCGAGGCCTGGTTCTTCAGCTGGCTCGACGCGCTGTTGATCGTCGAGATCACGCTGTTGATCGAGTTGCTGTCCTGGAAGTCGGTCTGGCCGACCGCGACCATGCCGAGCAGCGAGGCGGAGACCTGCGTGCCGGAGATCTTGAGCGAGGAAGTGCCCTTCTCGTTGAAGCTGACGTTGACCGTGTCGCCCGCCAGCAGGTTCGTGCCGTTGAAGCCCGAATCCGCAGCCATCTGGTCGATCTGGTTGAGCAGGTTGTTGTAGGTGCTCACCAGGTTGTTGCGGGTGTTCGCGCCGTCACCGCTGATGATTGCGCTCGAGGTCGCAGAGCTGAACGGGTTACCGGTGCCGCTCGCCGACAGGGTCAGGTTGTCGGCGCCCGACTCGTTGGTCGTGCTGATCTTCAGCGCGCCGGTCGTGCTGTCGATGCTCGCCATCGCATTGCCCGGGGCCAGGGCGGCGTTGAGCTGATTGAGGGTCGAGATCTGGCCCGCAGCGGTGCCGAACGTCAGGTTGATCGTGTTGCTGCCGGCGACCTTGACGCTGATCGTCTTGCTGTCCAGCGCACTCTTGGTGAAGGTCTGGGTCGGGGGGGTGCCGGCCGTCGCGACCGTGTTTCCCTGGCCGGCGCCGAAGCTCTTGAGGAGCGAGAAGCCGAGGTTGGACACCTTGGCGGTCGAGGTGCTGCCGTCGCCAAGCACAATCGCGGTCGAGGAATCCGCCGCCGTGAAGTTGAACTTGCGGGCGGAGGAATCGAAAGTAGCGCTGACCGTGCCGCCAGTGGCCGTGCTGACCTTCTGTGCGAGCGAGGTCACCGTGTCGGTCCGCCCAACAGACACCATCTGACCGTTGACGGTGAAGCTGTCGCCGACAGCGAAGCCGAGGCCCGTCGCGAGTGTCGTGGCGGTCGGCACGAACGTGGTCGAGGTGCCGTTCGCCTTCGTCTGGGCGGTGCCCATCAGCAACTGCGTCGCGGTGTCGGTACCGATCTGGAACACGCCACCATCGTTCGTGCCAGTGAGCACGGCCTTGTTGCTGGCGATCGAGAAGACGACGCTCGATCCGGCGGCCTTGAGCTGGTTGTTGATGGAGGTCGTCAGCGCAGCGGGAGTGGCGTCGTCGATGCCCTTGGTCAGGGTGATGTTGACGCCGTCGAGGCTGACCGTGGTGGAGTTGTTACTGCCGAAGATCGCACCGATGTTGGCGGTGGTGTCCAGGGTGGCGGAGCCGGTGCCGGCGGTCAGCGTCATGGCGAGGTTGCCGGAGGCCGAGCCGATCGCACCATCACTGGTC